>NZ_JACDXT010000034.1 GCF_016464015.1 Psychrobacter sp. bablab_jr014
CGCCGCCTGAAGTTTTAGCCGCTACCGTTGCGATAGCTGCAGTTAGGGTTGTTTTACCGTGGTCAACGTGGCCGATTGTACCGACGTTAAGGTGTGGCTTGCTGCGTTCAAACTTGGCCTTTGCCATGGGTTATTCCTCTTATTGGTGAATTACTAATATTTAAAGGCTTGGCGGCTGATACGGTGGTGATAAAACCATCAAACCCTGAATGCCACCTGTTGTTTTGACAATAAAACGTAAGGGGCGTTTAAACTGACTAAAACCATTAATAAAACATGGCAAATAGACGAGGTCTATAAGGTACTGACAGCACTAAAAGGCAACACCTTAGTGCTACCTTATGATGATACTTGTCGCGTCAGTGTTATCTTTTTCAATATGTTGACATACTTTATCAAGTTATTGAACACTATCAGTATAGCGCAGATTTACAAGTATAAATAAACCGTTAATCTAGGCTACCATCAATAAAACATGGAGCTCATATCGAGAATTGAACTCGAGACCTCTCCCTTACCAAGGGAGTGCTCTACCGCTGAGCTATATGAGCTTGATTAGACAACCGATATGGCTGAGCTAAAAAAAATATCACGATACAGTATCGCTAATGCTTGACTGCCGTGATAGATTCAATAATTATAGGCGATTGTGCTGTCATTATTGGAGCGGGTGGCGGGAATCGAACCCGCGTCATCAGCTTGGAAGGCTGAAGTATTACCATTATACGACACCCGCAGTATAACTGGCTTAGCATCTTAGCATGACGCTAGGACAGCTATAAAATATATGGTGGTGGGGGAAGGATTCGAACCTTCGAAGCTTTCGCGACAGATTTACAGTCTGTTGGGTTTGACCGCTCCCCAACCCCACCTAGGGTACTTTGATAAGAAATGGTGCCGACTGCCGGAATCGAACTGGCGACCTACTGATTACAAGTCAGTTGCTCTACCAACTGAGCTAAGTCGGCTTGTTTCCTCAAAGTGGTGTGTATAATACCAAATATTTTTTAGAACGCAAGCACTATTTTTAAATTTCTTCTTATTTTTTTAAATTAATTTTCAAGTTATTGATTTACAGTTTATTTTTTTGAAAAAAAACACTGATTCATTTTCAGCGTTTGGGTACAGTGATTGAGAGGCGCGCAAAAGTGATGACGGACCTAGCGGATGCGCAGTCCATCACAGGCCATTTTTACCGCTTTTATGAGTGCCAGCGCTTTTTTATTGGTTTCGTCCCACTCTGAAGTGGGCACAGAGTCGGCGACCACCCCCGCTCCTGCTTGTACATGAATTTGGCCTCGGCGCATCACAGCGGTGCGAATGGCAATAGCAGTATCCATATTGCCATGCCAGCCCAGATAGCCGACTGAGCCGCCAAAGACAGTACGGCGCACAGGTTCAACCTCATCAATAATTTGCATCGCGCGAATTTTGGGTGCGCCTGAGAGCGTGCCTGCGGGGAATGTGGCGCAAAATACGTCCAGCGCATCTTTGTCCTTGGCAATCGTCCCTTCGACATTAGAGGCAATGTGCATGACTTGTGAATAGCGCTCGATAAATATCTTTTCGGTGACTTTGACGCTGCCACATTCACAAACGCGGCCAATATCGTTGCGCCCTAAGTCAATAAGCATAAGGTGCTCGGCGATTTCTTTGGTATCGGCAAGCAGCTCTTTTTCAAGGGCGATGTCTTCTGCTTCAGTGCGTCCACGTGGGCGCGTGCCTGCTAGAGGACGCACAGTGACTTTGCCATTCTCAATACGCGAGAGAATCTCGGGCGATGCGCCAATGATGTCAAAACGCTTGTGGTCATCGAGTGTGTAGCCGTGTACTAAGAATAAATACGGCGACGGGTTTAAAAAACGCAAGGCACGATAGACGGCTAAGGCATCACCGCTATAATCAGCACTCAAGCGCTGCGCGGGAACGACCTGCATGACATCACCTGCCAAGATATAGTCTTTAATCATATCGACATCTGCGCAGTATTTGTCCTCGCCCGTTTGTGAGGTGAACTTAGGCGTGGGCATGACAGGCGCGCTTAAGGCAGGCATTTCGGCCAATTTTTCTTCGATTTTTTCAAGCTCACGAATCGCCGCGCCATAGCCATCATCACTATTACAGTCGGCATAGACGATGATGGATAAGGTGTTTTCTAGATTATCAAAGACGACGACACTCATGGACAGCATCAGCCACATATCAGGCATGGTCATCGGGTTGGGGGCATCTGACTTGCCCACACTTGGCTCTATCACGCGCACCATATCATAGCCAAAATAGCCGACGAGCCCGCCGCTAAAGCTGGGTAAGCTTGGGATTTGTGCGTGATCTGGCATGTTGTAGTCCGCCATCAACGTACGCAAATAATCAAAAGGGTCATCCACGCTATCTGTGGTAATACGGTCATTACGCTTGACGGTCATTTGACCATCGGTGTACTGCAAAATAAGGTCGCTACCCAAACCAATCATCGAATACCGCGCCCAGCGCTCGCCGCCTTCGACCGACTCAAACAGATAAGCAGAACCACTGAGGTCGCGTACTTTTGAAAATACTGAGACAGGCGTTTGCGCGTCCATTAGGCGTTTTTTTACCAAGGGCGCATGGGTAAAGCCTTGCTGTTTAAAGGCTTGGTAGTCATCAAAGGTCATCATGAAGTCAGGTCTCTTAGCACGAACGCGGCAAAAGATAATCACAGAATAGCTGCAATAAATCACCACCCTATCGTTTGATAGGGCGGTATTGAATATGATGGATCAGTATAGCAAAACGGCTTGGTCAGATAATACGCTAAACTAAAGACTGGCCTGTCAATAGGCGCGCACTCGGACAGTGCTTGTTAATTAACAATAAAAGGCAACACAGGGGCTGCCCTATTTTGACACTTATTGCCCAATTAACGAAGGGGGCAAGCTTACATGCCGCCCATGTTAAACAGCCAAATAGCTGCACCAATGATAATAATGGCGATGAACAACCAGATAAACCAGCCGCCGCTTGATTTTTTGGCGGGCTGTCCTTGAGCGGTGGTCGCAGGATTGTGCTGCTCTTGTACCTTAGCGTTATTAGCCTGTGTGCCGACATCAGGCGAGTTACCCAAATTTGCTGTTCCTGAGAACTGGGCGGTTGCGGCTTCTTTGGCGCGCAGTACGTCTGGATCCGATTCCTTTTGTAACTCGGTCTCAGTGGTTTTGTCGTGCGGGTTCGTTTCGTCTTTATGATGCTCAGCTTGCAGATTTTCAGCATCGCTGCCATAGACTTCTTCTTTTGGCTTTTCTGAAGAAGCCTGTGCCTTGTCTGTATGCGTGTGCTCATGGTGCATTTGCTTATCGTGACTTTCATCATACGCATCATGATGCGGCGCATCTTGTACTATCGTCGGCTTGATACCTGACTCAGACGACATATCATCTTCGGTCAAATCGTCTTTGACCAAGTCGTCTCTAGCAATGTCGTCATCGCTTTGCACATCGTGCGTGTTGTCTTTTTTGGCATCGACAACTGGTGCGCTTTCGTGCGGCGTGTCTTCTACAGCACGCTCAACACGTTCACTGTTTAGATTGGCTGTCGCAGGATGTTTGGCCTCCGTCGTATCGATATCAGCGGTCGGCGCAGCTTTTGGCGTGTCGTCTAAGTCTTCTTTATCAACAGGGTGGTCAAGTGTGCTGCTGCCCAGCGTTTGCGCGCCATCGGTCGGTACTGTTCCTGTGCTGGTCGCTGCGTGTGCGGTGTCTAAATGTGTAGCGTCTGCTTGTACTGGCGCAGCAGTATGCGTCGCTGCCTCGTCCTGTAGTTCTTCTGACATGGCTTCATCATACGCATCAGATGCTACGCCGTCGCCGTCTGTGTGCGCGGCTGGCGATGCAGTGAAACAAAAGCTGGCAAAACCAACGATATCACCATCAGCGACGTATTTTGATTGGTTGCTATCGATGCGTTTGTCATTGATATAGCTGCCGTTTGAGGAGTCCAAATCTTTTAAATACAGTTTGCCGTTTAGGACGCTCAGCACCGCATGGTTGCGCGATATTTCTTTGCTGCCCAGCACTACGTCGTTATCACTGCCGCGCCCGATAGACAGGCTGTCATCGATGGTCAAGGTTAAATCGCCAAGCGCTTCGGTAATGGCGTTTAATTGCCAAATATCAGCAGTCGTTTTTTGGGTCTTGGTGTCCGTAGAAATCGGGTCGGCATGCTCTGGACTGGGATCATTATTCATAGGGTTATTCATAGTAGGCTCCTTTAATGTGTGCGTAACGTCTGTTTTAATAGGATTTTTTGAATAAATCGGGTTTGGCTTGTTATAAAAGTAACGCAAAGTGCTGGGTGACACTGTATTTTACTGCACTGCTTTTTTATCGGTTTGTATCATTGCTTCATTTGTTGTCATAGCAGTTGGCGTATCCGCCACTGTTTATCGCGATTCTGTCATATTTCTAAGTTATGATTAATGGCTTATTATTCTTTGGCTTAACAATAAATAAAGAGACACAGTCTACCCGCTTAGCCCTTTATTTTGGTAGATATTTTGCTTTAATCACCCCTTTTAGTTGGCTATAAGGAATGTGCAGCTCTGGCATGCCTGACGCATACGGCGCGATGTCGTAGGGCTGATACAAGATGCGCATACCCGTCGTATCAAAGGTAACGTTGTTGCTGAGTGAAAATGGCCAAGAGGACTCATAGCTGGCAACATCGTCGGTCACGGTTTTGACCCATTTGCGATACGCATCATGCGCCAGCGCCTCAAAGCGCGGTTTTTGTTTGGGCAGTAGCATGTCATCGAGCGTCACTTGGCGTTTGGTTTGGGTGTCAAAGACCAGATATTCGCGGTACGGCATACCGTGTGCGCCGCCAAGATAGGCGTAATTGTCGATGCTAAACAGTTCGGTTATACCGATGTGCCCAAGGTAGCTTGGTGTGATGTCCAGCTCGTAGGTGAGGTTGCTGTCTTTGGGCATATCCGTCAGTTGTTTCTTGGCAAAATCATCAATGGCGGCTTGTACTTGCGTTTTTTTAATCGTGCCTTTTATGGGGTCTTCTTGGTTGAGAGCATTATTTACGACCATGTTATCAACGCGCTGGTTAATGACGGTATTAATCCAAGGGGCGCTGGTGTCGATATATTTGATATTGATATCAGGACAACGATTGCCCTCGCGGCAGGTCTCCATGATAGATTCAGCAATGCTGTATTCGTTGTAACCCACATTGCTGGTCAGCCCTGCGGCGGTCGATGCTGCGTGCGCGCCACTGAGCGCCGTGAGTGATAAGGCAATACCCGCTAGCCAAGAATAAGAAAAAATAGGTTTAGGTTGTTGGGTGTTGTTTTGTGTGTTCATAACATGTCCTTGAGGCGTATATCACGCTTTTTATTGTCTATTATGTAGGGGTTTGTTTGATAGGCATTAATACGGCTGCAATCAGCAATTATAGGCTGATTTAATAGGCGCTTGGCAGCACGACGACATAGAATGTGTCAAATAATTGGACTATTGTAACGTAACTGGCTGTGGCGCTGCTGTAAGGGCTTGTTGAAACACTGTGAGTCTTTTTAGGTGGTGGTATACTGAGCGGTTTGCTGTCGTACGAACCAGTGATAGCTGATTATTATCATTATTTTTGAATTATTTTTATTAATACATAGGTATCCCCATGAGCACCCGCCCCCTTATTTTTCATAATCCCAAATGCGGTACCTCGCGTAACACCTTGGCATTGATAGAGGCTTCAGGCGAGACGCCCAACGTCATTGAGTACCTAAAGACCCCGCCGACGCGTGCGTATTTAATCGAGCTGATCGAAAAAATGGGCATCACCCCAGACGAGCTATTGCGTAAAAAAGAAGCGCCGTATAAGGCGCTCGGACTCGATGCTGAGGGCGTCAGTGACGAAGCGATTATTGATGCGATGCTCGCGCATCCGATACTGATTAACCGCCCGATTGTGGTCACTGAAAAAGGCGCGCGCCTGTGCCGCCCTTCTGAAACGGTGCTGGAGATTTTAAACCATCCTGTCACGCGCTTTGTGAAAGAAGATGGCGAGACCATCTATCACGGTGAGCCAAATCCGAGCGTCAGCTTGGCAGACTTGCCCAATATCGACGCAGACAAACTACAGCCGATTGATATCGATGCGCTGGTTGCCAAAGATGCGCCGCGTCATGCGCCAAAGATTTTGATTCTGTATGGCTCATTGCGTGCGCGTTCGTTCTCTCGCTTGGCAGCAGAGGAAGCGGCGCGCCTGCTCCGCTGGTACGGCTGCGAGGTACGCGTTTTTAACCCAGAGGGACTGCCGTTACCTGACAGCAGTAATGCTGAGCATCCCAAAGTTGCGCAGCTACGCGCCCTTGCCGAATGGTCTGAGGGCATGATGTGGGTCAGCCCTGAGCGCCACGGCAGCATGACAGGCATTATGAAAGCGCAGATTGATTGGATTCCGCTGGCGCTTGGTAGCGTGCGTCCAACCCAAGGCAAGACCCTTGCCATCATGCAGGTCAATGGCGGCAGTCAGAGCTTTAATACGGTCAATCAGCTACGCATTTTGGGGCGCTGGATGCGTATGGTAACCATCCCCAATCAGTCCTCTGTACCCAAGGCGTTTTTGGAATTTGATGATAACGACCGTATGCTGGACTCGTCTTATTATAGACGTCTGGTCGATGTCTGCGAGGAGCTGACCAAGTTTACGTGGCTGATGCGTGGTCGTGCGCCATATTTGACCGACCGTTATTCTGAGCGCGTTGAGGATGCCGCCGCCTTATCCGCCCGCGTCAACCAAAAATCAGACTAAGGCGCTGGCATGTTGGCATTACTTATTTTTATTGTGACTTTGGTGTTTGTTATTTGGCAGCCCAAAGGTCTTGGTATCGGCTGGAGCGCGCTTGCAGGCGCATTGGTTGCTTTGCTCGCGGGCGTGGTGCATCTTGCAGACATTGCCACCGTGTGGGACATCGTTTGGGATGCGACCTTTACCTTTGTTGCGCTGATTATCATCTCGTTGATACTCGATAAGGCGGGCTTTTTTGGTTGGGCGGCGCTGCACGTGGCGCGCTTGGGCGGTGGTCGTGGTCGGCGCTTGTTTCCAATGATTGTGCTGCTCGGTGCGGTGATTGCGGCGCTGTTTGCCAATGATGGCGCAGCCTTGTTATTAACGCCGATTGTCATTGCGATTTTACTGCGTTTGGAATTTACCCCGCGCCAGTCGCTGGCGTTTATTATCGCTACAGGCTTTGTCGCTGATACCGCAAGCCTGCCGCTACTGACCTCGAACCTCGTCAATATCGTCAGTGCCAATTACTTTGACATTGGCTTTGCCCGCTATGCGCTGGTGATGCTGCCTGTCAATATGGTGTCGGTGGCGGCGACCTTGGTAGTGCTATGGATAGCCTACAAAAGCGACATTCCCGCGACCTACGATACCGAGGACTTGCCCGCGCCGATGTCCGCGATTGAAGACCGCTTGGTATTTTATAGCGCCTTTCCGCTGCTGTTTTTATTGTTGTGTGCGTATATGGCGACCGAGACGTTGCACTTACCTATTTCGGTGGTGACAGGTGCGGCGGCGCTGCTGCTCATGGCAATTGCGGCGCGTGTCGGTATGCGTGAGCGCGCCCATATGTCGGTAATGGCGATTGTGAAGCAAGCCCCGTGGCAGATTGTGCTATTTTCTATCGGTATGTATCTGGTGGTCTATGGTCTGGGCAATGCAGGCCTTACCGTCTATGGCTCAGCGCTGCTCGGTTGGCTCGGTGAGCAAGGCACGCTGATTGCGACTGTGGGCACAGGCTTTGTCTCCGCGATTGTGGCGTCCATCATGAACAATATGCCCTCCACGCTGATCGGCGCACTGGCGATTGATCATGCGAGCGTATCGGCACAGACGCGCGAGCTGATGGTGTACGCCAATGTGATTGGCAATGACTTGGGGCCAAAGCTCACCCCCATCGGTAGCCTTGCGACCCTGTTGTGGCTGCATGTCTTAGCCGAAAAAGATTACCGTATCAGCTGGGGACAATATATGAAAATCGGGCTGCTGATTACCCCGCCTGTGCTGCTCGTGACCTTGCTGGCGCTCGCGGTGTGGCTACCGCTGCTGGGTGCCGCATAAGCGCGATTGCCACGGATGCTGCAAAATAAAATAAGCCGCAAAATAAGAAAAAAAAGGCTGAGCGATGTGCTCAGCCTTTTTTATTGTAGCGATAAAAAATAATACTTATCACGCTATAGGGTGTGCTACGTTGAACAGCTTGGCATTGTTATCAATCAAAATTTTCTTGACTAAATCATCATCGCCCACAATCGATTTAAAAGTCGTAAGCGAGATGTCAAAGCTCATCTCATCGTGCTGGGTGTGCGGCCAATCGCTGCCCCAAATCAGACGCGCCTGCATACCGCGTGCGAGCAGTAACGCCAACGCGTCTTTGGCATTTTGCACGCCATTGTCTTTGCCCAAACGATAAAAGCCTGAGACCTTTACCCAGTGCTGCTGCGGACTGAGCATGTCCAGAAAGGCTTGATAATCCGCACTAGCGACGCCTGTTTCAGGGTCAAAACGGCCAAAGTGGTCAATCACCACATCCAGCGTGTATGCTGCTAATGATGGCAGTAATTGCACCAAGTATTTGGGCGGCGCGTGTAGTTCAAGCTGCCAGCCTGTCTCGGTCACGCGCGCCAAAAACTGCTGCCATATTGTTTCGGTCAAATCAGGGCATGGTTTACCAAACAAGTTCAATCGCACGCCGACGATGCCTTGGTCTTTGAGCTTTTGCATAGCAGCGAGGCTCATACGCTCACTGACCACCGCCACGCCTCTTAAGCGCTCAGGAAACTTGGCAATCGCGCCCAGCATATAGCTGTTGTCTTCGCCATAAAAACTTGGCTGAATCAGCACGCCATGCGTAAACCCGTATCGGTCCAGCTCACGGATATAGTCCTCAGCGGTCACCGTGTGGTCGGGCGTGTAGCGCACGTCTTTGGCAAAAGGCGCTTGATGAGAAAAGACATGAGCATGAGTGTCAATGTAACGCATAATGGGTCTCTTTTTATTCACTACCTGAGTTTAGCCGCAGACGGCTGTTTCAGTGTTATTTTTAATGGATCATGAAAACGACAACACGCGCAGGCATCCTAGCCTTACGCGTGCAGCTTTTGTCTTAGAAGAATATTTGAATCAAAATGGTCGCGAGCAAGCCTGCCCCTACACCAATCGGGACGGCTTTAAACAGCAAGGCATTTAATAGCTTGTCTTTATCAATATCGGCAGGCGATGAACCTAAAATCAAGCTGCCGCCTGAAGAGAACGGCGAGATAGACGAGCTTTGCGCGCCCACGATAATGCACACAAACAGCAGTAGCGGATTGAGTCCAGACGCCGCCGCCAAAGTCGGCACCATTGGGAACAGCGCAGGCGCAACCACACCCAGCGTACTGGCAAAGACCGACATAATCGCGCTGATAATAAATACCAAAACAGGTAGCATCCAAATCGGTACATTGGTGCTGAGCCACGTGGTCAGCTCATCAATCACCCCAGCCTGCACGCCAAGCGCAATCAGCATACCGACACCACAAATCATGATCAGGGTGTTCCAAGGTACGAGGCGAATCACCGCCTTTTCGTCGCCGAGCTTCATCAGCAAACTGACGATGGCAAAGAAAATCGCAATAAAGCCAATATCAATACGCGCATTTAAAAACTGAATCGCCTCAACATCAGGCAGCAACAGGTTCAAAATCGGCACGACCAGTACGATAGACATCATGATAAAAATAAGCATGATGGATTTTTTTTGCTTGGCGTTTAGCGGCTCAGGCAATTCGGCCTCAATCGCGGTATTGTTGCGGCGCATGTTAAACAAGCTGTACAGGCCAACGACCACCACAGGAATGATAAAGGTCGCGGCAAAAATTCCCGACGAGAAGCCAAACGCCATATCACTGGGCACGCCTGCGGTATCCATCAAACCACGGAAAATCACCCCACTCTGTGAGGTCATAAAGTTGGCACCTGCCAGCGCACCGTAGTTGACCGCCAACGCCGCGATGACGACGTTCATTTTGGTCTTTTGGCACAAAAGTAGTGTCATTGGCGCCATGAAGGCCAGTACGGTGTAATAGCCTGCGCCCAAACCTGAAATCAGAGTCGCGACCATAAAAATTGCTAGCGGCAATAGCGCAGGAAAATTACGACAGCGGTAAATCAGCTGACCTGAGAGTTTCTCAAGCGCGCCGTTGGCTAAGGAAAAGTTGTAGAACAAGGTCACTGCGAGGATGATAAAGAAAATCTTAATCGGCCACAGCGTAATGACTTCTGAGGCTTTTAGCCCCATGCCAAAACAGCCAATCAGATAAGAGAACACAATGGCAAAAAAGCCAATGTTAATTTTGGTTTTGTAGCCGAGCACAATCGAGATAATGATAGCGCCTAAGATATATAGTGTCATGTCTGCTCCTTGACCTAGACTGAGCAAAAATTCATATAAACATATATATGAATTTAGCAGCCTATTAGAAGCCATAACCAACTGGCTTGTCAAACGCTTTTACACCTTTTATATAAATTGTTATCCGTTTCTTATTATTGATAATTTTTATTTTCTTACAATATCGGAGAGTCATTTTGTTTGATGGTGCACGTCCTACACTATCACTATAGTACAAATAAATAGTGGCAATAATAATCAAGAGTTGCTATATAACCTCAGCCATACTAAGGTAAAATAGACCTTTGATAATTAAGAGTATCCGCGGCGCGACCTTCGTCCTCATGACTCTTATTTGCTGTACTTGATAATGGATGACACGATAAATGATGATGGACACACTTGATAAATTTAAAATGCCGCGCTACGAGCAAGTGCGCTGGTATATTCAGTCGCTGTTGGTAGACAATAAGTGGGATACCGAAACGGCGCTACCGACTGAACAAGAGCTGGCAACACGCTGTGAAGTATCGGTGGGTACGGTAAGAAAAGCGGTCGAGAAGCTGGTCGATGATGGCGTATTGGTCAAGCAGCAAGGGCGCGGAACCTTTTTAAAACAGCCCAATTTTGAAAAATCATTGCTCAGGTTTTTTAAATTTCGTGACAAAAGCACGATGTTTGAAACCCCTATTGGTATTGTAAAGGTGGTTGAGCCTGTCGACGCCATAGAGGACATCAATCAAAAGCTACAATTAAAGAAAAACCAGCCACTGCTGTATTTAGAGCGTGTGCGTGTGGTTGATGACAAGGTAGTATTGAGCGAGCGTATTTGGCTGCCGCGTCATATGTTTCGCGCGTTTAGTCATTTCACGCCCAGTGATTTTGGTAATTTTTTATACCCGTTTTATTATCAGCAATGTGGGCAGTTTGTGTCGTCCGCGACCGAGACGCTACTGTTTTTGAGTCATCACGTGGACAAATACTTGGGCAACAGCACTGACCAAAACTTGGTCAAAGTGTGCCGCGTCGCCAAAAACCTAAAAGGTGAACCGATTGAATACCGCGAGTCGTACGGCTTAGCAGAGAGCTTTAGTTACGAAATCAGCATTCATTAATTTAAGGCGTTAAGGCGTGTCAATAGGCGTGCCTTCGGTAGAAAACGCAAAACCTTTATTGCTAAAGTTACCTATCATAACGGCCTCAATCACAGGCGCGACACTTTTATCTACGCCCTCAACGGTAATGATAAAGTTCGCGCCTGAGCCGCCTTTGTCCTCTTCTTTTTCGACAATGTAGTTGAGCGTCGCCATCGGTGGCAACTCAATAGTGCGATCCACGTAAGATTTAAGAAAGGTGCCATCGGTCGCGTAATAGTCGATTTTATTAATATACAGCGGTTTTTTGAGGTTGGTGTTACGCACGCTCAAAGTCGCGGCCAGCAGCACTTTACGATTGTCTTTATCGGTATAAATGTCTGAATAAATCGGCACATAAAAACTTTGACGGTAGCTAAAGTTACTGTCATCAATCTTTTCAGTCACTGCCAGCTCTTCAATGGGGTCTTGCTGATGATCTGAGAGCACGACATTGGGATCGCCCATCTTGGTGTCACAGCCTGTACATATTAGCGCCGCAGCGAGCCCAAGTAGTGATATGCGATATAAGTTCATAATCTCTCCTGTGTCTGTCCCTGCCCGCCTTAGGGCGTCTCATCAATTGGCTCATTCAGATTTAGCGGTCTTCAACTGGCTAAATAATGCTTAATGAATACGCACGCCCACACTGCGTAAGAACTGATTGATGTGTTTGTTCGCGCCATAGACCACCAAAATATCTTCTTCTTGCAAAATCTGTAGCGGCTGCGCCAAACCTTGAATATGCGGGCGGCTTTGGATACGTCCAAAGCTGTCCTCGTATTCTTCGTAGCGCATGGTGCTCATCAAGCGAATCTTAAAGCGTGGCTCAAGCTGTAGCTCACCCACCATCTTGCCGATCAGACTCTCAGGAATGCTAATCTCCACCATACTAAAGTGCTCACTCAGCTCGAACGAATCGACAAAATGATGCAGTGACAAACGCTTCGCCCAACGGCTCGCGGCTTCTTTTTCAGGATAAATGATGTCATCGACACCAATCGCTTGCAGCACTTTTTCATGCAAGGGGTTGATACTACGGCTGATTAGGCGCTTTGCCTTGAGCGTTTTGAACAGCGCGGACGCCATCACGTTTGCGCCTTGATTTTCCCCAATCGCAACAATCACAATATCGGTATCAATAATCGGCAGACCATTGACCGTATGCTCGTCAGTCGCGTCCATACAGATGGTGTGCGAGATGACTTCCTTATAGGTGTCTACCTTTTGCATACTGCTATCAACGGCAATCACTTCATGCCCTTGACTGGTCAGAGCCATCGACAGTGACGCGCCAAAATTTCCCAATCCCACGACGATATACTTCATAAACCCTCTGTTATTATTGCGCGGCGAATGCCTTATTGTATGCCCATCACGCGCCTTTTGACATATATGAGGCGCGCCAAACCTCAGTTGATGGTAATCTCTTCGGCAGGATAGCGGTAATTGCCTTGGCGCACGTCTTTTAATAGCGCGATAATGATGGTCAGCATACCGACCCGCCCAACGAACATAATCACCGATACCACGATTTTGCTAAAGCTAGACAGCTCACTGGTCAAGTTCAAACTCAGCCCCACTGTGCTGTACGCCGAAAAGCACTCAAACACCACTTTCATTAAATCCAACTCAGGCTGGTCGTAGCTAATCAAGGTTACGCCCGTACCGATGACCAAAAGCGACAGCCACATAATCGAAAACGCGCGACTGACCGACACCGAGGCAATCTCACGCTTAAACACCTCAATACGCGTCTGTCCTTTAGCAAGACTCAAGGTATTTAATAATGCAATGGCAAAGGTGCTGGTCTTAATCCCGCCGCCCGTTGAGTTGGGGGACGCACCAATCCACATCAAAAAGATGGTCAGCATAATGGTCGGGAATGCCAGCGCCGTCATATCAATGGTATTAAACCCTGCGGTACGCGGCGTGGCAGCAGTGAATAGCCCTGTCACCAGCTTGCCAATCACGCTATCATGGTCTGCAAGCACGCCGTGATATTCAAATATCATCACGCCAATCAAACCAATCAATAGCAGCGACCCTGAGGTAATCAAAGTGATACGGCTGTTTAAACTGAGTAGCCACGGCTGATACTGATAAGTTAAATCATTGCGATAAAAAAACTTACCTGCCGAGTGGCGCAAGTAACGCAGCAAATTGACCACAATCACAAAGCCCATGCCGCCAAACAAAAAGGTCGAAGCAATAATAAGCTGCAATGGATAATTAAAGCGCAGCGCATCGTCATATAGGCCCGCGCTAAAGGTTGAAAAGCCTGCATTACAAAAGGCCGACACCGCATGGAACGCCGCAAAAAATAAGCGCTCACCAAGCGTGGTGTTGGGCATATCATAAATGCTGATAAAAATAAGCGCCGCCGCCAGCGCCTCAATACCAAAGGTTACATACAGAATAGATTTGAGCGTCGTCACCACATCGCCAAGACGCGGCGAATGCGTCATCTCACCGATGCTGAGCTGGGTCTCATAACTGACCCCGCCCTTAAAAAAATAGCTAAAATAGGTCACAAAAGTCAAAATGCCCAAACCGCCAATCTGAATCAGCCCCATCAAAATAGCCTGCCCAAATCGCGTAAACTCGGTCGCGGTGTCAACCACAATCAGACCTGTCACACAGACCGCGCTGGTCGCCGTAAATAGCGCATCGACAAAGGATAATGGCGCGGTGGTGGCATTCGGCATCATTAAAAGTAGCGCGCCACCAAAGATGACCGACAAAAAACTCAAAATAAAAAACTGTGCGGGGTTTAAAAACGCACGGCTCAGATTAAAATCATTGTCCGATATCTCACGGATAAAGGTCACAAATACCGCAATTTTAATGGCAATAAAGTCTCGGTTTTCGGTGTTGATACCTGACACCATAAAATCGACAAAGTGCAGCCCAAGCAGCACCAAAATCGCAATACTGGTAACAAGGTCAAAAACCGCCACTTTAGTAAATTTTAACGGTTCAGACGCATTAATATAGCGCCCTGCCGTCGCCACAAACCCAAGCAAAATCACAGCCAAATAAAATAAGTGAAAGATGTTTTGCAGCAAGGTAGTCAGCACAAAGCCGCTATCAACGAGTGCGACCACCACGCCGATAACGCTAATAAACACCGTAAACTTATTAAACAATCGATATGGAATGGTTACACGCATAACCCACGCCCATTTAAGAGGAGAAAAAGAAGCACATAGAGACAGTAAGCGACCAATATCAATCACTTACACTGTCCCTATCTTTGGTGAAAAAAACAGGAAAGCAATGCCGCATAATACAGGGTGCATAATACCACGCTTGTACGGCGTAAAAATAGCGCCAAGCATGGCGAATGGTGCAATCGGCGATTGAGTTTGCGCGTAAACTGGTTTATGATTTTTTGCTGCTTGACCCATTTTTTTCTAAAGGAACTCTCATGTTTGACCGTATCGAGCATTATGCTGGTGACCCTATCCTAGGACTGGTCAGCCAGTTCAACGCTGACGAAAACCCAAATAAAGTCAATCTTGGTATTGGCGTCTATTATGATGAAGACGGCAAAATGCCTGTTTTGGAATGCGTAAAGACCGCTGAAGAGCGTATTGCCAACCCAATCCAGCCGCGTCCATATTTGCCCATGCAGGGCCTAGCAGGTCATCGTAAAGGTTGCCAAGACTTGTTGTTCGGCGCGGATGCTACCGTCCTTCAAGAAAATCGCGTCGCGACCATCGCCACCATCGGCGGCTCAGGCGCACTCAAAGTCGGCGCTGAGTTTATCAATCAGTGGTTTCCAAATGCCGAATGCTACGTGAGCGACCCAACGTGGGGCAACCACATCGCTATCTTTGAAGGCTCAAACGTCACGGTCAAAAAATACCCGTACTACGACAAAGCCACCAACAGCGTGCGCTTTGATGACATGATTGCGTGTCTAAAAGGCCTTAACAAAAATGACGTCGTACTGCTGCATCCATGCTGCCACAACCCAACGGGCATGGACTTGACCCAAGCGCAGTGGGATGAAGTGCTTGACGTCATCAAAGCGGGCGAGCTGATTCCATTTATGGACATCGCCTATCAAGGCTTTGGCGAAGACATGGACACCGATGCCTACGCCATTCGTAAAGCCGTAGACATGGGTCTGCCCCTGTTTGTGAGCAACTCATTCTCTAAAAACCTATCGCTATACGGCGAGCGCGTTGGTGGCCTATCTGTCGTCTGCCCAACCGCTGAGGAAGCTGAGCGCGTCTTTGGTCAGCTAACCTTTGCTGTACGCCGCATCTACTCAAGCCCACCGTCACACGGCGGTCATGTGGTTGATATCGTCATGAATGACGACGCGCTACACGAGCAGTGGGTTGGCGAAGTCTACGCCATGCGCGACCGTATCAAAGCGATGCGCGGCAAGCTACAAGCGGTATTAGAAGAAAAAGTACCGAACCAAAGCTTTGACTACCTAACTCGTCAAAACGGTATGTTCAGCTTCACAGGTCTGACGCCTGAACAAGTTGAACGCCTACGCGCCGAATACGGCATCTACATGGTGTCCAACTCGCGTATGTGTGTGGCGGGTCTCAACAGCGACAATATCGACTACATTGCCAACGCCATGGCAGCAGTACTACAAGACGCGTAAGCGAGCGCTTCGTAAATAAAAAAGCCGAGCGTTTTAAATGCTCGGCTTTTTTGTGGGTATTATCGTCAAATTAAACTAAAAGCGATATGCCGTCATAAATACACCTGATTAAACGGTATTTTTCGTAGCATCAAAATAAGCTGTCACAGCTCACGCAAACTTCATCACCGCTCAGGTGACTTGAGCCACGTTAAAAAATTGTATTCAATTTTAGCGGCGCAAGGAAAATCCTTTAAATAGGATTCTCAAAAGCGCCGCTGTATTATATCGATAGCCTCGCATCTCAAGCTTTGACTACAGAAGCGACACCGCATCATGACTGGCCACAGCGCGCGTATCACCCGTGAGCTCTACCAGCGTTCCTTCTTTCATAAGGAGCAATCTATCCGCTGCCGAAAAATAATTATCATCGTGACTGATAATGAATAAAGTCTTGCCCATATTTTTTAATAAAGGTATCAGTTCGTGATAAAAATAGCGTCGGAAAGTCGGGTCTTGATCAGCAGCCCACTCATCCAATAGCATAATGGGCTTGTCATCGCATATTGCCAACAACATTGCCAAGCGTTTTTTCTGTCCTTGCGACAGTTGAATGTCATTAATCTTTTGATTAACAACTTGTGTTTTTGATGTCATTTGCAAAATATTGAGCCATTTTTCGACCAGCTCATCATCAGGTGCCTGACCCTCAGCATCCATCACGGTATCAAACAAATAAAAATCACTGAATATGGCAGAAAATAATTGACGATAATTGTTTAAATTATCAACGTCAATCAGTGTATCATCGAGCCATATTTTCCCCTGTTTTGCAGGATAAATGCCTGTTAATAATTTAGCAAACGTGGTTTTACCGCTACCATTTGACCCGATTAAAAAGATAACATCGCCACGATTTAAAGAAAAATTAATAGGTTGTAACTCAAAATTTTTCTTTGTCATCGCCCCATCTTCTTCAGCGACCTGATAACTGTAGCTTACTTCATCAAACTCAATCTTTTCCCAATCATCACGCAGCCACTGACTGGCAGGTGCAAAGTCAGGCTGATAGTCACCAAGTTTGAGTGATTGGATTTTTGCCAAGGCGATTTGGGCAGACTGTAGCATGGGATAAGCGCCAACAGCATGCAGTAATGGCGATTGAATAAACAAGATAGTCAAACAAAATGTAGTAGCGACGGCGATGCTGGTGAAGTTAAACAGCTGCGACACTACTAAAATCAGGCCGATACCTGCAAACATCATAATGTTAGACCAGTTCACTGCTGATAAATGGTAGGTGTCAGACTTTACGATGTCACGGCGATAATCTTCACTGTGATCGACAAAAATTTGATACAGATGCTTGGCTCGAGGACGATGCAGTTTCAGTTCCTGCTCGCCCTGTATGATTGCCTGATAGTCTTGATATAGCGCATCGTTTGTCAGACGTATTTGTGCAAGATGCTTATAAACATGATTGACCAGTTTGCTGCTCACTAAGATGGTCATCGCTATCCATACAATAATAACCAAAAGCAAAGGTACAGACAGCACACCCAAATAAATACCAGCCGTTACGCACAAAATCACCCCTTGTATCAGTTCAGGCAAGCGCACAAAAGCAGCAGTAATTGCTTGAATGTCAGTCGATAAGCTAGCGAGCAGCTTTGCTGTACCGATTTGGCTGACCTGTTCACTTGGGGTGTCTAAAATGCGTTTGAGCAGCTCGCCACGCAACTGCTTAACGAAGGCGTGACCTAGATTCGTCAACGACCACTGAGCAGCAAACGTTGTGGCAAGTAAGGCCAAGATAATGCTCAAAAAAATTGGAAGCAGCTGCCAAGACAGTGCCTGCCCTGACAACAGATAACGATTAATAAAAGCGATAGTCGTCACACCCACCACGGCATTAACCAAGTTAATAAGTATTACTTTGATCAATGCGGGTCGATGTGAGCGCCAAATTAAACGCCAAATATGACTGTCTGGCGCTGACGTATCAAAAATAGCCATTGGATTTGTCAACTATTAAAATTCGAAAGTAGCGGCAAGCTTAAAGGTACGTGGGTCACCTGCATTGAGATACCCTGAACCATTATTGCCTGCGCTATTTTCATATCCTCCGACAGAGGCCCAATATTTCTCATCTGTGACGTTGGTCACCATCGCTTTTAAGGTAACAGGTGTATTTGCCCACTGTGTCGTGTAGCGACCACCGATATCGAGCGTGGTATAGCTGTCAACCTCTAGGGTATTTGCATCATTGGCATAACGTTTGCCTGTATGGATGATGTCACCTGTCAACGTCAGCCCTTCAACCTTTTCGACATCGTACTCTACCCCTAGGCTTTGTTGTAGCTTCGGTACGCCTATCACCTGCTTACCTTCAGTAGCGCTATTTTCTGTATCTTGTTGCTCTGTATCCAAGTAGCTCATACCCCCTAAAACTCGAATATTTGCAGCAGGGCTACCATATACATTGAGCTCTATGCCTTGATGTACGTTTTTGCCGCGCTCTTCAAAGGTGGTATCAACCATAGTATAGCGAGGTTTATCGATGTTAAAGACCGACAGCCCTGCCCCAACCAATCCGTCATCGTACTTGATGCCAGCTTCTGTTTGTTTAGTGACATAAGGTGACAATGCTTGTCCTGCATTGGTCACTGGAGTGGTTACATTGTCAATCGTCGTGGTTACAGGTGCCACCTCGCCTTTAGACAGACTTTCCATGTAGTTGGCATAGACGGACCAGCTCGGATCAAAGCGATACGTCAAACCAAAGGCAGGCGTGAACTCCCCTTCATCGTAGCTGGCATCTTTTGCTTGAGTGTTATAGCTGAAGCTTTCATCTTTGATATGCTGGTATCTACCGCCAAAGGTGGCTTGTAATTTATCATCCATAAACCCTAAAGTGTCGGTAATCGCAATACTACTTAAGGTGGTTTTACCAATCGTTTGCGGGTCTGATAGCGTATTGCCTGATATGGCCGTTGCTGAAAAATCAGGTCGAGCGTGATGAATAGGCGTATACAAGTTATTGTCTAAGCTGTTTTGGCTGTCAAAAGTATAGGCCGCCTTCTTATCTAAGTTAAACCAGTTGCCTGATATGGCCCAGTCGTGACTGACTGCTTTGGTTTGAAAATTACCTCTTAATCCCAGCTCTGCTGTATTAACATCATCTTCTCGCGTGTTATCAAAGCGATAGTTTGTGCCTGTGCCATCAGCATCTGTTACCGTTAAATTCGCCAATGAGTTTTCTTCTTCGCTATGTCTAAAGCCATAAGCGGCGAAGCCTGTGATGTTATCTTTGATATCGTATTCGCCACGAAAGGTAGCAAACACATCATTTTCATCAGAAAACGTCCATGGCTCAGCCCAGTTGGTCTTGCCATCAGGCGCTGTCGGCACAGTATCGACACCTGACAATGTTACGTTGGTACGGGTTTGCGACAGCTCATTATTTTGATAACCGATATCTGCAGACAGACGGACTTTATCATTTTTATAATCCAGCCCTAGTGCTGCCAAGCCCAGTGTCGATTCTTCGTCATCAATGGCTGTACTGCCATCTTGGTAGGCAACATTGGCACGTACACCAAACGCTTGCTCCGCCCCAAATCTTTGACCCACATCCAGAGCAATTTTTGCATTCTCACCATCTACTGTACTGACAGTTAAGTTGCGTGTTGGCTCATTGCCTGCGCGCTTTGGCAAAAGATTGATAGTACCGCCTTTATTTGAACCGCCTGGTGCCATGCCATTCAAAAAGCTGTTAGCGCCGCGCTGTACTTCTACACGTTCAAATAGTTCACTGGCAATGTACTGACGGGGCAAGATACCATATAAACCATTCATCATCGTATCGTCAGAATTGGTCACAAAACCGCGTATGATATAGCTTTCTTGAAAGTTACCAAACCCTCGTGCTACTTGTACCGTAGGGTCATTCTTTAAAACATCGCCAACACTTTGAGCTTGTTGGTTATTAATGTAGGCATTGGTGTAGGCCGTCGTTGAGATGGGCGTGTCCAAATTCTCTTTATTACCCAAGATACCTATGCGACTACCAGTAGCCACTTGACCACCTTCAAATTCAGGCATCAGCCCTTCTTTTGAAGCATCAGCACTCGCTGTTACGACAATCGTCCCTAAATCTGCCGTCGGCATATTTTCTTCATCTGTCGTCTGTGAATAAGCAAAATTCGCCAATCCAATACTAGACAACAGTATGCCTTTTACCGCAATAGATAATGAGGATAATTTCACTTTAACACTCCGTTACATAAACTTAATTTTCGGAAATTATAGTGATTAACATTTTACGAATCAATATCATTTACAAAATATAGCCGCTGTTTTTTGGCTTTATTTATTTAACGAAGTTTTCGCATTAAATAAATAAAATAACCAGCGCCTACTATCGCTGCCAGTGTTCCTGCAGGTATTTCGTATGGAAAAACGATATAGCGTCCAAACCAGTCTGCAAATACCATCAGCCCTGCACCCAATATTGCTGCGAGCGGAAGTTGTTTTTGCAAAGTAGCCGCCCCCATTGTTACTGCTAAATGTGGAATAATCAGCCCCACAAAGCTCAATGGACCCACCGCTAATGTTGATGCCGTACTTAATAGAGCGATTAAAAGTAGCAACGCCTTTTCGGTAGAGGTGGTCGCCACTCCTCTGCCCTGAGCAACCATACGTCCCAGACTCAGCAGCTGCAATGGTTTAATAAGGACAAACGCACAACCATATAAGACAATAGCGGCTACTGTCAGCCACCAAGCGGTATTAGGGTTGGTGGCATAAGTCGTACCCGACAGCCAGCTCAAAACCGCCTGCAATCGAGGATCACCAGACAGTTTGATGAGTGATAAAACACCACCCATCAGCGCTGAAATAGCCACGCCAATCAATAACAAATAGCTCGGTTGTACTCGGCGACTCAGCCAAATAATCAGACCCAGTACCCAGCCAGCAGTGATGAATCCTGAGAGGGTTAAGTATCCCATAGACACGGTAACACCTAGGCTCGGCAGCAGTACAAACCCCAAGATTACGCCTAGAGCCGCTCCTGAGCTTACTCCCAGTACCTCAGGACTGGCCATTGGATTGCGCGTTAATGTTTGCAGTAAAACCCCTGCCGTAGCCAGCATAACACCTGTCGCAGCAGCACTAACCGTCCTAGGTAGGCGGTACTGCTGTATCAAAGACCAGTCGCTAAAATCACTCAGACCCCAAGCGATCGTCATCGACTGCTGTAGCGATGACACTGGCGATGTAAGCACTTGAATTTGTGGCGCTATAAACAGTGCCAAACTTGCAATCATCATTACAACGACGACCCAACGCCCTATATTCACAGGTTTACGCTCAGGAACAATCATAGGGGTGGCTGAATCGATGGTTTGATGGCGTTGACGCAATATCAACCAAATGATCAAAGGCGCTCCTAACAAGCCTGTCAAAGCGCCTGCTGGAAAAGCAAACTGTAGTCTGTGCTCAAGAAATATCGTAATGTTAGAAGTCAGCCAAAGTAACAAGCCACCCAGCACAAAGCTCATCAACAGTCGCTGGTACAAAAACCGTAACGCTAGCATATTGACCAGCGTTGCTGCCCCAAGACCAATGAAGCTCAAACCGCCTAAGTCACTAACAATCGTCGCTGTCACGAATGCAGCCAGCAAGGTCACGCCCAGTCTGATGCCATTAATCGGCACGCCCAAGCTCTTCGCTTGTCGGTCATCGAGGCTGATCAATACCAGTGGTCTGTACAGCAAAGTAACAAAACCTGCCAGTCCAGCCGCGACTATCAACAAACGCTGTACGACTGTCCAGCTGCTTTGGGTGAGCACGCCACTTCCCCAAACCATAACGCCCATTGCGGTTTCAGAATAAAAAAATCAACAATAACGATGCCACAGCACTCAGCAAAATATTCACCACCAAGCCTGAAAGGACTAAAACCAATGGGTTCATCCGACTGGGCATGGCCAATAAAAACACCGTCCCCATACTCACTATCGCGCCGATGAATGCCACCCAAAAGCTGCCATAAAGTCCCAAACTGGGTAGGAACAAAGTGACCAATAACAATGCCATCTGAGCACCGCTGCCCACAGATAATGTTGTGTCTGAAGCAAGGGTATTTTTGACCAACTGCTGCAATAAAATACTAACGACGCCAAGCAGCCCTCCCGACAGTAAGGCCACCAGCATGGTTGGCAGTAGTCTTAACTGCAATGCCATATCTTCGATAGACAAACTGGAAGAGGGGCGCAATAAATCGACGATAGGCAATTGCCATTGCCATGTAATGAGCTGATAGCTGGTTATCAACGCCATCGTCAATAGCAGGAACACCATCATACGTGCTGAGGTCACCCCCTGCTTTAACCAACAGACTACATGGTGCGATTTCGTATTTTTAGCGACATAGGCAGATGGTCTAGTCATGATTTGTCGCCTTTTGATTGGTTTTGATAGGTTGATTCAATGCATGAGCAAAGCCTACGATAGAAGGGACACCCCCATAAATCCAAGTGGGAGCAATTACCATAACACAAGGATTCGATACCGCTTCTTGATTACCTGCTGCGTTATCACTTTTATCGGAGGACGCTTTGGCAAATGAATAGCCCAGCCGATGCCACAAATCATTGTCAGACAGCTCTTTTTGTACCATAACGCTAAAAGGCTCAACAATAATTAGACAGGTTTCTTTGTCTATTTTTGTCAACTCTGACAAACCTATAGTAATAAACCCCCATGCATTACCCTCACCTAATTCTTGAAAATCTAGACCCATCATTTGTGCGGCAGGATAAAATAAACTGTTTTTACTGTAGCTGCGAAGTTGATTGGCACTGGCAAATTGCACGACTGTTATTTTTTTAATATCAGGGTTTTTATGTCTAAATAGCTGCCCTTCTTTTTCTAGTTTTGTTTCACTTTTTTTAATATACTGTTTAGCAGCATTGGGCTGTCTAATTATCTTTCCTAATTCGTAAGTCGATGATTTATAACCTTCCCAACTGGCCACCTCTTTATCATCTTGTAGCTTCATAGATTTATGGGGAATATTGCCATACAAAGGTCTGAGGTGCTGATAAAAGTCATTGTCTATAATTAAATCTACAGACAGTTGTGAAAACAATTCTGGATTGGGCTGGTATCTTGTACCCATATCAATCGTCTTGGGTGACAGCTCAGGGTCGATGGACCAATCAGGATAGAACTTGACATCACCTGTCGCTAACGGAGGGTATCCCATTGCTGTCAATGTCCCTGCTATAGCCCAGTCAGGCGTTATGACACGTAGTGATGCGGTATCTGTAGGTTGCGGTTCAGGAGGCTGCTTTTTTGGCGTAGAAAAATGTGTGTTCTCGCAGCCTATCAGACCGACAGACAGTAGCAGCACCGCTACCTTAAATACCTTAGCAACCATACCGCCACAACCTAATGACTTATCAAAAGATAGAAAATCAAGTAGTGCAGCATTACTCTACCGATTATCTTTAAACGCTTACACCAATCAAGCAAAACTCACCACTTACTATTTGATTAACAAAAGTTAACCAATTGAAAAACAAATAAAAATACAGCGTCTTACCTGAATTTACAAAGCAAGAATAATAACATAAATGATACTTATTATCATTGAATTATTATTTACTAGCATATAGTAGCGGACGAAATCAGCTGTTCTGACCTCTTTTGGTTTTGGTGCATGAGCAGTATTGATGACTATTAGCTTAAGAAAACAACCAAACTGTATTGCAGAAAAACAGTGTTCTATATTTTAACGCTTGGACAATGTCCCAAGCAAAAAAAAATCCCCAATCTTTCGATTGGGGATTTTTAATATCTGGTAGGCGTAACTAGATTCGAACTAGCGACCTCCACCATGTCAAGGTGGCGCTCTAACCAACTGAGCTATACGCCTTTATAGGTCACGCATTTTATCAGGTTTTTGAAGTGTTGCAAGCCTTTTTTAATAAAAAGATGATTTATTTTTAAAGCAGCTGGCAACGACCCCAAAAATATTAATGCTCACGCGTATTGCTAAAGGTCACCTCAGGATAGCGCTCTTGCATCAGCTGCAAGTTGACACGCGAGGGCGCAAGATACGTCAGATAACCACCGCCATCAATAGACAGCTGGTCGTGCGCCTTACGCTTAAACTTGGTCAGTGCCACTTCATCATCACAATGAATCCAGCGCACGGTAGCGATAGAAACAGGCTCAAAGGTACATTGCACCTTGTATTCTTCTTTAAGGCGATGCGCGACCACTTCAAACTGGAGCACACCGACCGCACCTAGAATCAGGTCATTATTAATCTGCGGCATAAAGACCTGCGTTGCACCCTCTTCGCTCAGCTGCTGTAGCCCTTTTTGCAGCGCTTTTGATTTGAGGGGGTCTTTGAGCACCACGCGGCGGAACAGTTCAGGCGCAAAGTGCGGAATGCCTGTAAAGTTCAGTGCCTCGCCTGCCGTAAAGCTGTCACCAATCGAAATCGTGCCGTGGTTGTGCAAACCGATGATATCGCCTGGGTAGGCTTCCTCAAGCGCCTCGCGGTCGCCCGCCAAAAAGGTCAAGGCATCAGCGATACGCACGTCTTTGCCAAGGCGCACATGGTTCATTTTCATGCCTTTCTCGTATTTGCCTGAGCAAACGCGCAAGAAGGCAATGCGGTCACGGTGGCGCGGGTCCATGTTGGCTTGGATTTTAAACACAAAGCCGCTAAAGGCGGTTTCGGTCGCGGCAACTTCGCGCTGTTCGGTCGGATGTGCCTTTGGTGGCGGCGCGTATTTGACCAAGGTGTCGAGCACCATGTTGATACCAAAGTTACCAAGCGCCGTACCAAAGAGCACAGGCGTCATCTCGCCCGCCAAAAATGCTTCGGTGTCAAAGTCTTCAAGCGCCATCTGTACCAGCTCAAGCGACTCTTCAAAAGCTGAGAACATCAGCGCACCCAAGCGCTCGCGCACATCAGGATAGTCATAGCCGTCGCGGGTCTCAATCTCGGTAATCTCGCCGCCATGACCTTTTTCATAAAAATAGGTCTTGTCTTCTAGCAGATTATACACGCCGACAAAGTCTTGACCCATACCCACAGGCCAAGTCACGGGGATACATTTGATTTTAAGGACGGTCTCAATCTCGTCCAATAGCTCAAGCGGGTCACGAATCTGACGGTCAAGTTTGTTCACAAACGAGATAATCGGCGTGTCGCGCATACGACAGACGTCCATCAGCTTGATGGTACGTTCCTCGACACCTTTTGCGCCGTCAATGACCATTAGCGCGCTGTCTACAGCGGTCAAGGTGCGGTAGGTGTCTTCACTAAAGTCGGCGTGACCTGGGGTGTCGAGCAGATTGACGATATGGTCTTTATACGGGAACTGCATCACCGAGGTGGTGATTGAGATGCCGCGCTCCTGCTCCATACTCATCCAGTCCGAGGTGGCGTGGCGGTCAGTTTTGCGCCCTTTTACCTCGCCTGCGACCTGAATCGCCTGTCCCCAGAGGAGCAGCTTTTCGGTCATGGTGGTTTTACCCGCATCAGGGTGCGAGATGATGGCAAAGGTGCGGCGTTTGGCAACCTCATTGGCGAGTTTGCTTGGCACGAGTTTGGATTCTGCGCTCATAATCAATGACTTATCGTTAAATTTTGGAAGAAAAAAAGGCGGAAAATACAGCTGATAGGCGGTGGTATTTTGATGCGCGTATTGTAGCCGATTTGCCGTCAAGATGCTATTTTTGCCCATATTGTGCCCGCGTGTGTTTGCCTCTGCGACCACTGTACCCAATCGTGCCTTATGGCTCCTTGCATTGACACTGCATTACCCGCTATAGTCAGCAGCGTGGTCATTATCTGCCTCAGTAGTAAATTAATAAGTAAAGCTTACAAAGCACTAGCATAGCTTTACTGTTTCTATATCAAGCAATGATGAGTATTTGCTACACTGGCTCGGTAATGATGACCGTATCAAGCATTAAGGGAAAGCGCTAACGGACACACCGCACACTCTAGTCGATGCGCGCATCTATAAAACAATGACAATACTTCGTAAAACCAATAACAAGGACAATGTATGAAAACCCTATATTCAACTACATCTACTGTCACTGGCGGCCGCGCAGGTCATGCAAGCTTGAGCGATAGCGACTTGAGCATCAACATGACGCCTCCTGGTAGCAATCAAGAAGGCAACAACCCAGAGCAGCTACTAGCCATGGGCTATGGGGCGTGTTTTGATAGCGCACTTGGCGTGGTTAAAAAAATGGAAGACGCCAGCTTTGCCTCAACGGTTGAAACCACAGTTGCCCTACTACAAAGCGAAGGCCACGACTACAAACTTGACGTAAAAATTCACGTCATCGCTGAAAAAACCGACCTATCAGCAGAAGAAGTCCAAAAACTGGTCGAAAAGGCACACGAAGTCTGCCCATACTCAAAAGCCACGCGCAACAACATCGACGTTGAAGTGACCTCAGAAGTCAAATAAGCAGCACGCTTTATGTAAGCGATAGCACAGTTAATCATCGTTAACTGATTACAGAGAACTCAGCTGACCGCTGGGTTCTTTTTTTTAGGCGTACACATCGTTACGGTTTGCACATTCGGCACACGTGACTTTTATCGTTATAATGGACTGTCTGCAACATTGCCGCGTAAGATGCGCGCCTTTTGTATTGCCAGCATCTGCCTTTGATAATCAATAAGTGAGTGTTATGACTGATAATGACCACAATTCCCACAGTGCCATTGACCCAACCGCGCTGCCGAGCTTTGACACCATGCCCAATGTGGCGACCATGGAAACAAGCCATGTGAACAAAGACCAGCCGCCGTTTATCCTTGTCGATGGCTCGTATTATCTGTTTCGCACTTATCATGCATTACCCCCGATGACCACCACGCAAGGGCTGCACACCAATGCAGTACGCGGTACGCTAAACGCTTTATTAAAATTGATGCGCCGCTACCACCCTACGCACATGGCAGTTGCCTTTGATACCAAAGCGCCGACCTTTCGCCATGAGCTGTCTGCCGATTATAAGGCGGGACGTCCGCCGATGGATAAGGAGCTGTCGCAGCAAATCAGCTACATTCACCGCCTCGTCACCGCGCTTGGGCTGCCGCTCCTGCGTATCGAAGGCGCAGAGGCAGACGACATCATCGGCACATTGGCGCAGCGCGCGGTAGCAGAAGGGCATCATGTGGTCATCTCCACAGGGGATAAAGATATGGCGCAGCTCGTCAATGACTGCGTGATATTAGAAGACAGCTTTACTGGCAAAATCACCGACCGCGCCGCTGTGATTGATAAATTCGGCATCGCACCTGAGCAGATGATTGACTATTTAACCCTAATGGGTGACAGCTCGGACGGCATCAAAGGCGTGCCAGGTATCGGTAAAAAAACCGCCGAAACGCTGCTGACCAAATACGGCAACATCGGCAATATCCTCGCGCACGTGGACGAAATCAAAGGGCGTGCAGGCAAAAATTTGGTCGAATACGCTGATGACATTCCAATGAATGCGCAGCTGGCGACCATCGTCACCGATTTGGAGATTGGGCAGGATTGGGAAGATTTAAGAATCAATACTGACCCTTCTGCCTATATTGACGAGCTGCGCGCACTATATAGCGAGCTTGAATTTAAAAATGAGCTGGCATCACTCGACCATCCGAACCACCCCGCTAATGCGCAAGGCGTCGCCGCCAGCCAAGCCGCGACCGAATCGCAAGCGCAGATTGCCAAGTCGGTACAATCGACCAAGATTGACAACATCAAAAACAGTAAGCAGCACGACAAAGCATGGCATACCGTGCTGGACATGCCCGCCTTTGACAGCTTGGTTGCGCGCTTAGAGGCCGCGCCGTACTTTGTCATCGACACCGAGACCACAAGTATCAACTGGCGCGATGCCGAGATTGTCGGTGTGTCTTTGGCGCTAGAGGCACACGAAGCCTATTATATTCCGCTGATGCACGACCTTGCAGACGACCCATTGACGGATAAGCAGCTCGATCGCGATACTGTACTTGCCCGCCTCAAGCCGATTTTAGAAAATCATAACATCGGCAAAATTGGTCAGCATCTTAAATACGACACGCACGTGCTCAGCCATTATGGTATCGACCTGCTCGGTCATCCGCACGCGCCTGAAGCAAGCGCTGCCAAATACCCAAACAACTGGGCGATGGACACTATGCTCGCCAGCTACGTGATGAATGCGGCGGTGACGCGCCACGGCATGGACGACTTGGCGCGCCATTATCTGCACACCCAGACCATTACGTATGAAGACGTGGCGGGCAAAGGCGCAAAACAAGTCACCTTTAACCAAGTGGCTATCGACATCGCGAGCGACTACGCGTGTGAAGATGCGGACGTGACCTTGCAGCTGTTTGAGCTGTTTAATGATAAACTCAAAGACGATGCCAATAACGCCAAGCTCTTGCACCAATTAGAAATCCCAACCGCGCAGATTCTGTGCAACATGGAAGCGGACGGCATCTTAATCAAGCGCTCGTTTTTAAATGAACTGTCCAAGCGTTTTGATGAAGAAATCATCGCGCTTGAGGCACGCGCGCACGACATCGCAGGCGAAGCCTTTAATGTCGGCTCGCCCAAGCAGCTGGGCGAAGTGTTGTTTGATAAGCTTGGCGTAATTGGCGGTAAAAAAACCAAGTCAGGACAATACTCAACCAGCGAAGCGGTGCTCTCCAAGATTGACCACCCTCTGGTGGATGTGGTGCTGGAATACCGCAGCTTATCCAAGCTCAAAAGCACCTATACCGATGCGCTGGACGCGGTGAGCGACCAAGACACCGACCGCGTACACACCAGCTATCACCAAGCGCTGACCAGCACAGGGCGTCTGTCCTCGACCGACCCTAACTTACAGAACATTCCTATCCGTACTGCAACAGGTCGTCTGATTCGCCAAGCCTTTATCGCGCCGCCTGAGCGTGTTATTGTCGCGGCGGATTATTCACAGATTGAGCTGCGCTTGATGGCGCACTTCTCAGGTGATGAGACCTTGACCCGCGCCTTTAACGAAGGCTTGGACATTCATACCGCCACCGCCGCCGAAGTACTGGGCAAAGCGGTTGATGAAGTCAGTGCCACCGAGCGCCGCAATGCCAAGGCGATTAACTTTGGCTTGTTATACGGCATGAGCGCCTTTGGCTTGGCAAAACAGCTGCAAATGGGGCGCAATGAAGCACAAGACTACATCGATATGTACTTTAACCGCTACCCTAAGGTCAAGCAGTACATGATTGATACCCGTGCCAGCGCTTACGAGCATGGTTATGTGCAGACGCTGCTTGGGCGCAAGCTCTATACCCCTGATATCAACAGCAGCAACCGTATGGTCAAGCAAGCTGCCGAGCGCGCTGCCATCAACGCGCCGCTACAGGGCTCAGCTGCTGATATTATTAAGCTTGCGATGATTGCGGTCGATAAGGTACTGCCAAAAGACCACGCAAAAATGCTGCTGCAAGTACATGATGAACTGGTATTTGAAGTGGATAAAGGCAAGGTCGATGAGATTAGCACGCTTATTCAACACGCCATGCAAGACGTGCTCACACGTACCGCCGCAGACTGCGGCTGGGATATTGATTTTGCCGTACCGTTATTGGTCGAAACCGACAGCGGACACAACTGGGACGAAGCGCACTGATTAGTTTGAGCTGCGCTTAGCCAACTTTATGATTTCTGAAAACAACATTGTAGAACATGCAGGGGCAGCATTATTGCTGCTCTGCATGCTAAAGTCATTGCATTACGTGATGATAAGTCGTTACAAACAAGGACGATATTTTTGGACAGCATCGTTTATCGTCTTTTTCTTGGTACTGCGTAAGGAGCTGAATTACTTAAGAGAAACGTTTTCGCTCAATGAGCTTGTATGGCTCGGGCAGTCCTACAAATGGTGGGAAGACACCGTACTGACTGTGATTGGGGTTATCGCACTCGTGCTGCTGGTCTTATCCAGACGCTATTGCCTCTATATTCTTAAGCGTGTACCGCCCGCATTGTATGCCGTTATCGTCATGTTGGCAGTATTGCAGTATATGGGCGAGCACGCTATTGGTTTTTCTGAATGGTGGGGCGTCTTGGTAGAAGAAATGTGTGAAAATATTGTCTACGCCATTGCATTGGTATATATGTGGCGACTCAAGCTGCCTATACTTGAAAAAAGTATGGCTGATTGACATAAGCCTGTTCTGTAAATAGATTAGAGTGACAGATGGACAAGCAACACTTACATCGATCAAAACGGTATAGCAACCCTAGATAATAACAAAGGATAATTTATGAACATTATGATTACGGGCGCATCACGCGGTATTGGGCTGGCGACTGCCAAGCAGCTGGCGGCAAAAGGACACAGCGTGGGCTTGTTCGACATCAGCCGCGACACCTTAGAAGATGCAGTGGAAGACAAAGCCTTTGCCAAAGCGCAAAAGCAGCAGCGCATCGTTCACGGTTACCTAGACGTGACCAAGCCTGACGACTGGGAAAATGCCATTAGCCAAATGATTGACGCCTTTGGCAGCATCGACACCTTGATTAATAATGCAGGCGTGTTGGTCACAGGCATTTTGCCATCGACCAGCCTTGAGCGTCAGCTGGCACTCGTGGACATCAACTGTAAAGGCGTATTAATCGGCTGTCATAAGCTTGCGCCCTATCTTGCTGATGCCGACAATGGCAAAATCATTAACCTCTCTTCTGCCTCAGCGATTTATGGTCAGTCAGAGATTGCGCCATATTCTGCCAGTAAATTCTTTGTGCGCGGCTTGACCGAAGCGCTGAATGTCGAATACGAAAGCCTTGGTATTAAAGTCGTGGACGTCATGCCATTGTGGGTCAAATCTGACATGACCAAAGGCGAGAGCGTCACTAGCATCGAGCGCTTGGGCGTTAATCTAAGCGTCGATGACGTGGCAAAAACCTTATGCAAATTGACCTGCCGCCCGAACCGCAAAATCAACTGCACGCACTACCCTGTCGGCATGCCTGCTAAAGTATTGCAAAAGCTCGCGCAAGTCACGCCAGACCCTATGGTGCGCTGGCTAAACAACAAAATGAGCGCCAAGCAATCTTAATCAATCTATAAACATGAATATAAGAAGCACGAAAGCGACTGCCAAACGGTGGTCGCTTTTTTATTGGCAGCAACCTTTTTGCCAATAAACATCAAGGTATAAAACACCTGTGCCTCTTACATTTTTGAACATCTTATAACAGCTCTCTACTGGAGAGGCGCGCCCTAACGCGGCACACTTGTCATCAACGAATAAGCACACGCAACGCTTAATTTATAACAACATGAATAATGACAACAAATAAGGACACTCTTATGGACAACACCAAAACCCCATTACCAGACAATATGGATCGTATTGACGGCGATGACAACCAGCGTGTTGACTTGGACAATCCCATGCTGCATACCATTGACGATGATGACGTGATTGACAACAGTGCAGGCGTGAGCAATTCACAAGTTGGTGTCGGCACAGATGACGTCTCAGGCGTCACGCCAATCCACCGTCAGAATATTGATGAAGCGCGCGTGGATGAAGTCTTGGTCGATGACAACTTAGATGACGCCGACTATCCTGATATCGTAGATATCGCAGACAGCGACGCCGCCGAGCGCAGCAACGATGACGAGCAATAATAATTTTTTGATTTGGTATAACCCTAAAAAAGCACGCTACTGACAGCGTGCTTTTTTGTGATTATAGTTTTTATTCATTCACCGACAACGGCTGGTCTGTCCAAATATCGCGGTAGCTGGTGTAATACATTAATAAAATCATCGGCATCGCTGCTAGCATGCCAATACCCAAGGTAAAAATGGCAAGTATCATAAAGATTGCGCAAAAGACCAGGCTCATCACCAGCATCGGCAGCCAATTTCTAAGGCTCGCTTGTAGACTCTTTTTCATCGCCTCCAGCGGCGCAATGTCATGCAAGACAATCAGCGGGGGTGAAAACCAAAGGGACATTAACAGCGCAAGTATGGGTGCAGACAAGACGAGCGCTACCAACAACAATACCAATAGAGTATTCATGCTCATATCATCGGCAATCAGTAGCGGGTCAAGTACACCAGCGACAGCCAATAGGAAGAAAAAGCCGAACATTATCGCAAATACAATCACTAGCCCTAACAAATAGAGAAGCGCCAAGATCACCAAAGGCTTGAAATGGGTTTCAAAAGCTGAAAACAGATAGCCAAACGTTGGCGTCTCTCCACGCGCTTGTGCAGCAGCAGCTTTCATCAACCCGCCTGTAAAAACAAGGGTAATCAGTCCCATCAATATACCTAAGATAGGAACGACTGAAAATAACGTGACCACCACACTCATCGTAAAGGCTACACCCAGCCATAGCCAAAAATTCTTTTTAAACATAGCAAATGCGCTCTTTACCCACACCACGCCTGCCTCTGCCCCACAGCGTCGCGGCTCAGGCAATAGCTGCGGCTCTTGATATGTGGGCGGTAGTGGCGGCGGTGCGGACGATTTATCCAAAGAAACGCTGGGGTTTGAAGTGGTCATGGTCAACTCACAAAACAATATTAAAGTAAGCAATCTATTAAAGTACGATACTTTTGTTGACATTCTTACACAACTGTTCCTAATGACCAACTTATTTTTATAAATATACAGTGGACTTTTGATGAAAACAAACACAGACAAAAAAATACCGAGCAGTTAGGCTCGGCATTTTGGACTTATTGGCTTTATTTTTTGTTTAACTGAGAATTTGCTTAGCTGAGAATAAGAAACGACCTATATCCAGCCGTCTAGCGTGCCTGCCCATCCTTTGACCAATGGCGTACTGATAGCAGCGAGCAGCTCAATGTGCGCGGCATCAGCGTTCAGTGCAGGGATATAATGGTACTCTTGCCCACCTGCATTTAAGAAGTTATCGCGGTTTTCAATCGCCAATTCTTCTAGGGTTTCTAAGCAATCTGCCGAAAATGCGGGGCTGACGACCTGTACTGAGCGCACGCCTTGTTGCCCCCACTCTTCGAGCACCACATCAGTATAAGGCTTGACCCATTCTTGCTTACCAAAGCGCGACTGAAAACTGATAATCCATTCGTCCTCTTTTAGCCCCAGCGTATGTGCGACTTGCGCGGCAGTACATTTGCAGCGCTGCGGGTACGGGTCGCCTTTATCGGCATACGGCTGCGGAATACCATGAAAGCTAAACATGAGCTTATCGGGTTTGCCGTGCTTTTCTTGAAAGCGCAAAATACTGTCCGCCAGCGCTTTGATATACAAAGGATGCGCAAAGTAGTCTTTTACGATACTGATATTGGGCAAGTTGCGCTGTTTGAGCGCCCACTTATTGACCGCATCAAATACCGCGCCTGTCGAGGTCGCCGAATACTGCGGAAACAGCGGCAGCAAAACAAAATGGTCAACGCCTTCGCTACGCAGCGTGTCCATGACATCAGGAATACCAGGATTGCCGTAGCTCATCGCAGGATGTACCGAGACGCGAAACGGTGCGGCGGCAGTTTCCAAATGCGGCGTCAATAAGTGGGCTTGTTCCTTTAAAATGGCTCGAACCGGCGAGTCACCTTCCCAAATGCTGGCGTAGGCTTCGGCGACACGCTTGGGTCGGCTTGGCAAAACAAACAGATTAAGAATAATCGCCCAAATAAAACGCGGAATCTCAATCACCCGCGAGTCAGACAAAAACTGACGCAAGTAGCGGCGCACAGCAGGCGCAGTTGGCTCATCAGGCGTACCCAAATTAACAAGCAAAACAGCAATACGTGGTGGCAAAGTCGGTTTCATAACAAGAGTCAAGGCAAGTTGGCAAATAAAAAGTCCCAAGACGCAGCGCGTTTAGGCAAGGATAAAATCGGTTATATGTTGATATTAGGGCGTGTTGACCATTCGCAAATAGGCACTGCTGATCGCTAAAATTGTTCCAGACAAGGCGCAAAGCGACGATAATGCAGATGCCTTAGCGAGATTTGTAACGCAGTATGGGGCAATTTTAGCATCAGCCCGCAGGGAC
>NZ_JACDXT010000035.1 GCF_016464015.1 Psychrobacter sp. bablab_jr014
CCCGCAGGGACAGGACTCTTTTTTGCCGCTTCATCGTTAAAAATAAACGCTTAGAATGACTAAACTTATTATTTTTAACCTCGAATCGCCTAAAAAATAGTCGCTGTCAGTGCCATGGTCGAATGGTCAACACGCCCTAATCAGATTTAGCGAATGCTTTGTTTAAAGCTCTCGCGTTCAAAGAGGCGCGTCATATACTCATGCAATGGACGACTGATAGCACGTGGCAACACAATATCCATGGCGTTCAAACGATGCAATAAAGGCGCAAGCAGCACATCACACCAGCCAAAAGTATCCGCCATAAAATAGGGCTTGTGTGCAAAGAGTGGCGACAAGGTGATTAATGAATCGGCCAATTGTTTGCGCGCCAATGCCGCACTTTTCTTATCAAAACTATCAGGATGGGTGAGCAGTTTGCGCCCTAGTGCCAGCCAGTCGTGCTGAATGCGCCAAGCCAACTGACGAAACTGCGCACGCGTCTTAGGCGTATCAGGCAACAGCTTATGGCTATGATAGCGCTCTTCTAAATATTCAAAAATGACATTAATCTCATATAGTGAGACTTCGCGCTGCTGCAAAACGGGCAAGGTATGATAGGGATTTAACTCACTTAAATCCTCAGGGCGCTCTGAATTAAGACGCGACAGATAATATTCTAATTGCTTTTCTTCTAACAGCAAACGCACCACATGACTGTCATAGCCGTCATCGGCATAGAGAATCAGCTGACTGCTTGGGATGTCATTGGCGTCTATCATGAAGGCCTATTGTTTTATTGTTATTAAAGAGTGCCATCGTAAACAATGTATGTCCTATTATCAAGGGAGCGTACGTAACTGGGCGCAATGTATGACTCAAGCGCCCTCAGTATATAGACATAATAAAAACGAGCACAATAAAAAAGGGCGCTACCGAAGCAGCGCCCTTTTATCCCTAGCGGTAACCCGTACCGATAGCGTGTATCACTTATTTGACGTCTTTCCAGTATTCTTTGTTCAGTAGGTATACTGGGATGAGCAGCACCAATAAGAACAAGATGACAAAGAAGCCAATCACTTGACGGTCATGACGGGCAGGCTCACCCATCCATGCCATAAAGTTGACCAAATCACCCACCTCACTGCGGAACTCTTCTTCACTCAGGTCTTCTTGCAAGTTATGCAATACATGCGGCATAGCTGCATTTTTGAGCACCAAGTTGTTCGCGCCCCAAGGACGGCTTGGATCTTCGTAGAATGACAATAGGTACGTGTATACCCAGTCATCACCGCGCAAACGCGTTTCAAGTGACAAATCAGGTGGCGCAGCACCGAACCATGATGCTTGAATCTCAGGGTCAATCTCAGCATCGATATGGTCACCGATTTGATCGGTGGTGACCATCAGGTATTTTTCGACCAGCTCAGGTGGAATCTCCAAGTCCTGTGCGATGCGTGAATGACGAACGTACTTAGCTGAGTGACAGCCAGCACAGTAGTTCATGAACAGTTTAGCGCCGTTTTGTAGCGAGCCTTTATTGGTAAAGTCAATGGGGGCTTCACTACAAGCCAAATGTTCTACCACGCCGTCGGCATTGGTAAAAGTACCACATCCGCCGCCTGCTGCCAGCGCACTACCAGCAGTCAAACTCAATGCCGCGCCTAAGCCTAGACCAGCTAGGGATTTGATTAGCGTGCTCATTAGTGACCTCCGGTAACGCGTTCTGGTGGCTGTTTACACTTCTCGATTGCAGTGTAAATTGGCATCAGTAAGAAAAACAAGAAATACAGGACAGTAAAGACACGAGCCATAATGGTAGCTGTCGGTGTCGCTGGCGTCGCACCTAAGTAGCCTAGAACGATAAAGCTGATAACAAAAATCGTTAGCGCAATCTTAGACAAAATACCTTTATAGCGGATTGAACGTACTGGCGAGCGGTCTAACCACGGAATGATAAACAGTACCGCAATCGCTGCACCCATCGCAATTACCCCGCCCAGCTTACTTGGAACCGCACGCAAGATGGCATAGAACGGTGTGTAGTACCATACTGGCGCGATATGCGCTGGTGTTTTTAGAGAGTTCGCCGCTTCAAAGTTAGGTGGCTCAAGGAAGAAGCCGCCGCCTTCAGGGAAGAAGAACACCACAGCAAAGAAGAAGATAAAGAACACCACGATACCAACCATGTCATGCACAGTGTAGTAAGGATGGAATTCAACACCGTCTAAAGGCACGCCGTTTTTGTCTTTTAGCTTCTTGATGTCGATACCATCAGGGTTGTTTGACCCCACATGGTGAAGCGCAACCAAGTGCATAAAGACGAGACCAACAAGCACCAGGGGAATAGCAACCACGTGTAGCGCGAAGAAACGGTTTAGGGTAATGCCTGAGATGATATAGTCACCACGTACCCACTCAGCAAGACCATCACCAATCACAGGCAGTGCTGCTGGCAAGTTCAAGATAACCTGCGCACCCCAGAATGACATGTTGCCCCAAGGGAGTAGGTAACCAAAGAAGCCTTCAGCCATCAAGGCAAGGTAGATGCCCATACCGATGAGCCAAATCAGCTCGCGTGGCTTTTGGTATGATCCGTAAAGTAATGCGCGGAACATGTGTAAGTACACAACCACGAAAAACGCCGATGCGCCTGTGGAATGCATATAACGAATGAGCCAGCCGCCTTTTACATCACGCATGATGTATTCAACAGAAGCAAATGCCCCTTCAGCGCTTGGGTTGTACATCATAGTAAGCCAAATACCAGTCACCAGTTGGTTGACCAATACGACCATCGATAATACGCCAAAAAAATACCAAAAATTGAAATTTTTTGGTGCGTAATATTTTGACATATGATATTCGTAGGTTTCGGTCGCAGGAAAGCGCGCGTCCACCCAACCCATCAATTTTTTGCCCATACTCATATTAAGCCTCCCCAACCGTTAGGATACCGCCATCCATACTATATTCTGGGACAGGTAGGTTAAGCGGTGCTGGAACGCCACTATAGACGCGACCTGCTAAGTCATACTTTGACCCGTGACATGGGCAGAAAAATCCGCCATACCAGTCATTACCACCCAAATCGGCAGCACCAACTTCAGGGCGATAGTTTGGCGCACAGCCCAAGTGCGTACATACGCCCTCAACCACCAAGATCGACGGATCGATAGAGCGGTTGGTATTTTTGCAGTATTCAGGTTGTACCGACGCTTCAGATTCAGGATCTGACAGTAATGGTGTTACAGATTCCAACCCTGCAACCATATCGTCGGTACGTTTGACCACATAGATGGGCTTACCGCGATATTTTACGACAATCATTTGTCCTGCTTCGATAGCACTGATGTCTTGGGTAACCGCTGCGCCCGCAGCTTCTGCCTTAGCACTTGGGTACCAAGAACGGACAAAAGGTGTAGCCACCGCAGCTACCCCAGCTGCACCAATCGCGGCAGTCGAGGCAATAAGAACTCTACGGCGTTGTACATTAACGCCTTCGGCATGGCTCATTAATACTTCCTCCAGGTGAATGAAATGGGATTATCCCACACTGGGTTTGTGGCTTAGAAATTTTACAATACCAATAGGTAAGCCACTTTAGCTGTGCCTAATTTTGCTAATTGTTGCTATTCTAAGCTATTTTGGTCATAAAATAAATTATTGTGTTAAAAATAAGACTGTCTTGATAGGCACACTAAACGTGCTATCAATAATTTATTGACTGCATTAAAGCCTATATAAGAAGCAATATTAGAGTATGCTCGAATGAGCGTACTGTACTATACCCTTAGAAATAATAAGGATATAGGGCAATAAAGTATGATACTTTAAATTAAGGAAATGTTCACTAACTTTCAACATTATTGCTAGCTTTTGCGTGCGTATTGTACACGCATCATCTTGTAACATACAGACAAAAAAATGAGACATCCAGAAAGACGCCTCATCATCGCGCACTCTTTCAAGTGCGCTAAATGCTATTAATTCTCTAGTGATTCCCAACGCTCAAGCTTTTCAAGCAATAAGTCATCAATCTCAGCGATACGTTCGCTGCCTTTAGTAGCCGCTTCTATATCTGTATTAAACCACGAGCCATCTGCCAGTTTTTCAGTCAGCTCGGCATGTTCAGCTTCTAGATCAGCAATCTCTTTTGGTAATCGCTCAAGCTCACGCTGTTCATTATAGTTGAGCTTCTTGGTAGGTTTGGTCGGCTTTTCTGGCGCAGCCTTTGGGGTACTGACTTGCTTTTTATTTTCCTTTTCAGCCTTATTGGCATCGATACGGGCTTTTTGTACCAAATACTCTTGATAGCCTCCCACATATTCATGAACCACGCCGCGACCTTCATCGTCTTTGTCAAAGACCCATGTTGAGGTAACCACATTGTCCATAAAAGAGCGGTCGTGACTGATAAGCAAAATGGTGCCGTTAAAGCTACTGACAGATTCTTCTAGCAGCTCGAGCGTCGCCATATCCAAATCGTTGGTCGGCTCATCAAGCACCAAAATGTTGGCAGGTTTGAGCAGCTGCTTTGCTAACAACACGCGGTTACGCTCGCCACCTGATAAAGCTTTAACAGGCGTCCGCGCACGCTCAGGCGCGAACAAAAAATCTTGTAAGTAGCTCATGATGTGCGTCTTTTTACCCGCGACTTCGATGTAATCCGAGCCTTCAGACACGTTTTGTGCGACGCTGGCTTCTAAATCAAGCTGATCACGCAGCTGATCAAAAAAAGCAATCTGCAAGTTGGTACCTAGCGTCACGCTGCCTGCTTTGGTAATGTCATCATCGGACATACCAAGCAGGGCTTTAATAAGTGTGGTTTTGCCCACGCCATTGGGTCCAATGATGCCAATTTTATCGCCACGGATAATCGTGGTATTAAAGCCGTGTACTAAGACGTCACCATCGTATTCCAAGTGCAGGTTTTTAACCTTACAAACCAGCTTACCGCTTTTCTCACTCTCGCCCATAGTGATATTGACATTGCCGACTTGTTCGCGGCGGCGTTTGCGCTCTTCACGTAAGGCTTTTAGCTCACGTACACGACCTTCGTTACGAGTACGACGCGCTTTGATACCTTGGCGAATCCATACTTCTTCTTGTGCCAGCTTTTTATCAAAGTTGGCGTTGTTTTTCTCTTCAGCGAGTAGCTGCTGCTCTTTTAATTCTTGATAGCGGGCGTAACCTTTCGCGCCTTGAGTAACGTCATAGCTTGAGAGCTGTCCACGATCCAGCTCGACAATTCGCGTCGCCAGCTTGTCGACGAACGCTCTATCATGCGTCACAAACAATAAGGTCAAACCTTGCCAATCGAGCAAAAAGCGCTCCAACCACTCAATGCTGTCAACATCCAAATGGTTGGTCGGCTCATCAAGCAGTAGCACATCAGGCTTGGTGACTAAAGCGCGTGCCAATAGTACGCGGCGTTTACGACCACCAGATAGCGACGCTAGGTCATCATCAGCATTTAATCCCATGGTTGTAATCAGGCGCGTGGCTTCACGTTCCAAATCCCAGCCGTGCACGGCATCAATGTCATGCTGCAAGGTTGCCATACGCTCACAAGCGCTCATATCACCTGTCGCGCATAGGTCGGCTTGTTCATTATACGACTTGAGTAGGGCAGCTGTTTTTTGGCTACCGCCCATCACTATCTCCAAGATATTGCCTGAAGTCTCAGGTACATCCTGCTCAAGCATGGCCACGCGCACACTGCTGTTAATAATAACTTCGCCACTGTCAGGCTGTAGCGAGCCATTGATCAATTTAAAAAGCGTTGATTTTCCTTCGCCGTTACGTCCGATAAGACAAACGCGCTCGCCGTCATTAATACTAAAATCAATACCGTCTAGAATAGGGGCAACGCCAAAGGCGAGATGAATGTTTTTTAGATGTATCAGTGCCATATAGTGTCAATCGTCAACTTATGCAGAAATAAGAAAAATAAGTGTGTATGGGCGCAGTAATTTTGCATGCGTTTATTTTGTGGCAGTATAGCATGGCGCTGTCGTACTGGCGTGACTGTCTGCGCTTTTATTCTAATGCCATCAAGTAAATGTTTTACAACCTTTCATACTATAAAAACTGCGCTATGTCAGATAATGCCTCGCGCTACTTGCCATAAGGTATTTATAATTAGAGGATGCCACGCACCATCGCTATCGAGAATATTATGAGCACGTCAGACAGAAATAGCCTAAGCGAAAAGGTGGTTGATATTAACGTAGACAATACGACTTCCTGCATTGATAATAGTAGATCAGGAGACGATACCAACAACCTTACGGATACTTATATCATGACGTATACCGATATCAATACGCAAGTAGTCGACTTGCAAATGACTATTGCTCATCTTGAAATCAGTGTAGAAAAGCTGGATGCCGTTGTTGCCCAGCAAGACAGACGCATTCAAACCATGCAGCGTCAATTACAGCTGATGTACAAGCATATTGAAAGCCAGCAATCAGAAGAAGGGATTGCCCCTTTTGATGTGATGGCTGATAAGCCACCGCATTATTAGCCTATTATTAGCCCTCTGCTAGTGCATTAGCAGTCATTCACTACCTATTTTAATAATGACAAATCAAGTATTATCAGAAGGTTGGCTATTTTATCTAGGCGCTTATAAGCGCCCTTTTTTATGACTTAATTTTAGATTTATATTTATTAAGATAAGTTTGAGTAGTGTTAAGTGACCAAACAGTCACAAATCAACAATATTATGTGCTTAGTGTTGTTTTGCAGTGTAAAAGACATTACTATCATACAAACAGGATACTCATCTTTAGATAAAAAAGTTGCAACAATAACGGGTTTATCGTGATATGAGATGACAATAACAAGGATGTTTGGAGATATATTATGCGCCATAATTTTCAGTTAAAAACCCTCGCAATAGCGGTTGCCAGCTTATCTGCTGTCAGCTTGACTCATGCCGCAGCATTGGATCGTTCAGGTCAAGACATTACTGCCTTTTTACAAGATGGCCTCTATGCTGAAGCGTCTTACACCTATATTGATGCGGATGTAACAGGCTATGATAGTGCAAACACTGCTTCCAATAGTAAAGAGTATGTTAAAGGTCGTGAGATTGATGATATTGCAGAGTCTTATGACTTTTTCCGTTATGGCGTAAAAACGGATGTGAATGATACCTTTAGTGTCGGTATTTTATACGATGAGCCATTTGGGGCAGCAGCAGATTACGTAGGGGATAATAACTTTGTAGGTGCGGCAACTGGAGCTGTAAACGATATCATTGCTTCACAGTTACAGGCAACAACAGGTGTAACGGATGTTGCAGGTTTAAAGGAATTGATTCAAGGAACTGAAACTACATTAAACAATTCAGCAAATTTCTTAGATCAGTCAAGAGCTCAAGTTGCGCAGTTACAGGCAGCGTTACAAAACGACCCAAGTTTGGAGCCTGTCCTGCGTGACAGAATCGATACAGCGTTAGAGCAGATTGCAGCAGGGGAAACTAAATTAGCAGAAGGAAGAGCTCAATTAGCTGGACTTGAGAGACTAGAAAACTTCGCTGATGGTCGACTTGCAAATGATGAAGGCACACAGGTCGAAGTACGTACCGAAAGCATCACTGGTATTTTGGGCATGAAATTTGGGCAAAATAAAAACTTCCAAGTTTACGGCGGCCCTGTCGCCCAGCGTTTAAAGGCTGATGTTAAACTGCGTGGCAGCGCTTATGGCGGAGCAACAGGCTATACTGCGCATATCAGCCCTGACCAAGATTATGGTTGGTTAGCGGGCTTTGCCTATAGCAAACCTGAGATTGGACTAAAGGCTGCATTAACTTACCGTTCAGAGATTGATCATAAAGCCAATATTGGTGAAACTTACCCATTGGTCGGCGCGTTGGGTGGTAACCCAGAGCAGAGTGGCACGATTGATATCACTACACCAGAGTCGGTCAACTTAGACTTCCAAACAGGTATTAACCCAACCACCTTAGCCACTGCGCGCGTACGTTACGTACCGTGGAGCGACTTTGAAATCGTACCACCATTGTACAATCAAGTCAGTAAGCGCGTAACGCAAGACGACAAAGGCTTGGCATTGGTAGATTACGATAAAGACCAGTGGGTGGTAGAGTTAGGACTTGCTAAGCGTTTAACCCCTGCGCTTGCTGTGTCTGGTAATATTGGCTGGGATAGTGGGGCAGGCAATCCGACCACCTCTTTGGGTCCTATCGAGGGCTATTACAGCGCAGGACTGGGTGCAAAATATAACTTTACCGAAAACTGGGCGGTTTCTGCAGGTGGTAAATACCTGTGGTTCGGTGATGCTAAAGGTCGAATCCCAACAGGCAAATTGGCCAGTGACTTCCAAGACAACGACGGTTATATCCTTGGTGTGAAGCTGTCTTATCAAGATAAATAAGTACTTATGTATGACAAGAGCGACCTAAGATAGGTCGCTTTTTTACGTTTTCTGGTTTATCGCAAACGCCAACACCAAGGAAAGCGTAGGCAAATACACTTTTATGTCTACTGTGGTAGAACCTGAATAAAATTGATATAGCATCGAACACACGCTCGATTAAGTGTGAAACGACCCCTATAAGTTGTGTCTAACTTATAGGGGTCAGTTCAAGATGCGAGACTTTCTATACAAAAATAATAACGTAGGACAAACGCTTGATCAATCATTCAGCCCATTCATAATAGGAATGGCTAGCGCTGCACAGGTGCTCACCACACGCTATAGGGCGTTGGTGTCTACACTTGGACGAGGGGTTAATGGATTGTGTTGCATTAAAAAACCTTGCCAGCCCCAGTGCAGAAAGTTACGGATATTGGCATGATCCGTACCATTTGGTGTGGCCATCACTTTGGCGTAGTGTTCGCCAAACAGTTGTAAGGTATCGAGTTGGTTCAGGCCGTGATGCTTGGCAAAACCGAATACCTTTGCGCTGCCTTCATTTTCGCCAGCATTGTTGTGCACCATGCCATTAACGAAAGCAACAGGCGTATAGCGATAGTAGTCATCAATAAAGCTGATGACGTCATTAAAATGTATGGCTTTTTTTTGTAAGCCGTTAAGTAAAGCAGAAACATCTGATTGGCGAATACTCATAGGTCATAAACCTCAAACAAATAAGAAAAGCACACTCATAGCAAGTTAGCGGTTAAAATAATCCTCATCATCAAACGATGGGGCAAAGCTGCCTTGCTCTAAATGCTGCATTTGTGATTGTACTGAACGCTCATGTTGAATACGCTGATAAATCTCTTCACGGTGCACAGCGATGTCCTTTGGCGCATTCACGCCCAAACGTACTTGGTTGCCTTTAACGCCCAAGACCGTCACACTGACTTCATCACCGATCATTAAAGTTTCGCCCACGCGGCGGGTCAAGATTAGCATGCGTCACACTCCTTATGTCGCATTAATAGGTTATAGCTCATTAAATGGTATCTCAATTACTAGGTATTGCAGCCCATCTGTTGCAGCTTGCCACAAATGTTGATGAAGTGTCTAGAATAAAAACACAGTTTTAGCGTATCAACGCGTGTATAAAGCCACAAAGAATAGGGTACGGATAAAAAAATTCATTTAGCCCAAATGAAGCCCACCATTATAGGTGGCATCATCACAACTGTCACGGTTTTTCAGTAAAACTGCGCGTCACTTATTGACGCTATATACAGCATCCCCTGAGCGTAGGTACACAAGTGGGCCATATAAATACTTGCAGTTCAGTGTATGTATAAAAAATAGGGCCACTTAGGACCCTATTTGATGCGATTGGCAAACTGCTAGCGCATGATACAGTGAAGCGCGCAGTTTATTGGCCAGCAACCTTGCTCTCGCCATCTTCACGGTCAAGACCAAACGCGGTGTGTAGTGATTTGACCGCTTTTTCTAAGTATTGCTCTTGGATAAGGACAGAAACTTTGATTTCGCTGGTTGAAATCATTTGGATATTGATATTGTTTTCGGCGAGGGTTTGGAACATACGACTGGCAACGCCTGCATGTGAGCGCATACCCACGCCAACCAGTGAGACTTTGACCACTTCGCTGTTACCAATCACTTCTTTGGCATTAATCTCGTCTTTGACTTCATTGTTTAGCACGTCAAGGGTTTTGTCCATATCATTGCGGTTGACTGTAAAGCTAAAGTCAGTCGTGCCGTTGGTCGATACATTTTGGACTATCATATCAATTTCAATATTGGCGTTACCCACTGGGCTTAAAATCGCTGAGGCGATACCAGGATGATCAGGCACACCGCGTACCACAATCTTTGCTTCGTCACGGTTAAAGGCGATACCTGAGATGATAGCCTGTTCCATGTTGTCTCCTTCGTCTTTTGTAATCAGGGTGCCGACGTTATTTTTAAAGTCGTCATCAAAGTTGCCATCTGTGTCTTCATCAAAGCTTGACAATACGCGTAATGGCACGCTGTATTTACCTGCAAACTCAACAGAGCGAATCTGCAAAATCTTTGAACCTAGGCTTGCCATTTCAAGCATTTCTTCAAAGGTGATTTTTTTGAGCTTTTTGGCTTTTGAGGTCACGCGAGGGTCAGTGGTGTATACGCCATCAACATCAGTATAAATCTGGCATTCATCGGCTCCAAGCGCTGCAGCAATAGCCACGCCTGTGGTATCCGAGCCGCCGCGACCCAATGTGGTCGCGTTGCCATGCTCATCAATGCCTTGAAAGCCTGCAACAATCACGATATTGCCAGCATCAAGTTGCTCACGAATATTATGATCATCAATACTTTCAATACGTGCTTTGTTGTGCGCGCTGTCGGTCTTGATAGCGACTTGACGGCCTGTGAATGATTGCGCGCCAATGCCTAACTCTTTAATCGCCATTGCAAGGAGTGAAATAGATACCTGCTCACCTGTTGAGACCATTTGGTCATATTCGCGTGGGTCAGGGTGCTTACTGATTTGACGCGCCAAATCAATCAAACGGTTGGTTTCGCCACTCATGGCTGAAACCACAACAACGACTTGATGACCATTGTCGTGCCAGCGCTTCACACGCTTGGCGACATTTTTGATGCGGTCAATACTGCCCATCGACGTGCCGCCATATTTTTGTACAATTAACGCCATAGAAATTTACCTATAATTTATCGATGACCATTGATTTGCGCGCACGACACAGCCTTACAGCGCAAGCAATGAGAACCCAAAGTATAAAAGCGATGTGCCAATATATGTTTTATGTTCTTTTTACGAAGTGATGTTCTTTATACCACAATCAACGCCAATATTTAAACCGCGCCCAAACGGATTCATAAGTATCGCAAGTTTTCTTTAGAAAATAGGGTATCCGTTTGGCAATAAGCGGCTTTTTATGATGAATAAAGCATGTCGCATTTAAGCCTTTTTATTATTTCTTGAATAACGACATGCTTTAGTTTTTTACTGCGCCAAAGTTTGTGCTAGCCAAGCAGGTAGCGCTTGAACGGTTGCAGCGCTGGTATCACTCTTTGGTGCGCCGCCTTGGGCATAGTCAGGCTTACCGCCGCCTTTACCGCCAAGCTCACCCGCTAGGTGGCGAATGATATCACCTGCTTTGATACGGCTGGTCAATGATTTTGCCACACTTGCCGCCAGTGCCAATTGCTCGTCTTTATCGCCGACAAGTACAATCACACTCTCAGGCAGTTTTGATTTGACATCGTCCATCAGGGTGCGAATCGATTTGCCATCGACGCCTGCGAGGATACTGACCAACACAGGCACGCCTTCGATGGTTTGTACATCATCAATCAGGCTTGCGGCTTGTGCGCTGGCAATTTTTTGTGACAAGCGCTCAAGCTGTTTTTCAAGCTCGCGCTGTTTGTCCGCCATAATGCGTACGCGCTCCGCAACTTCTGGACGCTTAACTTTAAGCTGTCCTGCTAGGGTGCTGAGCTGGGTGTCATTTTGCTGAATGTATTTGACCGCGCTCATTCCCGTCAAGGCTTCGATACGGCGCACGCCAGCGGCAATGCCAGACTCGCTGATGATTTTAAAGATGCCGATATCGCCTGTACGCTCAACATGCAGACCGCCGCACAGCTCGATAGAGAAGGGTACGGCTTTACCGTCAACCACACGCTCAGTGCCCATCTTTAAAACGCGGACGCTGTCACCGTATTTTTCGCCAAACAGGGCCATCGCGCCTTGTTCCATCGCTTCATCAATGTTCATGTGCGCGGTGGTGGCGGGGACGTTGGCTTGGATTTGTTCATTGACCAAGCGCTCAATAGTAATCAGGTCTTTGTCCGCAATTGGCTGGTCGTATGAAAAGTCAAAACGCAGCACGTCGCTAGTGACTTGTGAGCCTTTTTGCGTCACACCATCGCCCAAGATTTGACGAAGGGCAGCGTGCAATAGATGCGTTGCTGAGTGGTTTTTGGCGCTGGCAGTACGGATGGCAGAATGCACGGTGGCTTCGGCGCTTTGATTTCGCTGCACGTCACCCATCGTGACCACGCCATAATGGATGATGGCTTGACCTGATTTTTTGGTGTCTTGAACTTCAAACACGCCAGAGCTGCTGCGAATCTCACCCAGCTCGCCCGCCTGTCCGCCGCCTTCGGCATAAAACGGCGTGCTGTCTAGGACGATGACGCCTTCCATACCTTCTGAGAGGATGCTGACTTCTTGACCGTCTTGGTACAGCGCGATGATGTTGACCGCATTGTCAGACAGTGAGTCGTAGCCTGAAAAGTGCGTTGGCGTCTCGACCTGAATCACACTGCTGTAATCGACATCGAACTTGCCTGCATCACGTGCACGCGCACGCTGCTCTTGCATGTGCTCATCAAACTCAGACTCATTAATCACGATGCCACGTTCACGGGTGATGTCAGCAGTCAAATCAATCGGAAAGCCGTACGTGTCATACAGTTTAAACGCGGCAGCGCCTGATAGCGTGTCGCCTTCACTCAGACCATCAAGCTCAGTTGCCAGCAGTTTTAGACCTTGTGCTAAGGTTTTGGCAAACTGGGTTTCTTCTTTTAAGATGGCGTTTTCAATGGTGGCTTGCTGCGCGACCAATTCAGGATAGGCATCGCCCATCTCGGTAATCAGCGGGGCGACCATCTTATAAAAGAAGGTGTCTTCTGCGCCTAATTTATTGCCATGACGTACCGCACGGCGAATCACACGGCGCAGTACATAGCCGCGACCTTCGTTACTTGGCAATACCCCATCGGCAATCAAGAAAGACACGGCACGGATGTGGTCAGCGATGACTCTTAGCGAGGCTTGCTGGGTGTTTTCAATACCCAAGATGTCTGCCGCCGCATTCATCAGATTGACAAAGGTATCAATCTCATAGTTGCTGTGGACGCCCTGCATGATGGCGCTGATGCGCTCAAGTCCCATGCCTGTATCGACGCTGGGCGCAGGTAGCGGCAAGAGTGTGCCATCTTTTTGGCGGTTAAACTGCATAAAGACGCAGTTCCAAATCTCAATAAAGCGATCGCCGTCTTCTTCTGGCGTACCCGGCAGGCCGCCTTCGACGTCCGCGCCGTGGTCATAAAACACTTCGGTACACGGGCCGCAAGGGCCTGTATCACCCATCGTCCAAAAGTTGTCTGACGCATATGGCGCGCCTTTATTGTCACCGATACGGATGATGCGCTCAGCTGGCAAGCCGATGTCTTGATGCCAAATATCAAAGGCTTCGTCATCGGTCTCATAGATGGTGACGTACAGGCGGTCTTTGTCTAAACCAAGCTGCTCAGGTGAGGTCAAAAATTCCCAAATATACGCGATGCCTTGCTTCTTAAAATAATCGCCGAATGAGAAGTTACCCAGCATTTCAAAGAACGTGTGGTGACGCGCCGTGTAGCCGACGTTATCCAAGTCATTGTGCTTGCCGCCTGCGCGCACGCATTTTTGCGCACTGACCGCGCGGCTATAGTCACGTGGCTCCATGCCCAAAAACGTCTCTTTAAACTGGTTCATACCCGCATTGGTAAAGAGCAATGTCGGGTCATTGTGCGGAATTAGGCTCGATGAACGGACGGCGGTGTGCTGTTTACTGATAAAAAAATCTATAAAAGCTTGGCGAATATCGGCTGAGCGAAATGATTGGCTCACAGCGGCTCCTTACTGTTGATAATGATAGGACGCATGGATAAACAGACTATGCAATAGGCGGGTCTGCTTTAAAAATTATGCGGCGAATGCGCCCTAAATGATGAATGAAAGAAAGATAGGTAAATAGGTATAAAAATAATTTTGCTAGCGATTTTAGCACAATCATATACTGCGTGTTGACTATTCTCACCGCCGTGATGCGTGAGAATAGGCGGGTATGACGGTACTTGCGCGTCGCTATAAAGTATTAGCCAATAATTGTCATTTATTTTGCTACCTTAACGACAATGTAAAAAATAACCTCTGCCAAAGCATCAATTATTGGTGCTTAAGATTGCGGCGTCCGTTTCATCAAGCTGGTCATCGCCCTGTGGGTCAGACTCAATCACTTGTACAGGCAAATAACGCAGCTGCAATTTGACAGGCAAGTAACCTGGGAACTTTTCGTTCATATTTTTCGTAATGACTTGCTCGATCTCGCGCACATCGGTTGCGCTCGGAATGGTTTCACCGCGAATCACCGCACGGATGACCTGATGCCCGCCAACTTTGTTAAACTGAGTGTTGGTCAAGACGTTGCCTTGGCTGTCAAAATGCTGATTGATGGCTTCTTTGACTTGGTTTTCAAAGGCTTGCTGCTCAGCATTGCTCTGTAGGTTTAAGGTCAAATATACCCCAAGCCCAACGAGCAGCAGTAGGGTCACCGCATTACGGCGCAAAAAGGTGAGATAGGTGCCCGATTTATAATCGTCCTCAACCAAGCGGCGAAAGCCCAAAAACCACAGCACCATGGCATTGGTAAACTGAATGGCAATGATGTTGGTAATGGCGAGTAGCAATGCACCTGCGCCAAGCTGCATCTCACCATTGGCAAATAAGATACCACTGGCAGCTAGCGGCGGCACTAAGGCGGTCGCTACGGCAACACCAACGACTGCGACAGACAAATGGGGCGACACCATCGCGTACGCACCTGCCGTACCGCCCGCTAGCGCAATCATCAAATCCATGGAGGTGGGCTGAGTCCGTGACAAAATCTCATTGGTCAGCGGTTGCCCTTGATGCAATAGCCCGACCACAAAACCCACGATAATCACCAAAGAGATACCCGCCAGCACCGTCAATAGCGACTTGCGCAGTAGCGGCATACGATAGTCAATCACCGCCAGCGCCGCGCCTGTGATGGGTCCGAGCATCATCGCTACCAGCATCGCGCCGATGACCACCGCTGCTGAGTTGGTCACCAGACCGTAACTGGCGATAATCGCGGATAGAGTATTCATCACGAAATACATTTTGCTCGGCAGTGCGTTGGCTTCAATACTGACACGTACTTCGGGATAGTCGATTTTTTTATCGCTAAACTGCTCAGCGACGAACTGTTTATAGGATTCGAGCTTGGCTTCTTTTTCTTCTTTAATGACTTCTTCTTCGCTGAGACCTTCTTCGTTTATCGCCGCTTCGACAGGCGTTTCTTCTACCGTCGTTGTGCTTGTGCTTTGTGTGTCTGCCACTTCTTCGTCTGTGACGACAGGCTCGATGGTTTCTTCTGCTGGCTCGTCAGTCGTGTCGTTGGTCGCTGCCTCATTATTCGCTGCATTGGCGTCTGTGTTGTCTGCTTGTGCTTGTGGCTCGGCTGCTTGCCTTGACAAGGTTTGCTGGTCAGCGGTGTTATCAAGCGTGCCCGCCGTATCAGCGCTTTGTTCTGGGGGATTGGTCATGTCGTCATAAGCCGCGTCGGCAGGGGTACTGGCATCGTCTTCGCTGGCGTCACCTTCACTGCTCGGCATTTCAGGGTCTTCTAAGGTCGCGATGACCACATCAGGGCTGGGCGAGGTAATGGTCACTTTTGGTTCAGGTGGCTTGGCGCACTCCTGTCCATCACCTTCAGAGTCGCATGGCACATCATCTAAGGCAGTGCCGTCGCCCACTGCTGTAGACGCATTGGCATCAACATCACTTGCGCTCGTATCTTCATTGGACACAGGCGCATCGGTCGTGTTTTTTTCATCGTCCACAGTAATTTCGACGACTTTGTCTGCGTCGTTGGACATGACTTCTTGGTCATCATTGTCGGTATGCTTGGTGGTGTTGGGCGAAGATGCGCTCATGCAAAGATTGCCTATAGCTGGGGTTAAAGAAGTCTATTCTAATGATAAAGCGCACGGATGCAAAAGCAATCTGGTTTTTTATGGTTAAAGGCGAGATGGCTAAGAAATAAAGAGATAAAAGGTGAGAGACGACAATAAAAGCAAATAAGAATGATTTAAAACTTTTGTTTGTTTGAAAAACCACTATATTATCATGGTTTTTTATCAAAATCAGTCTTTTTTGATGTTCGATGGCGTCTATAATAAATACTTACTAAAAGTAGGGATATAGCAGTATCATAACCATAAAACCACAATAGCTATGAGGATTAATGTATGAACTGGGCATTATTTTCTATCGTATTCGCTATGGCATCGACTGTCAGTATGGGACTGTGCTTAATTGCCGCTTTGGTATTTGGCTTTAATGGCACGGCGCACATTTTAATTGCGGTAGCGGTGGGCATTTTGATTGCTATTCCTGCAGGACTGTTTTTTACCAAAAAAATCAGCCGCATCACGGGTAAAGAAGAGGGCTACGGATTTTAAGTTTGAGGGCAGCAAAAAGTAGTCAAGGGCAAAAATTCATTGCAGGGACAGCAACCAAAAAGCCCCGTCACTTGGTACGGGGCTTTTTGGTATTTATCTGTCTATTAAAAGTCGGTTGTCGACAGCTGTTATTCTAAGACAACGGTCGCGCCATTTTCGATGTTGGCGTACACTTCAAGCACATCCCAGTTGGTCAGACGGATACAGCCGTGTGATGCTTGACGGCTGATGCCTTCAGGTTTTGGTGAGCCATGTAGACCGTATGAAGGTTTTGACAAGCCCATCCATACCACACCGACGGGGTTGTTCGGTCCTGGTGGTAGCATATAGACTTTTTTGCCGCCTGCTTCGTCGACGGTGGCTTTGTACCACGGCATTTTGACTTTGTTGACGATTTTGTACGTGCCGTGTGGTGATGGCGTCGCGTCACTACCAACGGTGGTTGGATAAGTTGCGACCAGCTTATCGCCATTATAGGCGTACAAGGTCTTATCCGCTTTGTTCGCAACCACACGGTTAATACGCTGATTTAACTGCCCACGCGTATTAACGACAGTAATGGTTTCGCCTGCTTTATAGCTCTTATTTTTATTGAGCTTGTCTAAATAACGCACATCCATGTGAAAGCGCTCACCCAACATCTCTTTAATGTCTTGATAATACAGCCCTTTCATTTTTGATTTGGCTTCAGAGCCTGAAGGCGTCGAGGCAAAGTTGGTATCAATATCTTCTTGCGTTAGCGTATAGCTGACGAGGACAGGTTTGTTTTTATTCACACCTTGAACGAGGGCGTCCCACGTTTGCTGGTTCATCTTGCCTGTGGCTGGCAAGCCCTTCATATTTTGAAAGTTCGTCAATGCTTTTTTACTGTTCATGCCCCAGCCACCATCAATCGGGCCTGGTGAGGCATGATTCCAATCAAGCAGCGCTTGCATCTTGATGGTCATTGCTGAGTTGACTTTCATATTCGGCGACCATGTCGCGCTATTGACCTGTTTGGCATAGTCTGACAAGTTCAATGTGGTATGACGTTTGCCATCCGCATCTTCGATGCTTTTAATCGTTGGGTCGTTGCTAAAGTCTTGTAGCTGTTCACTTTCAGGAAGCTCAAACGATAAAGGGTCTGCTGAGCTGGCGGCAAAGCCTTGATTGGGCGCGCTAACCGCTTGACCTTCATCAATATCATCATCACGGTCGGCTTGCTCGTCTTTACGTGTCAGCTCTTCGGCAGTCATGTTATCCGCTGCTACTGAAGTAGTGGGCGCAGAGGCAGGTGCACGGCGCGCTTGATTGTTTTGGTTTTTAATCAGTTGTCCCATGCTATCGTCACTTGCAGCGCGTGCCTCAGTCGTCGCATTCACGCGATTGTTGCGGCTTTCTTCAAGGTTGATACCTGATAGCGAGCCGATGGTAAAGGCATTGTTGTCGCTCGGCGCTGCAACAGCTGGGTTGATGATACCAGCACTCAGGGCAGCGATAGATAAGGCGGTGATTAATGGTTTTTTTGTCATCATATATCAGTCACAGTTTATAGTTGCAATAAAGCTATTATGCGTATTATTGCAAGCTTGCGCAAATTTTTGCCGTGCGTTTTCGATGGACGCAGCGTACAAGTGTGGCTTGGTGACGTATTGACTACAAATGCGCAAAACTTGGGTCATTATTTGACGCGTATCTTGCGTAAACACTGAGCATAAATAGGATAGCGTAAGCTAAATGCTGTCTTAAAATAAGTATAAAATTGGCAAACGTATTGTTAATAATAAGAAAAAAATGTCAATAGCCGTTATGGTAGAAAAACAGATAAACCGCATAGTAATTGGCGCGCTTCATGGTTTACGTCTATAATGCGCATATTACTATTTTATTTATTCGTATTTGTGCGCCCACCACAGCCACATTCGACAAAAGGTGCGATATGTCAGAACATGAGACCATGAGCGCAGAAGCGTTTCAAGACCAATATTTTGATGGCGATGAAGGCTTTGATGAAGGTCTAATCGGTGAAGATGCCGAGTTTGCCACGCTACGTGCTGAGCTGGATGAGGCGCGCGAGCAGCTGTTTAGCATTCGTGACTTTATTCGTTTTGCGGTGACTCAGTTGCGTCAATACGATGTGGTGGTCGCGCAAGGGACGACGGATGAGTTTGCCGAAGCTGCCGCAATTGTGCTGCATAGCCTGTCGCTTGATTGGTCAGCCGATGAGCAGGTATTGGATTGCCGTTTGACGATGTCTGAAAAACAGGCGGTATTGGGTCTGCTTGAAGAGCGTATTGCCGAGCGTAAGCCGCTAAGCTATCTGATTAACTTGGCCTATTTCTGTGACTTGCCATTTTATGTGGATGAGCGCGTACTGATTCCTCGCTCGCCAATTGCGGAGCTGATTCGTCAGCAGTTTTATCCGTATTTTGATGTCAATGAATTTGCCAAGCCTATTGGTAAAGCGACGGGTAAGCAAGGCGCAAGCTTTTTTGATCATGGTTTGGAGTTAAAGCAGCTGTCACAGCCTGAGCGTATTTTGGACTTGTGTACAGGCTCTGGCTGTATCGCAATTGCACTGGCGACACGCTTTGTCGATGCGATGGTCGATGCTGCTGATATTGACAAAGGCGCGCTAGAAGTGGCGGGCGTCAACGTCGAGCATCACGAGCTGAATCATCAAATTAATGTGATTGAGTCGGACTTATTCGCTAAAATTCCTGCTGAACATCAATACGAGCTTATCGTTACCAATCCGCCGTATGTCGATGCGGCCATCATGGCAGATTTGCCGCCTGAATTTTTATATGAGCCTGAGCACGCGCTTGCCGCAGGTCAAGATGGCTTGACGCTGGTGCATCGCATCTTGCACGATGCGCCTGACTATTTAAGTCCTGAAGGCTTGCTGGTCTGTGAAGTGGGCGACAGTGAGTGGGCGCTATCGCAAGCTTATCCTGAGATTCAGTTTGATTGGCTCAAATTCGCGCACGGCGGGCATGGTATCTTTGCCATCACTTATGCTGAGCTGATGGAACACCGCGAATTGTTCGCGCATCAAGTGGCACTGCTTGAGCAAAACGGCTTATAGGCCAATAAAAAAACGCTGTCGCTAAAAGGCTGACAGCGTTTTTTATCTGCATGGTTTGAACGGTACTCATTTTAAATGCACTATTTGCGTTTATACATTGCGTTCATATTTGAATATTTAAAAAAATTTAACTTATTGATTGTAAAGGGCTAGGGACGACTATGGCAGGCAATACTATCGGGCAGCTGTTTACGGTGACCACCTGTGGCGAGTCACATGGCGCAGGATTGATGGCAATCGTCGATGGCGTGCCACCAGGCATGAGTTTGTGTGCAGAAGACTTGCAAACTGATTTGGACCGCCGCAAACCAGGCACATCAAAATACGCGACCCAGCGCCGCGAAGATGATGTGGTGGAGATTATCTCAGGCGTGTTTGAGGGCAAAACCACAGGCACCCCGATTGGGCTATTGATTCGTAACACCAACCAAAAATCAAAAGACTATAGCGAGATTAAAGACACCTTTCGTCCAGGTCACGCCGACTATACCTATAGTATGAAGTATGGTTTTCGCGACTATCGCGGCGGCGGGCGCTCATCGGCGCGTGAAACTGCCATGCGTGTGGCAGCAGGGGCAATCGCCAAAAAATACCTGCTAGAGCGTCTAGGCGTTCAAGTGCGCGGTCACGTAACCCAAATCGGTAATGCGTACAGCAAAGTCACGGATCCCAGCCAAATCGATTGGGACTTTGTGAATAGCAATCCGTTCTTTTGTGCGGATAAAGACGCGATTGGCGACTTTGAAGCCTTGATTGATAACCTACGCCGTGAAGGCACAAGCTGCGGCGCGAAATTAGATATTATCGCAAGTAACGTGCCTGTGGGTCTTGGCGAGCCTGTCTTTGACCGCTTGGACGCGGACATTGCTCACGCCATGATGAGCATCAATGCGGTAAAAGGTGTTGAAATTGGTGATGGTATGGCAGTCGCAGGTCAGTTCGGACACACCAGTCGTGATGAGTTAACGCCAGAGGGCTTTACGGCCAATCACGCAGGCGGTATCTTAGGCGGGATTTCTTCAGGGCAAGACATTTGCGTCAGTATCGCGCTTAAGCCAACCTCAAGCATCACTACGGCAGGCAAGAGCATCAATACGGACGGTCAAGCCATTGATATGTTGACCAAAGGGCGTCACGATCCTTGCGTCGGCGTGCGTGCCACACCGATTGCCGAAGCCATGCTGGCGATGGTGTTGCTCGATCATTACTTACGCCACCGTGCTCAAAATGCCGATGTGCAGCAGCCTGTAGTGCCAATCTAATCATGGTTGAACGCTGATTGATTTGATAGTAAAGAGACAGGAATGCCCAAAGCCACACGGTTTTGGGCGTTTTTTTGCACCTGTATTATAAAGATATGCTTATAACGTCGGACAGCGGTCAACCGCGACACAGTGCTGATGGCGAAAGACCAGCAAGGTTTTTAAACTGGGAATCAGCAGCCAATGCCCAAAGTCCACGCTGTCAATCAGCGCGCCATGTAACTGCTGTTGGCAATGTTGGCGCGTCATACCAACAAAGCGGGCGATGGGCGGCAGCGCGCTGGATACAGATAGAGGATGCATGACGTTTCCTTAATACGATAATGAGGTATCTAAGGTAATGCGCTAATGTCCAAATACAGTGCAAAGGCGATGAAAAGTTAATGAATCTTCATGGTCTTTTTTGAGTTTTAAGGGTAGCGGGCGGCTCACTTATTCGCTGGGAGCAGGGATGGTCGGCAGCCATAAACGTAAGGCAACGCCTGTAAAGTTTGAAGTGCTCTTGTTATCATTGTCATCTGTCATATCGCGGTGAATATTGTGCATTGCCACGCCGCCGCCATGATGCTCGATGACTTGCTTAACCAAGGTTAAGCCCAGCCCTGTACCTTTTTTATGCGTGCTGGCACGTGTGGCGCTGGTATCACTGGTGGCGCTCTCCATACTTTGGCGCGATAGGCTAAAGTAGCGGTTAAAGACTTTGTCCAGCGCATACTCAGGCAGCAGCTTGCCATCATTGATAATCTCTAGCTGTAGCTGATTATCGTGATGATACAGCTGTATCTGTACTGAGGTTGCCGCAAAATATAGCGCATTGTCCAAAATATTTTGTAGCGCTTGCACCAACCAAAATCTATCGGCAAAGATATAAATCGGTGTATCAGTGACTATGTCCGCGTCAGGTATGCCGTTAATAAGAATAGCAATCGGCGCAAGGCCGCTTTGTTGCAGCTTGACGCTATTGTCATTTAGCAGCCTGCGTAATAGAGCAATAATATCAATCGGCTGGCGATTTAGGCGAAAGCTCGGCTGCTCAACCGCGGCTAATAGCAATAGCCTGTCAATCAGCTGCTGCATCTTAATCGATTGCTCGCCAATGGTTTGGCTTAGCATATGGCGGTCTTCGATATCGAGCGCCTCATCCTCTAAAAGCTCACTGCTGGCGCGAATGGCGGTTAGCGGACTTTTTAGCTCGTGCGTGAGGGTATGCACATAGTCACTGACGTAAGCGCGATTCTCCAAACGATGTTTCATGCTCTCAATCGTATCGGTCAAGCTGTTCAACTCGCGCCCAAGATAAAAGTACGGCTTTTGCCTGTCTTCTGCCAAAGCGCGGGTATAGTGAGTGACAAGGGTAATACTTTGCTTGAGCCACCATGCCACCAGTCCTGCCAATATCAATGCCGCGCCTGTCATAAGTAGCGCGGTCGCAAGCATCCGCTGACGAGTGGCGCTGAGATAAGGTAGTACGCTGGCAACAGGCTTGCCCACACTGACCACACCAATGATAGTGCCTGCTGGGTTTTTAATCGGCTGCGCCACGTACATCACCGCGTCATCGCTATAGGTCGGCTGCACCGTACTGCGTGCGCCATATTCTCCGCGTAAGGTTAGATACACATCATTCCAGCGGCTATAATCCTCGGTTTCGGCATTGTCAGGCGCAGGCTGTGAGTCGTACACGACTTTGCCTGCTGCATCAGTCACATACACGCGAAAGCTCGCTACAGAGTCATCGCCCACGATACCATTGATATTTTTTTGCGTGCCATAGCGATGCTGCAAGGATTCATCGAGTTGCCGCTGATAGTCTTCATCGTACAGGCGTTTGGACACTAAAGGCTGCTGCAAAGTCGCAGCGAGCAGGGTACTGGTATCGGCAAGCGTGTCCTCAATCACCTGATGCGCGGTGGGTTTGATATAACCAAAAAGTTGACTGAATGCCACCACCCCGCATAGCAGCAACACCAGCGCTACTGCCAGCCAAATACGAAAAAAAATACTAAGATTCAGTGGGCGCTTTGGCATATCATGCGCAAGCGCTGTACCGATAGGATGCAATTTGGCATACCAATTACTGGTATTTCGAGCGTTTGGCTCAGGGGTGGGCGGCTGGCGCGTCATAGAATCGTTTACTTTGTTTTATCAGGCAAAATGATATCAGGGAAAAGTGGCGTGAACCCAGACTACGCTGGGCACAGCGCATAGCCCAAGCCGCGATGGGTGTAGATGACCTCGGTGCTGTCATCAATCTGTGCAAGCTGCTTACGGATGGACTTTACATGGCTGTCAATCGTGCGCGCGAGGCGGTGGTCAGGATAGTCGCTGATGGCACACAGCAGCTGCTCACGGCTAAAGACTTGATTGGGCGCTTGTAACAAGGTGAGTAATATTTTGCGCTCGGTATTGCTGAGATCCAGTTTTTGTTGTTGCCATAGCAGCGAATAATTGAGCGGCTGATAATGCCAAATGCCCGAACGACAATGAAAGGTCAAGGCTTGCTCGCTCATGGGTGAGGCGGGTAAATCGTCTGTGCTGCTGTCAACAGCGGCAGACTGGTGCTGACGCAGCAGCTGTTCCCGCCGCCAAATCGCCTTGATGCGTGCGACCAGCTCGCGTGGGCTAAAGGGCTTGGCGCAGTAATCATCGCCGCCCATCTCCAGTCCCAAGATGCGATCCACTTCCTCACTGCGTGCGGTCAAAAACACAATCGGTGCATCTTGCAAGCGCCCAATATCCGCACTATGGCGGATTTTTTGGCACAGGCTCAAGCCATCACCATCGGGCAAGCCCACATCTAAGATAATTGCTGATAGGCTGGTCGCAGCATCGGTGCGTAAAAAGTCCAGCACCGTACTGGCATTGTCCAGCCACGTCATCTGCCAGCCCTCACGCTTGCACGTGATGTTCAAAGAAGTTGCGATGGCAGGGTCGTCCTCGACCAATAAAATATGACTCATGCGGCTACAGCTCAGCTAAAGAAGATAGCAATTATCCTAGCACAAAAGCCGACTGCGCCCATGCTGAGCGTTGCTGATTTTGATGAAAAACGTATGAATCCTGCGCCAAATACCCCGCGCCACGAACGGTGAGTGATGTAGTATACTGGCGAGCGACGCACCAGATGGTGAAGAACATTTAAAACACAAAACTTAAAACACAAAAAGGAAATCGTATGAGTGACTACTTAGACTGCGTGATTACCGAACACAATCCAAAGAATGAAGCCATCAGCGCGGCAGTCATTTGGCTGCATGGACTGGGCGCTAGTGGACATGACTTTGAGCCTGTCGTACCGCAGCTTGGCTTGGATGGCTCGCGCGGGGTACGCTTTGTGTTTCCGCACGCGCCCAAGCGTCCTGTGACCGTCAACGGCGGCTATATTATGCCCGCATGGTACGATATTTTTGATATGAGCATCGAGCGTAAAATTGATACCGACCAAATCATGCATTCTGCCGAGCAAATCGGCGCGCTGATTGAGCGCGAGCTGGCAAACGGCATCGCAGCGGACAAGATTGTCATCGCAGGCTTTTCGCAAGGTGGCGCGGTTGCCTATCAAACCGCGCTCAGTTATCCTAAGCGCTTGGCAGGCTTGATGGCATTATCGACTTATTTTGCCACCGATAGCAGCATTGACTACAGCGCTGCCAATAGCGACTTGCCCATTTTGATTCAGCATGGCACGCACGACCCTGTCGTTCCTACCCAGCTTGGCGAGCGCGCTTATACGCTGCTAAAAGACAAGCAATATCCTGTCAATTATTTGACCTATCCGATGGCGCACCAAGTGTGCATGGCACAAATAGAAGATATCGGACAGTGGCTAAACCGCGTATTGGCGTAATCATATAGTGCATACGGTATAACAGGTATTGTTATTAAATGTAAGTATCTGTCTATGAAGGCTTGTCAGACAATATCATGCCAGATATAATATGCCGTTCTATTGGGGATGTTCTGGCTTCGACGCTGGTAACGAAACTCAATGATGCATGTCGAGAGAGTATGCCCTCTCGTTAATCAAGTATATAATGTAATAGTCGCAAACGACGAAACTTACGCTCTAGCAGCTTAAACCCTGCTTACTTAATTGCTGATTGCCTATAGTTGGTTAATTAAGTTGAAGCGCACGCATATAGGTTCGCCACAAGTGGTTGTCTCAACTGCTTGGGTTCAAACTTAGAGACTCGCCTAATCCATCCTGACTGTCGGATCGGTGCAGGTTAAAGCTAAAGACAGACCCTAAACATGTAGATTCATGAGCGTAGTATTGGCGGACGCGGGTTCAACTCCCGCCATCTCCACCAAATTCTAATTTAAGGCTGACCGTCATAGACCGTCAGCCTTTTATTTTGGGCGTTTTTCAGGTTTTTGGTATCGTTTAGGTGCATGGCGTTCTATATAGAATGTTGGTATTATTGTTGGTATTGAGCGTTACGACTCATCACAATACCAACAATAGGTAATCAAAATGCCGCTAACTCAGACCATCATTAATAAACTATCCCCCAGTGATACAGCGCTGCAAACAAAGCGACCTGACAAACACAGTGACGGCAACGGGCTGCAATTATGGGTGCGCTATACTGGCGTAAAGTCATGGATATGTGCCTATAGATGGCAGGGCAAGCAGCAGACTTTAACCATTGGCACAACTGACACCCTAAAGCTGCAACAAGCCCGCCAGCGCAATTTAGAGATTAAGCGCATGATTGCTGAGGGCATCGACCCAAAAGAGGATAAGAAGCAGCAGCAAGCTGAGCGTGACGGCTCACAGTCGTTCGATACCATCGCCCAAGCATGGTACAGCGAACGTAAAACCTATTTAGCCGCCAGTACCTTTAGCCGCAATTATTCTGCCTATATGCGCGATGTAAAGCCCGCTATCGGTCATAAGAATATCAATGATGTTACCCCGCCTGATGTGCTGGCTATTGGTAAAGCAATCGAGAAGCGAGGCGCATCTGACATGGCAAAGCGTACTATCAGAGAAATAGGGCAAGTCTTTAAATATGCCATACGCAACGGGCTTGCCATGCACAACCCCGCCACCGACTTAACCGAAGCCATTAAGCCACGCAAAGCAGGCAACCACGCCCGCATTACCAGCCAGCAGCTACCCAAGCTATTACAGGACATAGAAGCATACGGCGGTGATATGCTGGTCAAGCTGGGGCTGTGGTTTATGTGCTATACATTTGTGAGAACGCAAGAACTGCGCTTCATGGAATGGTCAGAGATAGACTATCAAGCGAACGTATGGCGCGTGCCAGCCGAAAAGATGAAAGCTAAGCGCTTGCATATCGTACCGCTATCACCGCAAGTATTGGCGATGTTAGAGCAAATCAAGGCGCTGGGCTTCTCAGATAAGTACGTCTTTTTTAACCCATCAACCCGCAAGCCTTACAGCTCACACGCTTTTCTTAACGCATTAAAACGTATGGGCTATCAAGGGCGCATGACAGGGCACGGATTCCGTGGACTTGCCAGCACCACGCTACATGAACAAGGCTTCATGCACGAGGCTATAGAGCTGCAATTAGCCCATGAAAAAGAAAACAAGATAAGCAAAGCCTACAACGGCGCACAGCACTTGCCCTACAGAACTAAGATGATGAACGAGTGGGCGAACTTCATTGATGATGCTTACGCTGGCAAGACAGATAACATTATCTATGCCAACTTTAAGCAGCAAACGCAAAAGCACGGATAGACGGAATATCAAGCACATTTGCCAAAAACTGGGCAAATAACGACCATGCAAGGCTAGGAGTAATTACCCGAACGACAGCCATTAACACACCTTTGGGCTGTCACCGCCTTGCACCTTTTTTCATATAAGGGTGTGTAAAGGTGTGGATTGTGAGTATCTTGATTGATGAGCTGGAAGCGCGAAAAAAAGACTATATTGTAGTAGCTGATGTAATAAACACAATGGCAGAAGCAACCAATAGCGCACCTGACGAGGTGGTCAAATATCTTAACGCCCACGATGTTGACGAGCATTTGACCACGTTTTATATGGGTGATGATTATAACTTTTATCAATATAATGGTTTCTTAGTCAACGTAGGTAACGATGCAAACACAACTTACTTTCGAATATCCGATGTATTGGCGTTTGAACCGATTACTAAGCATGGTATTTTTAAAGATGGTGGCAATGACAACCTTAACCCATATCAAAACAACCTTGAAGATGACTACCTAACTATAGATGAAGTCAAAACTAACCTTAATAGTAGAACTGGAGTTCTTTATAATTATGACAAGATAAGAGACTTAGCAAGAAAGAAAAAAATAACGCCTTGCTTCTATTTTAGTGGTTATGTTTGCAGGCTAATTAAAGATGGTTTAGGCGAGCTAATACCTTCTTTAATGGAAAACCCATACACAGAAATAATGACAGGTTATTTCACCTACAGATTGTTGGTTGAGCAAATTATTGGTAATGAAGACTATATAACTTTGCCAACCTATGAGTTGGGTAACGAGGTATTAATTTATAGGTTACTTGAAAAGCAGGGCAATACAAATATAGGTTACGGGGAAGGTTTAGCTTTGTTTGAGAGTAAGCCTTATGCTTTTAACGAGTATCAAAATAATAGAAATAAATTTAGTTGCATCGGTATTGATGAAATCAGGTTCTCAAAACGAGAACTGGACAGTTATATAGACTCAATGCAAGCAACTAGCGACAATCATTCTATTGAGCGCGTAAACTTAGATGAAAGCACTAGGCTGAAACAGGTAGAGAGTTTAAAAGCTAAGAATGATGAACTCAATGCTAGATTAGGTAAAGCTAGTAATATTTATAGACAGAATCAGCGCGAGATAAAAGAGCTGAAAGAAAAGAACGAACAAGCAGACAGTGAAAAAGCGGAACTTATCGAACAGTTGAATAAAGCCAAAGCTGAATTAGCAGACAAGCCAGCCGAATTAAAGCCGTTACAGGGTATTGCTAAACATAACGCTGGTAAAGCATACATTATTTCCACAAGCAAAGCGCTTGCTAGTTATATATGGAGCATGGACACCGAAAAAGCGATTAGAACGGGTGATATGGTGCAACAAGTAAGACACGTCATGCACAAGGTAGCGCCTGAATTATTACCTGATGACAAAGCTATAAGGGAATGGCTATCAAGCATTGCCCCAGACTATGCAAAGAAAAGCGGTAAACCCCCAAAAGATGCCCCTAGTGAAATATCCCTAATCATGAAAAAGTAATATCCCTAAACACGCAAAATCCCTGTTTATGTCAATAAACACAAGGCTTAGGGAATTTTCTTAATCTATTTCAATCCTTAACCTATCCGTATCGCAGCGCACCACCGCTGCCCAATGTGAACGATACGGAGAAGTTAAGCATGACACACCTACACGCACACCAGCCCGCCCCAGTGATTCCCTTTACTGGTAACGCACCAACCGATAACCAGCCCGTTACCGCGCATTCTGAGGCAATACAGATGCCGCTAACAGGTATGGGACGCGCTAAAGACATTTTGCCATTTCTACCCTTTTCTAAGACGACACTCTTTGAATGGTCAAAAGATGGGCGCTTTCCTGCCCCCGTCAAACTGTCCCCCACCATGACCGCATGGCGCTATGCAGACGTGCATAATTGGTTAAACAACCTTGCTACCAGCAGCGAGGTATAAGCCATGACAGCTAAGACGAATGCACAGCAGACAAAACAAACTTACTGCCAAATCATCATGGCGCACCTACTGGCTGGCAAGACCATCAGCACGTATCAGGCGTTTGAGGAATACCGCATTACCTGCCTTGCACAGCGTATCAGTGACTTACGCGCCAGCGGTGAACCCATCAAAAGTAAAATCGTTACCAGTGACAGCGGCAAACACTATGCAGAATATTGGATAGATGACGCTGAGCGCCTATCTAAGGGGGCAGCAGCATGAACAAGCACCAGCATACCCATATCACGCCAGCGCCCCAGCACGGGGCACACGGTGAGCCACAAGCACACACAAGCGGCATACTGTCTTACTTAGTGACCTTTGCCCTATGGCTGGGCATTGCCTCACTGGTATTTTTGCTCACTGCCTGCCAGCCTGCGCTTGTAAAACCGATTGCAGCAGATGGCACAAGCAGTTACTATATAGACCTCTCAAAAACACAAAGCGGACAGCCAATCCGTTATTCTTTGGCTTTTTTTGTGCCTGTCATTGGTAAGGACTCTCAATCCGTAACCAATAAAACAGACACAGCCCCACGCGCCTATAACAGCGCCACAAGGGGGCAAACCATCATATCTAAGGCAATCCCTTTGCCGACCGACTATGACGGGTTGACGCTGCAAAATACAACAGCCGAAAGGCGAATATGCGGGGCGGTAGCTTTGTGTACCGAGAGTAAGACCCGTCACCCTATATCTTTATGGTATAGCGTGGCACATACTCAAAAACACAAAGGAGGCAATCATGCCTAAGTCAATCAATATCACCGCCAACACCCAAACCATGACCAACCGCGCACCAGCCACATTTAAGGCAGGTGACAGCGTGCTATGCCCGTCTGTGGGCAGCGGTACTTATCAGCTATTCAACGATAAAGAATACGGCTGTTTAGGCTTTACCACCAATGGCAAAACCTATCACTATCGCACAGATGGCAAAGTAAGCCGCGATGACTGCCAGCCGTCACTATTCCACGACACGCCAGCCAATCGGCAAGCGGTTGCCACCTTGTTTAACATGGCAGGCACGCCCAGCCGTAAGGTGATTGACACCAGCGCTGATGATGACAAGGAAGTGATTGTCGTATCTGCCTTTGACCTCTCACATATCGCAGATGATATATACGGCGCAATCAATGTCATTGATGATATTGGTCACTTACTGGGGCTTATCCATTACAAAAAGATAGACGGTGAAGCCGCCAAGTCTATGGCACGCCTTGCCCATGATGCCACCTGTACATGGTCAAACCTACTTACTGACCAACTGAACAAACTAAACAACACCTTAGCAAAGACGCGCTTCGGTAAGGTGGGCGACCTATGAGCCGCCCATCTAGTAAATACAGCCGCAAGCACGCCAAGCGCAAACGCCATTACCAAAAGTATAAGGCAGCGCGTAAGCCCAACCAGTCACCAGCTAAGGGGGAATAGATGACCACCTCAACCCAAACAAACACCCACGAAAAAGCCCGCGCATTACGCGCAGGCTTTTTGGACGTACTTAACAGCTTTGACGATGCCCCACAGCAAGGGCAGACAGACAATATGCTAAGTGCATTACAAAGTATTTATGAGCTATCAGGCATACCGCGTAAGTTATTGCATATTGATAGAGATATTACCATAACATCAGGCGATGATGATACAGGCAAAAAACTACCGACAACGGGCATGGTAGGGCTGGTACTCAGTGACAACCAAGACACGCCCGCAAGCCTGATGTGCGTCACACCGAACAATCAGCAAAGACCCATTATTACCGACCGTGTGCAGCCGTCCGCGCTCGTTATTGGCGAGCTGAGCCATGACCGCGAATTGATAGCCGCGGATAACCTGCATGACGGTATTAAGCTGGCTAATGCTTTAATAGCCGATAACGTCACGGTATTGGTAAGCCCTGATGCTTCTATGTTTGCTGAAACAGTGAAGCACTTTGCCGAAGCCTATCCCGTGACTGTGCTTGTGACCGCCGACAAACAAAACAAGGTATGTAAGCCGCTGGCAGGTGCGAACGTCAAGGCGGTTATCACAGCAATAGACTGCCTGACGCACTTAGAGCAAGGGCTGAGCTATCAAGACATACTAAACGACCAAGACACGCACACACGCAACCTACAAGACGATATATGGGGCGAGCCTGAACCCTTAGCCAATGACCCAAGCCAGCCGACCGCATTCCCGATAGACGCATTCACAGGCTTGTTACGGCGTGTGGTTGAAGCGGTAAGCCACTATGCCCAAGTACCGCCAGCGATGGCAGGCTATTGCGTACTGGGCGCACTGGCACATATAGGGCAGCGCTTTATTGATGCACCGATGGGGCATGAACATAAGCCTGCCAGCCTAATTATTATCATTGAGGGCGAGAGTGGCAGCGGTAAGACTAAAACCATGAGCTTGACCCATGCCGCCATCAAAGACTATGAGCGTGTGCAGTATGAGCGCTATATTCAAGACCTTGACACATGGGAAGCCGATAAAGCCAGCCTAAGCGGTAAAGAGCTTGCCGAGTATCTAAACAACTACCCAAAGCCGCAGAACCCTAAGAGCTTGTTTGATGATGCCACTATTGAGCCGATACTCGATAGGTTTATCAGTAGACTGATGACCAGTGCTTCATGGACGACAGACGAAGCAGGGCAGTTTTTTAACGGTCACACGATGAAAGGGGACACCGCTGGCAATGCCTTGTCCGCATTAACCAAGCTATACAGTGACGGCGCGGTATCACGCTTGCGCTCGCAAAAGTCTGCCAACGCCATACCGCAAACCGATGCTTACAACGTGCGTATGACTTTACTGCTACAGGGGCAGCGCGTTGTCCTTGAACAAGCATTAACTGACCCACTCATGAATGGGCAAGGCTTTTTAGCCCGCGCCATGATTGCCTGCCCACCTGATTTACGCGGGCAGCGGGTATGGAATGATAGTAAGCGCAGGCAGGACAGCCCTTACAATGATAGCGCCTTACAAGCGTACTGGGAGCGCTGTAACAGCCTCTTAGACCCATCGCCCGCCAATCTACCAAGCGACAGCACAGGCACGCCCCAGCGCGTTAAGATGCAATGGGCAGCGGGCGCAGAGCAGGCATTCTATGACTATATGCAGCAGGTGGAGAACCGCCAAGCCAGCGGGCAGACGCTCGAATACCTAAGGGCGTATGCCTCACGTATGGCAGAGAATGCCAGCCGTATTGCATCACTGATGGCGTTCTTTGATGAGCGAAAGGCAATTACTAGCGATGACTTACAGCGGGCGTCTAAGCTGGTGGAATACTCAACCGCTGAGCGCTTGCGGTATCTCGATGCCAGCCCCACAGGTGAGCAGAACGACAGTGAGAAGTTAAGTAGCTGGCTAGTGGATAAGGCAAAGAATAAGCAGCCGCCAATATTAAACAAGTCTTTTATCACTCAAAACGCACCAAACGCGCTAAGAGGTAAAAAGCTGCATGGTCTGCTATCTGACCTAGAGAGCGCAGGACATATCAGAATGGAAACTGATGGGCGTAGGCGATTGGTATTAATCAACCCTAAGTTATTTGCCGCGTAGCTAATGATAGCTAAACCTTAGCTACCTAGAAAAGCCGCTAAACTTGCTAAACTTTATCCAGCCCTTGACTGGTAAGGGGTTTACCTTAGACAGCCACCTGCTAAGCATTGCTAAACTTGCTAAGTTTCCGCTAACTTTAGCTAAAGATTAGCAACTTTAGCAGGACGTTAGCAGGCTGCTAACTAAGCTCAAAGCCTTTATATATAAGGGTTGACGCAACTTTAGCAACTTTAGCGGGTTTTTTAGAGTATATGCGTTATATGGCTGAAGAACTTCTAAGAGCGGTAATCAATTATAGGTAACAACAAAATTAGCGTATTAGGTATATATTTCTATTATAAATAATTTTGCTTATATACGAATTGATGAAAATAGATTGTCAGTTAAAAATTTATATATAATGATTGCTCTAAATGATTAAAGTAAATTTGAGATATCAGCTAAAATCTGTTGAGATGGCTGCCTGCTTATCACCTTGTATCAGTAGAGTAGAGCAAGAAACGTATTACAGTGAATACACACCATAACCTAATGTTTTTTATAATGGAATATTACAAAGCATATGAGAGAAAGTATATCGACATACCAAGAGATTCTTGTGCTTCTTGAAGTGATAGATAAAGTAAATGAAAAAGGAAGCGAAGCTTATGAGGCATTATGCTTTGATAAATTTTCTGATATAAATATTTCCCTTGATGACGTATTTTATTATTTTAGTGAAGATGGTGTGTTGAGCTTTGATATGATTGGTGAAGATGGCTTTACACCAATTGTTATACTCGACACAACAGAAAATACAATGCCATATTTATTAGGAAAATTATCAGAGTTAGAGCGGGAACGTGCTGCATTGGATGCACGATTAACTGAAATTTTAACTTTTAATCCTAAATTGCTGTCTGATAACGTTAAGGCAACTCAATTAGAGCTAGATAAAGTAGATAATCTTATAAAGAATAATGAGTTGTTAGCAGCTATGAAACAACCTATTGATGATATCAGACGTCATTTTGCAAGTGTCAGTACGGTAGCTTCAAGCTATGAAGACATTTATAAAAATATTATCAAACCAGTTCAAGAGGAAGGGCGCGCAGGGGTAAGGGAAACAGTAAAGTGGGCGATTATTAGTATAGTTGTTTCCACCGTTATTTCATTAGTTCTAAGTAACTGGGACAAGTTATTTTAAAACTGTTTAGCAATTGCAAAGTAGAAAAGCAATATAGCTAGATAGATAGCAGTTAAAAGACTATGCTTATTTTGATTTACCTTGTGATACAAGAAGCAAAAAGCGAATGACGATGAAAACCGCGTAAACCTTTGTCAGTATTGGTATAGAGTAGATGACTATCAATAAAACTAGGGCGAGCTGTAAATGTAAATAGATGTCTCCATTTTTGGATATATCCTTGCTGGCATTCAACTGCCACCAATGGCGGAGGCTAAGCAAAACTACCACGCAAGATGCGCCCAGCTTTGGACTTATAAGATGCAGCAAAGCATCAAACGGGTATTTCTTGGTATAGATTAGTATAGGTCAGATTGGAAAATGCGGGCGCGTTAAGAGTCTAACTTTTAATTTCGCGGGCGTAAAAATGTGACTAGGGAGGCGGTCATCTATTCATAACCGTTTGAACTATGGCTTCACCCTCCCTCTATAGCCCACAGAACGGCAATAAAATGGCAATGCGTGCAGCATAGCGAATAACCACCAATGGCGGGAATTTAGGAGATAACCCCCAGTGGGGAGAATTAACGCGCACAAAACGCGCCATATTTGCACGCCTCAAAGCGGTATTAATCGAGCGCGCGCAGTCGTCACCAAATTAACCCCATGAAAGGGCGTTAAAAACTTCACACCCTGATGAATTGCGCTTATACTTGGCGAAAATGGGTAGTTTTAAAATAAATGTTGGTATTATAGTTGGTATTGAATAAATTTATTAAAAATATAACCAGCATAATCATATACTTGGATTAAATGTTTGGTTTCCGCCATCTCCACCAAATATATTAAATTAAGTCAGTCACTCAGGTGGCTGGCTTTTTTTATGGCGTACTGTTTGACACCTTTTTTGACAACTCTATGAGAAGTATCGCCTATATGTTATCCAACCTTATGCTTTTGTCTTAACCCGCATTGACGTAGCACTGGCTATGCGTTTTTTTATCTATTATAGTAATCTCCCTCACTATCTTCTTGGACGATAACGTTATGAGTCTGGCAGACATTTTTATTTATGACACCACATGGCCGTTCGTCGCTGAGATTGCGATACGTGTATCAGTGATGTTTGTCTTAATCATTGTATTTTTACGTTTTACGGGTAAACGCGGGGTACGTCAGCTGTCTATCTTTGAGCTGACCATTATTCTGTCACTCGGCTCTATCGCTGGCGATCCGATGTTTACCGAAGATTTGCCGATTGTCCAAGCGGTTATCATTATGAGCTTGGTAATTATGCTTTACCGCCTGTGTACATGGCTAATGATGCGCTATCAGCCGTTAGAGGATTTGTTAGAAGGGCGCTCGCTTTATATTATCGAAGATGGGATGCTGGTACTCGATAAAATCGAACAAGGCAAGATGTCGCACGATGAGTTTTTTTCCGAGATGCGTCAACAGGGTATTGAACATTTGGGACAAGTGCGGGTTGGGCTGTTAGAGACGGACGGCACGTTTAGCGTGTTGATGTTCGCAGATGAGGAAGTGCATTACGGCTTGCCATTATTTCCTAAAGCCTATCAAGCGGTCAAAGACATTGAGGTGCATCAGCATTATGCCTGTATGTATTGCGGACAAGTGGTACAAGGAGTAGTGGCGAAACAACCCTGTAACCGCTGTGAAGAAAAATCTATCGGCTGGGCAAAAGCGATCAATACCAAAGTCATACGCTAAACCATGTAGCATTATAAAAATGATAGGATAACTCTTAAGGTGCAAAAAAAAGAAAACCAGCATAAAGCTGGCTTTCTTATAACGCTCACACGATCAGAGATTACTATTCTGAATCGTCTTCTTCGCTTTCTTCTGCAAAGCTGTTGTCGCCATCTTCAGATAAGATAGTAACAAGGATGCTAGCAGTTACGTCGTGATGTAGCTGAATATCAACATTGTATTCGCCAACTTGACGTAGTGCGCCTTCAGGCAGCTTCACTTCAGAACGGTCAACTTCTAGACCAGAGCTGGTTAGTGCTTCAGCGATATCGCGAGTACCGATAGAGCCGAATAGCTTGCCTTCGTCGCCAGATTTAGCGCGCATGATGACATTTACGTCAGTCAATGCGTCAGCACGAGTCTGTGCAGCGCTTAGCTCAGCGGCTTCTTCTGCTTCAAGTTCAGCACGACGTGCTTCGAACTTTTCGATGTTAGCAGCAGTAGCTGGCAATGCTTTGCCTTGTGGGATTAGAAAGTTACGTCCGTAACCTGGTTTTACATCGACAGTTTCACCGAGCTTACCAAGGTTGACGATACGCTGTAACAAAATAACTTGCATGAGTCACTCCTAGATAAACGTCAATTACTGATGGTTGTCAGTATACGGTAGTAGCGCAAGGTAACGAGCTTGTTTGATAGCTGTTGCCAATTGACGCTGATATTTTGTAGAAGTACCAGTAATACGGCTTGGTACGATTTTGCCATTGTCACTGATGTACTGTTTTAGCAACTCAACATCTTTATAGTCGATGTGAGTGATGCCTTCAGCAGTGAAACGGCAGAATTTGCGACGGCGATAAAAACGTGCCATGAGTATTCTCCTTTAATTAGTCTTCACTGTTGTCGTCATTGTCGTTGTCTGAACGACGGTTAGCTTTACGTGCGCGCTTTTCATCGGCATTTTTAGCTAACTGAGACTCTTCAGTGATTGCCTCATCACGGCGGATAACTAGGCTACGAATGATCGCGTCATTGTAACGGAATAGTTCTTCAAGCTCTGCAAGCGTTTCGCCATCGGTTTCGATATTGAATAGGACGTAATGAGCTTTGTGAATTTTGTTGATTGGGTAAGCCAACTGACGACGACCCCAGTCTTCTAGACGGTGGATAGTGCCATTGTTGTCTTGAACCAACTTGATGTAGCGTTCAACCATGCCGACCACTTGGTCGCTTTGGTCTGGGTGTACGATTAACACCACTTCATAATGTCGCATAAGAGACTCCTTGCGGATTAGTCAGCTATCAACCCTATGTTGATAGCAAGGAGATTTATAAGGTAAGCTAAAATAGTGTCTATAAATAAATAGGCACAAAGGCTTAGTATATAAAGCGCCGTATTATAACAACTCTGATTAAGAAGTACAAAGCCAAAATGCACGATTAATGGTCTTAACGTAAAAAATATCCAAATACTGTACTTGGGCGTGTCCCCATTTAGTCATAAACGCTTGAATTAGGGACACGCCCTTATATGCCCTAAGACGCCTGCGTTAAAGTCTATAGGCACAAAAAAACAGTACCGAAGTACTGTTTTTGTCAAAAACCAATAAAGACAGAATTAGGCTTTTGGCGTCTTACCAAGCTGACGGTCATCGGCTTTTACGACCAAGGTATGTGCCAATTTATCATGCAATCCAATGTTTTTATCGTTTTTTGCTGCCATAAAATAATGTATGGCAATGACCGCAAAGCCTAGGAAGCTGGTAAAAGAAAACAACAGGTTGTATAGAATAAATAGAACAATGGTGCGCATCAGGACACGTTTGCCAAACGATGGCAACAAGTGCGTGGTTTGGTCCACTACGCGAATTCCTGTGATTAATTTACCTAATGACTGTCCGCGCAATACGATAAATAAGAACTGAATAGCGAGCAAGCCAAATACCATCGCTTGCGACATCATTAAGGTATTCTGCGGTATCTGCTCCATAAGCGTGACGGAATACTGATAAGCCGCATCAAAATTTTGTACATTTTGAAATTTGCTGTAATCAATATTAACCTTGGTTAACGCCATGAGTAGGGGGATAACCGCGAGAAGATACAATAAACCATTGATGGCTGTCGCGAGTACGCGTGACATGATGGGCGCGAGTACCACATCGCCAACGACTTTATCTGTGGCGGCAATGGGTTTGGCTTTATTAAGCGATACAGATTTAGGTTTGGCAGTACTTTTCGTGTCGGTAGCGCGGCTTTCAGGCTTACCATACAGTCTATTAACAGACAAATTATCATCTGCTGTACTTGTTGTGTGATTCGGTGTGGGTGCAGAGGCTTGTGTAGCAAAAGCAGGTTGGTAAAATGCTTGATTGCCTGTTACCTCACCAACGCGTCGCCATTCAGTAAAGCCTTCATGCCACATCAAATCATCAAGTTGTACCTCACCTGATGCAAGCATGATATTAAGCTGATCCAACGTGTATGGACCTGCCTGTACATTGTTTCGAGCCAGAAAAATTTGCATAAATCCCTACATGTTCAGTCTTATCTTAGGTCATTAAATGGGGTCTGTTTGTTAAGAAACAAGACAGACCCCAGTACCAAAGCGGCTTACTTATATAAGTGGCTTATTTTTCGCCTTCACCAGCCAAGAAGAACCAAGTATCCAGTACAGAGTCTGGGTTCAATGACACAGAGGTGATGCCTTGCTCCATGAGCCAATGGGCTAGATCTGGGTGATCTGATGGGCCTTGGCCACAGATACCGATGTATTTGCCTTGCTTGCGACAAGCAGCAATCGCCATTGATAGCAGTTTCTTAACCGCAGGATCACGCTCATCAAACAGATGCGAGATGATACCTGAGTCACGGTCCAGACCTAGGGTCAACTGGGTCAAATCGTTTGAACCGATTGAATAGCCATCGAAGTACTCTAGGAATTCTTCTGCCAATAGAGCGTTGGTTGGTAGCTCACACATCATGATGATACGTAGGCCATTTTGGCCGCGTTTTAGACCATTTTTCTCAAGCAGTTCGATGACTTGACGTGCTTCGTCAGTGGTACGAACGAATGGAATCATAATCTCAACGTTGGTCAGACCCATCTCGTCGCGAACGCGTTTTAGGGCTTTACACTCAAGTTCAAAGCAATCGCGGAAGTTTTCTGACACATAACGGCTGGCACCACGGAAGCCAAGCATTGGGTTTTCTTCTGATGGCTCGTACAATTTGCCGCCCAATAGGTTGGCGTATTCGTTCGACTTAAAGTCAGACATACGAACGATAACGGGCTGCTCTTTAAAGGCAACGGCTAGGGTTGAGATACCTTCAACCAATTTATCAACATAAAAATCTACTGGTGACGCGTAGCCTGCGATGCGCTCGCTGATGGCTTGTGACACTTCACGGGGTAGGCTGTTCATGTTCAATAGTGCTTTTGGATGCACGCCAATCATGCGGTTGATGATGAACTCAAGACGCGCAAGACCAACACCTTGGTTTGGCATTTGCGTGAACGAGAAGGCGCGATCAGGGTTACCGACGTTCATCATAATTTTGAACGCAAGATCTGGCATAGACTCGATAGAGTTGGTCTGTACTTCAAAGTCGAGCTGGCTCTCATAAATGAAGCCTGTATCGCCCTCGGCACAAGATACGGTTACGTCTTGACCGTCGCTTAGCAGTTCGGTGGCGTTACCACAGCCAACGATCGCAGGCACACCAAGCTCACGCGCGATGATAGCAGCGTGACAAGTACGGCCACCACGGTTGGTAATGATGGCAGAAGCGCGCTTCATTACTGGTTCCCAATCTGGGTCAGTCATGTCTGATACCAGTACGTCGCCTTCTTGAACCTTGTCCATCTCGTTTAGGTTGCTTACGATACGCACTTTACCTGCACCGATACGCTGACCAATTGAACGGCCTTCGCATAGGATTTTGGCATTGCTGGTGTCGATGATGTAGCGTTCCATAACGTTGCTGTCTTGGCGGCTCTTCACGGTTTCAGGACGTGCTTGAACGATGAAAAGCTCGCCAGTATCGCCATCTTTTGCCCACTCGATATCCATCGCGTGACCGTAGTGCTTTTCGATAGTCATGGCTTGTTTGGCAAGTTCAGTCAGCTCTTCAGTCGATAGTGAGAACTGCATACGGTCTTGCTTATCAACATCAACGGTTTTGACTGATTTGGCAGTGCTGCCTTCATCGCCATAGACCATTTTCTTATGCTTGCTGCCTAGGTTACGACGGATAACGGCAGGCTTGTTGTCGTTGATAAGGGCTTTAGATAGGTAGAATTCGTCAGGGTTTACCGCACCCTGTACGACCATTTCGCCGAGGCCATAGCTTGAGGTGATAAATACGACTTGGTCAAAACCACTTTCGGTATCTAGGGTAAACATAACGCCCGCTGCGCCAGTTTCTGAGCGAACCATACGCTGGATACCCGCTGATAGGGCAACACCTGCGTGCTCAAAACCTTTATGTACGCGATAAGAAATAGCGCGGTCGTTGTATAAAGAAGAAAAGACTTCTTTAATCGCAATCAATACGTTGTCGATACCACGGATGTTTAGGTACGTTTCTTGCTGACCTGCAAACGAAGCGTCTGGCAAATCTTCAGCAGTCGCTGACGAACGTACAGCAACAGCGATGTCTTCGCCGCCACTCATTTCTTCAAAGGCTTGACGAACTTCTTGTTCCAAATCTTTTGGCAGTTCTTGGTCGATAATCCACTGACGGATTTTCTTACCGGTTGCCGTCAAGGCATTAACATCATCAACGTCTAAAGCTTTAAGCTCGTCATTAATCTTGTCAAGCAGACCTGTTTCAGTCAAAAAGCGGTTAAACGCTTCGGCTGTGGTTGCAAAACCACCAGGAACGCTTACGCCCAAATCTGACAGATGGCTGATCATTTCACCCAGTGAGGCGTTTTTGCCGCCAACTCTGTCGATGTCATCTTTTCCTAGCTTATCAAGATTGATTACGAGTGCTGTAGATTGCGCTGTCATGATAACTCCGAAAAATAAGGTTATTTAGTAAGGATTATAAGGGCAGATTATACCGTTATAATTTTAGAATTTCGAGTAGAGAAACAAAAAACTTGCGAAAAATTGCCATCTTTTTTGTATCAATACGCATTTTGAGACACATCTTAGACATATTTTCTTAATGAAAACAGGGTTGGGGATAGAGGTAAAGAGATATGATCAAGACAAGAGAAGCGCTCAAACATAGATTTTTATTCATTCGGCAATATGCGTATAATGACAAATCGGCATCGCGCTTTAAGATCAGACGCACTTAGCGCGTGCCATGCATAACATCATAGGTAGGCGGTATAAGTGCTGCGCGTAGAGGTGCAGATTTTAATCCCATATTTTTTGTTGCTTGATATAGTGAGATTTTTTATGTACGCCAATGTTTCAGGGCAAGACAAGCCCACTATCCAAAACCGTCATGCACTGAGCCTAGACAATTCACAAGCCATCCGCAGTGCCTTTTTTATCTCAGATGGTACGGCCATTACTGCCGAGACACTTGGCCGCTCTATCCTAAGTCAGTTTGCTTCTGTCCCTTTTGAGACCCATGTCTTGCCGTATGTAGATACGCTAGAGCGTGCGCAAGACGCGGTTGAGCAAATTAACATGGCGTATCAACGCGATGGGTTATTGCCGCTCGTTTTTGATACTATCGTCAGTCCTGAAATACGCGAAAAAATCAATTCGGCAGACAGTTGCAATCTTGATATGTATGAAGGTTTGATTGGCCGTATTGCCGAAGAAACAGGCATCGAGCCTGATGGGCACTCAGGGCACGCGCATGATCACGTGGATTCTGAGACGTATAAAGCGCGTATTGATGCGGTGCATTTTGCGCTTGATAATGATGATGGGGCGCGTACGCGTCATTACAACATGGCAGATATTATTTTGGTTGGGGTGTCACGCTCAGGCAAGACGCCAACATCGCTGTATTTGGCCTTACAATTTGGTATTCGTGCCGCCAACTATCCGTTGACCGAAGACGACTTGTATGACAATCAGTTGCCAAAGGCACTACGCGAGCATAAAGACAAACTGTTTGGCCTCATGATTGATACCGATCGCTTGGTGCGTATCCGTCAAGAGCGCCGTGCAGGCAGCCGCTATTCAAGCTATCAGCAGTGTCAGCAGGAGCAGCGTGCTATTCAGGGTATTTATATCTCGCAAGGCATTCCAAATCTGGACGTGTCAGAGATGTCTGTGGAAGAGATTGCAACACGCATACTACAGATGACAGGACTAAAACGCCGTATTGGTTGATATTATAGAAGAGGTCATGCCACATTGAGTATGACCTCTTTTAATAAAGCACGCCCTAATATTGAACAAATAAATGCTATCTATTTAGTTATAAGAATATAGGCATGTACAATGCACTTCGATGTCAAGCAGGATATGGGCACCTAAGAGCGCCCATCATGCGCCAATGATGACGTACAGACATCTTTACTGTAGGCACTAAATTTACGCACAAAAAAGATAAGAGGACACGATGGTTAATAAACGCAAAGGCGATACCACCAACGATACGGGTACAGACACCAAAACCGAAGTATCGAACAAGGACGCAGGGAGCGCGCCGAACACGACCCCTGAAAAAACCCAAGATAAAAGTACGCAAGAAAAAATCGAACAAACGCATGAGCAAGTCACTGAAGACATCATGCACCATCCTGCCTTAGTCAGTCCGCTTGATGATAAGCGCATCGATATCAAATCAAACCTAACACGTGACTCACAGCGCCTAAAAGCCGACAGCCATCCTTATGACTATGACGCGGTTATCTTAGGTGCAGGCCCTGCGGGTGAAGCGGCGGCAATGAAGCTGTCAAAAGCGGGCAAAAAAGTTGCCGTAATTGATCCACGTGAGCAGGTTGGCGGTAACTGTACGCACGTCGGTACGATTCCAAGTAAAGCACTGCGTCAATCGGTATTCAACCTGATTAACTATCGCCGTGACCCCATGTTCACGCAAACGATGGACTATCAGCAAGTACCACTCAATAAGGTTTTGGCCAGTGCGCGTCAAGTCATTCGTCGTCAGGTCAACACGCATACCCGCTTTTATGAGCGCAATCAAGTTGAGGTGGTTCATGGTTGGGCAAGCTTCGTAGACGCGCATACGCTACGCATCGAGATTGATGATAACGCCTTTGAGCAGATTACCTTTAATAAAGCTATTATCACTGTCGGTAGTCGTCCGTACCGTCCTGAGATTCTAGACTTTGATCATCCACGTGTCTTTGATTCTGACAAAATCCTACAAATGGATTATACCGTTAAGAAAATCATCATCTATGGCGCTGGCGTGATCGGCTGTGAATATGCCTCTATCTTTACGGGTCTTGGCTATAAAGTGGATTTAATCAATAACAAAGACCAATTGCTCAGCTACTTAGATAGCGAAATTAGCGACGCCATCGCGCATGACTTTAGACAATTTGGCGTCCTTATCCGTAGTAATGAAGAGATTGATCATTTAGAGACCCACGATGACTGCGTGATTTTGCACTTAAAGAGTGGTAAGAAAATCAAATCAGACGCTATTTTGTGGTCGAATGGTCGCTCAGGCAATACCGAAGGTCTTAACCTAGAAGCGATCGGTCTAACCGCCAACAGCCGCGGTCAGCTACACGTTGATGACACTTATCGCACCGAAGTTGACCATATTTATGCTGCAGGTGACGTGATTGGTTGGCCATCGCTGGCTTCAGCGGCTTACGATCAAGGACGCTGTGCAGCCGCCTTTATGGTCGGTGACCGTGATGCCGAGCCTGTCTCCAGTGTACCGACAGGCATCTATACTATCCCTGAAATTTCAAGCATCGGTAAAACGGAGCAAGAGCTAACGGATGAAAAAGTGCCTTATGAAGTGGGTCAGGCATTCTTTAAGCACTTAGCACGCGCGCAAATCATTGGCGAGCGTAGTGGCGTGTTAAAAATTCTTTTCCATCGCGAGACATTAGAGATTCTGGGTATTCACTGCTATGGCAACCATGCCTCAGAGATTATCCACATCGGTCAGGCGGTTATGAAGTGTAATAACACCCTAGAGTACTTTGTAAATACGACCTTTAACTATCCAACGATGGCAGAAGCGTATCGTGTGGCCGCGCTCAATGGTCTCAACCGCGTGTTTTAGTTCTTCTTAATGGATAAAATCAAAAAAAGCGTCTGCACAAGGTCAGACGCTTTTTTTATGAACCTCTATTTTATGGTTGCTGATCGTTACTGTCTATGATGTTGTTGAGCAAGATGTCTGGCATGGCTACTAGGGCGTGTCTTCAATTGAAACGTCTATGACTAAATGATTTAGAAATGGCTAAATCTTCGGCAAACGGTGTCAAATAGCTGTTCAATATCTCGATATTATCTGCGCTATTTTCCTTGTTTGCCTTTAGGGCGTGTTGACCATTCGACCATGGCACTGACAGTGACTATTTTTTAGGCGATTCGAGGTTAAAAATAATAAGTTTAGTCATTCTAAGCGTTTATTTTTAACGATGAAGCGGCAAAAAAGAGTCCTGTCCCTGCGGGCTGATGCTAAAATTGCCCCATACTGCGTTGCAAATCTCG
>NZ_JACDXT010000036.1 GCF_016464015.1 Psychrobacter sp. bablab_jr014
CAGTTCACTATAAAATCGATACGATGAGATTAAACGCTATTTTTCGCAGCATCAAAAGACGTAGTCACAGCAAGCAAGGAAAATAGCGTTTAATCAAATGAATTTATTGTCCTGTATCGTTTTTATTTAGAGTTAACTATATCTGTGGCAAGGACTTTTTTAATACGCTGATGATAAAGACGCAGATAAAAGCAATTTAACGGCGTTTGGTCACTCGGTAAATGGCAACGTCTGCCAATAGGTTGGGCATTTCAGTAATCAAAGCACGCATCAAAGATGAGGGCATACGTCCTGAATCACTGACAGCGAAGCGATTGATAATCTCAATGTCATGCTGAGCGCACAGCAGTTCAAAGTCTTTAAAGGTACACAGATGAATGTTCGGCGTGTTGTACCATTCATACGGCAGTGCTTCAGAAACAGGCATCATACCTTTTAAGCCTAAATGCATACGGTTTTGCCAATGGGCAAAGTTTGGAAAGGTGATGACCGCTTCGCGACCGACACGCAGCATATCCAGCAGTAGCGTATCAGGCGATTTCACCGCTTGTAGCGCCCGCGCCATAATCACGGTATCAAAGCTATTATCAGCAAAGCGGGCAAGACCGTCGTTCAAGTCTTGCTCGATGATAGACAATCCATTACCGATGGCTTCGTTGATTTTGTCTTCGTCAATCTCTAGCCCGTAGCCTGTGACCGCAAAGTTTTGTTTTAAGTGAGCGAGCAGCTCGCCATTACCACAGCCTAAATCTAAGACGTGTGAGCGTGGTGCGACCCAGCGCTCCACGAGTTGATGATCCATTCTCACAAGGCATCTCCTTTGGGTTGTGTTGCATTGGCAGAGGTAGGCGCGTCTTTGGCAAAAAACGGCGCATTCAAAAAGCCTTTTACCGCGCCCATATAACGAGGAATGTCAAACAAGAACGAGTCGTGCCCGTGCGGGGCATCGACATTGATATAACTGACAGGTTTGCCTGTGGCCATCAGCGCGTTGACCAGCTCTTGCGAGCGCTCAGGCGAAAATCGCCAATCGGTGGTGAATGACACCACCAAATATTGGCACTGGGTATGCGCAAAGGTTGCCTTTAGATCGTTATATTCGCTCGCGCTGTCTGCTTGGCTGTCATCTGCGCTATGGCTTGGCTCAGTCAAGCTGTCTTCGCTAATGCTGCTGTGTCCGCGCGTGGGATCAAAGTAATCTAAAGCCTTGGTCATCAAGAGGTAAGTATTGGCATCAAAGTTTTTGCTAAAGCGTTCGCCTTGATAGCGCAGATAGCTCTCAACCTGAAACTCAACATCATAGCCGTACATAAACTTGCCTGATTTGAGGTCACGGCCAAACTTGGCACGCATGGCTTCATCGGTTAAGTAGGTGATGTGCCCGACCATACGCGCCAAAATTAGCCCGCGCCGTGGATAGGTACCCGCCTGCAAATAGCGTCCATCTTTAAAGTCAGGGTCAGAGAGAATCGACTGCCGCGCCACTTCGTTAAAGGCAATATTTTGCGCGGACAGCTTGGGTGTGCTGGCAATGACCACGCAGCGCTTGAGGCGCTCAGGATAATCAACCGACCACTGCATCGCCTGCATACCGCCCATCGAGCCGCCGACCACGGCATGCCACACCTCAATGCCGAGACGGTCAGAGAGCATGGCTTGAGTCTTGACCCAATCTTTGATGGTAATCAGCGGAAAATCAGGACCATAGACAGGCTGCACGGTTTCACCTGCCTCATTGACATAGCTGTCCGCTTCTGGATTGACAGACGTTGGCCCCGTTGAGCCGAAGCAGCTGCCGATATTGTTCAGACACACCACAAAAAAGCGATTGGTATCGATGGCTTTGTTTGGGCCAATCATATTGTCCCACCAGCCTGATTTTTTGTCCGCTTCGCTATAGTAGCCTGCCGCGTGGTGGCTGCCTGATAAGGCATGACAAATCAAAATGGCGTTGGACTTGTCCTCATTGAGCGTGCCGTAGGTCTCAACCATTAAATCAAAGGAAGGCAAGGTGCGGTTGCACTCTAATGTCAATGGCTCGGCAAAATGGTATAACGTAGGCGTGACGATACCCACTGACCCGCTATCGTGTGCGGGCGTATCCTCAAAATCACTAATCGTATCAGAACGGGTGTTCAAAACTACCTCACAAGACGATGGTCAATCATCACTAAATCAAAAAATGCCCAAACACGTATGCGTACCGCTGGGCTATGCTTGCCTATTGTAGGGCGATGCGCGCAGGAGTACAACCTTATGCACAGGGTTTGTCGATTGCCAGCGCGCTTTGGGTAGCAAATTGTATGACTGCTGTTTTTGCGCTCTAAAATAGAGGCATAAAATGCTAGACTAAGCCTCGATTATTAGGGCGTGTTGACCATTCGACCATGGCACTGACAGCGACTATTTTTTAGGCGATTCGAGGTTAAAAATAATAAGTTTAGTCATTCTAAGCGTTTATTTTTAACGATGAAGCGGCAAAAAAGAGTCCTGTCCCTGCGGG
>NZ_JACDXT010000037.1 GCF_016464015.1 Psychrobacter sp. bablab_jr014
ATTATCTCACCTAACCCATTGATAGCATTGTAAATTTATCGTTATGTATTGGCATGTATCGCCATGTATTGTTATATATTTTCAACGCTTATAAAACTCATAATCCTTTGGTCGTAGGTTCAAGTCCTACTGGGCCCACCACATATTGAATCAGGCTTGTTCGCAGCGATGCGGCAAGCCTTTTTTTATGGGGTTTTACAAGATTTGCGAAAGTATAGGTATGTGGCGAACCATATAGAATATTGGTATATTTGTTGGTATAGATTATACCAACGTGGAGATATACCAACATGCCATTAACTCATACGATTATCAACAGACTAACCCCAAGTGAAAAATGCACCCCTAGCCGCCCTGACAAGCACAGTGATGGCGATGGCCTTCAACTGTGGGTAAGACACACTGGAAACAAAGTCTGGGTCAGTGCTTACCGCTGGCAAGGTAAACAGCAGTCACTCACTTTAGGTAAATATCCAGTAATCACATTACAACAAGCACGCCAGCGTAACCTAGAAATAAAGCAACAGATTAACGAAGGTATTAACCCTAAAGATAAGAAAAAAGAAAAGCTTGCTGAACAAGATGGTTCAAGGCTTTTTGATACTATTGCCCAGGCCTGGTATGCAGACCGCAAGACCTTTTTAGCCTCTAGTACGTTTAGCCGTAACTATTCAGCCTACATGCGTGACGTTAAACCAGTTATAGGACATAAGCTAATCGACGACATTACGTCACCTGATATTTTGACAATCGGTAAGCATATTGAAGCACGCGGCGCTAATGAAATGGCGCGACGAATTATGGCAGAAGTTGGACAGATATTTAAGCATGCTATTCGTACTGGTATGGCAACATCAAATCCTGCAGCAGACTTATCAGCAGCCATCAAACCGCATAAAACTAAAAACCACAGTCGCATTACTTCAAAAGAGTTGCCTCAGCTTTTAAGCGACATTGATAGTTACACAGGTCATATCATTGTTAAATTAGGTCTATTGTTTCTATGCTATACCTTCGTGCGCACTAATGAGCTCAGGTTCATGGAATGGTCAGAGATCGACTGGAACGATAAAATTTGGCGTATACCTGCAGACAAAATGAAGATGGATAGACCTCACATTGTGCCTCTTGCACCACAGGTCATAGATATATTACAACAAATTAAAGAGCTGAATTTTTCAGAGCGGTATGTATTCTACAACCCTTCAACTCGCAAACCTTACAGCCAAAATGCGTTTATAAATGCTTTATACCAGATGGGCTATAAATATAGAATGACGGGGCACGGATTCCGAGGGCTGGCAAGTACTACCCTTCATGAGCAGGGGTTTATGCATGAAGCTATTGAGTTACAACTGGCTCATGAACAAGAAAATAAGATTAGTAAAGCATATAACGGTGCTCAGCATTTAGACTATCGTAAAGATATGATGAAAAGATGGGCAGCCTATATAGATGCTGATATATAAATACAATTGACTGTACATCTATTAAATTAGTTCTTAACCCTTCTTAGAATTTGACGGAATCTTTAAGCTGAAAATCGTTTTTTAAAGAAACCTCTTTATATGCTAAGTTAAATTTCAACCTGTCTTTGTAAATTATGTAAAGTTCAAACTTTAAGGAAAAATATGTCTGATGACACTAAACCTTTCTTCACTATAGAAGAAGTTAGAAAATATCTAGCTGCAACAAATGATAGGGCATTTAGTAATGATGAAGCTATTATGCGCTTAATCAATACAAATCAACTTACGCCATATGTCAAATACAAAGGATTAGTCAGCTTTGTAACTCAAAGTATCTCAATGAATAGAGAGTCAACAATAAACTCTTTAACCAATACTATCAAAAAAGAGATGACTAAATTAGAAGTTGGAGAATTGACTGAGCCGCATTACTATGATTCTGCGTTAAACGTAGATAGCATTATATATTTAGTTAAAAAACTTTTATCTTCTTTTGAGGACAAGTTTGCTACTAAAACAGCTGGAGCAAAATTGTTTACTGAAGGAGTGTTTAAATTATCCCCTCTAAACATTGTACAATCTGCGTTAGGAATCGAAGTTATTCTAGGTGATCAGAGACCTGTTTCTCAAGCTATATGGTTTGACTTAAACGACTCTGGTTTGAATGATGACGAAATAGAAGGTTACATACTATATGCAATTGAAAGTGATGAAAATCAAAGCGTGAATTTAGAAAAGAACTGTGAGTTACTATTTGCGAAGCATGATTTACTATACATTCTTAGTATTATAAAAAATAGTCACTTCATTCCTAAACTAGAATCGGAGCTATCATCTGCAAGTAGAACTATCAGTCAGCAACATAAAGAGATAGAGACACTTAAAAAAGAATTGAGAAAATCTCAGTCTCAACAGCCAGAAAATGATGTCAAAGATAGTGTCTACTCATTGATATTAGTTCTTAAAGATTTGTTACTAAACCCTGATATTAATGCATATCATTTCAAAAGCGATAGCCTTAAGAGCACAGGTGAACCGACTCAATCTGGCTTAATTCAGCATATTATAAATGAGAAGATTCCAAAACTTGGTAAACGAAATATTGAAGATATTTTTGCTAATGCTAATAAAAACGACAAACAATAAAATTTGCGATTTAGTGATCGCAACTTGCGATGACATATTTAACGTATATCACTATCATTCCATACTTACCGCAGCATGTCGCTGCCGTAAGTATGGAGAAATAAAATGTACGATCAATATAAACATAATGACTGTAACGAGTCATTAAAAAACGAGTTAATTAGTACGTTACCTGTCCAGGGCATGTCACGAGCAAAAACCATCCTTCCTTTTTTACCATTTTCGAGAACGACTTTACATGAGTGGAGTCGTGATGGTAGGTTTCCTGCCAGCATAAGACTGTCTCCAACCGTGGTGGCCTGGCGAAACTCTGAGGTTCTAGCATGGATTGAGAGCCATTCTACGTCTTCTAATGATAAGGAGGCATAATCATGAGTAAAAACAACAAGGTTACACCTCCTGAGGCAATTGATGAGCGATCAGTTGACCCAATAAAAAAGCCAAGCATCCTGCAAGATGCTAAGCTTTCAGAAACTACTACAGATGACATAGACCAGCCATCATTAGATATTTTACCACAAAATGTGCCGAAAATTAGCTCAGAGGAAGCAAAAGCCATTATTAACAATATAGCTAAATTGCCAGAGCTAGATTATCAGCTAGCACGAATTGATACTGCTAAGTTCTTAAATGTAACATTAAAGGCGTTTGATCAATTGGTGAAAAGCGCTAGGAATAAATTAGACGTTGGAAAAGATGAATGTTTAGTTGTTTATACTCAGCCAAGCTCAGAACCAGTATTAAATATTGCTTTAATAGTTAGTCTAATATATCAGATAATAGAAGATCATATCGCTTGCACTGATGCAGTTAGAGTGGCTGCTACATTATGGATACTAATGACATGGCTTATTCCAGCAAGTGATATTTTACCTATTGCTTGGATTAATGCTCCGGAAAAGCGTTGCGGTAAAAGTACGCTTTTAAAACTAATGAGCCGTTTGAGCAAAAAGTCGCTATCAACATCTAACATCACAGGGCCAGCACTATTTCGTTGCATTGAAGCCTATGAACCAACATTATTCATTGATGAGGTTGACACGTTTCTCAATGATGATGAGGGCATACGAGGTGTACTAAATGCAGGTCATAGTCGTGATGGCTCAAACATTACGCGCTGTTTTGGTGATGATCACCAATTAATAACATTCAATGTTTATAGTGCTAAAGCGATTTCCGGTATTGGCAAAATTCCTGACACGCTAATAGATCGCTCAATATCGCTCACGCTACGCCGTAAAATGAAAAATGAGACAAAAAAACGAGTGCGTGATCTGTCTGTAGATACTACTAACAAAATCCAATCGCAGCTTGCTAGGTGGTCTAATGATAATATGGCAGCTGTCAAAGCAGCAAAGCCAGTATTACCTACTTATATCAACGATCGGGCACAGGACAACTGGGAAATTTTGCTGAAAATAGCTATGATATTAGGTGATGATTGGCTGGAAAAGGCTCATAATGCTTGTATCGAAATTTCTGGTATTGAAAGCGATGAACCTAGTTTAAATGAGCAGCTCTTAGCCGATATTGAAATCGTTTTTAATCTATATGGAACCAACAGGCTTTTAAGTAGAGACTTGCTTGCAGGATTATGTAGAGATCCAGAGATGATCTGGTCAACTCTAAATCATGGCAAGCCTATAACTTTACATCAAATTGCTAAAAGACTAAGTGAATTCAAGATTTCATCTAAGGATATGAGGACGCTTGACCTACGCGGTAAGGAAGTACGAGGTAAAGGTTACGATATCAATGACCTTAATGATGCTTTCACACGTTATTTATCGTAGCATTACTCCCGATTTTAAAGCGTACACAAAGGATTGAAATCTGTTTAATACAGTTTTCAGTCCTTTTCTTTTGTCTAACCCTATTGAAGCTAGCCTATATGAAATTTGGAGCATGTTCTAGGGTGTGTTGACATATATAGAATAATTGATAATCATAGTGTTATGACTAGATTAACCCTAAGTGATGCCCAGTGGGCAAAGATAGCACCGTATTGTTCAGGTAAAGAGACCGATGTTGGTAGAACAGCGGTAAATAATC
>NZ_JACDXT010000038.1 GCF_016464015.1 Psychrobacter sp. bablab_jr014
GTCCCTGCGGGCTGATGCTAAAATTGCCCCATACTGCGTTACAAATCTCGCTAAGGCATCTGCATTATCGTCGCTTTGTGCCTTGTCTGGAACAATTTTAGCGATCAGCAGTGCCTATTTGCGAATGTTCAACACGCCCTAGTAAAACAAAAAAAGCTGACTCATCATAAGTCAGCTTTTTTTTTGCTTAAATAACAGCTACTAAAATAATAGCGGCTTAAACAACAGCTACTTTAACTATCTACAGCACATTGTTCCAAGCAGGGACAACCACTTGCATGAGTGGCTTTAAGAGTTTGACGTTACACGCAAAGATAGAGCCTGTGGTCATAGAATCGTGCGCACCTTTATGGTCAACCACCACGCCGCGTGCTTCATTGACAATCAGCTCGCCTGCTGCAATGTCCCAAGGCTTAATAGACATTTCAAAATAGCCATCCAAACGACCTGCGGCAACGTAGCACAAGTCGAGCGCCGCTGAACCTAAACGGCGAACCTGACCGCCCGCTTCGTGTACACGGCGTAGGCTCTCAAAATGCTCGGCAGCATAAGACACAGGTGCGCCATCTTTCATACGCTCGTACGGATGACCTGTGGTGAACAGACCGCCTTCTAGGGTTTTACGCTCAGTGACATTGATGCGGCGCTGGTTTAGGCGTGCGCCTTTACCACGACTGGCTGAAAACATCTCATCGCGGACAGGGTCATAGACCACGCCATGCTGAGTCACGCCTTTGTGCTGTACGGCGATAGACACACAAAACTGTGGCAAGCCGTGTACGAAGTTTTTGGTGCCGTCTAGTGGGTCAATAATCCAGCACCAGTCTGCGTCTTCGCCGCGACCTTCTTGGTAACCGAACTCTTCGCCTAGGAATGAATGGTTGGGATAGCTGCTTTTTAGGGTTTCAATCGTCAGCTCTTCGCTAAAGCGATCGATGCGCGTGACCAGGCCATCGATGCCTTTTGACTCAATGTCCAGCTCGATTTTGTGGCGGTTTTGGTGTGCGTGTAAAATCTCAGTACCAACTTTTTCTGCAGCGCGGGCTGCGATGACGACCATGGGTTCCATAAATAACCTATCTGTGTGAAAAAAGTGAAGAAATAACGGGGTTAAAACAGCCATACCAGCACAGAAATACGCCAAGTCTAAACCCTCAGTAATGTACTGAAAAGACCTGCCATACCAAACCATAAGGCACTACTGACTTGCCACTTGGTCATCATCCATGCTGTAAAACAATAAACACCTACGGCAAGTAGGTGATGAGTTGCCAAGCGCGCTGCGTCAACACGCCCGACCAATCAACAGTACATCATACGTAAAATAATATGGCAAAACGCAAACAGCGCCGCCTTAAACAATCGCTTTATAAAAAATCTTCATGCCCATAAAGCGCAGCCCTGTCAAAACGGAGATTGAGCGTCTATGCGGCAACGCTACGAATCTGGCGCACAATGCCGTCGGCATTCAAGCCACAATCCGCCAGCTGCTCGGCAGGTGAGCCGTGCGCGATAAAGCGGTCGGCAATGCCGATATTATAAATGACGCACGGACGCGCTGTATAGGCGGCAGAGTCATTAAGCAGATATTCATTTACCGCACTGCCCGCGCCGCCCATAATCATGTGCTCCTCAGCCGTCACAATATGCGTGATGCCGTCAGCAATCAGACGCTCTAGCATCTCGGTATCGAGCGGCTTAACCCAGCGCATATTGACCACACGCACTGCGCAATCGGCAATAAAATCGCTACTGTCTGGACTCGTTAAACGCTCAGCGCTGTCTACCGCAGCCGCAACCATTGTCCCAAATGCCAAGATTGCAATTTGCGTGCTTGCTTGCGCATCACCGTACTGAGCCTCTAAGACCGCTTTGCCAATCGGATAACACTGGGCGGGACGGCTAATCGGCACGCCAACACCTGCACCACGTGGATAACGCACGGCAGTGCTGCCTTCGTACTCATAGCAGGTATTTAACAAGTGATAGCACTCATTTTCATCTTTGGGTGCCGCAATCAGCATATTGGGCACGCAACGCAAAAACGCGTAATCGAACACACCCGCGTGCGTCGCGCCATCTTCGCCAACGAGACCTGCCCTATCAATAGCAAAGGTCACGTCCAGATTTTGTAGTGCCACATCATGAATCAGCTGGTCATAACCACGCTGCAAAAAGGTCGAATAAATCGCCACAATTGGCTTGACGCCTTGGGTCGCCATACCTGCCGCAACTGTCACCGCGTGCTGCTCAGCAATCGCCACATCAAAAAAGCGCTCAGGATAGGCTTTGGCAAACTCGGTCATGCCTGAGCCTTCTTCCATTGCTGGGGTTATCGCGAGCAGCTTATTGTCCACTGCGGCCTTGTCGCACAAAAATTCACCAAATACTTGTGAGTACTTTAGAGCAGGTGCAGGTTGTGGCGCGGCCTCTGCTTTGTTGTTCTCCGCAGGCAATTTACCAATCGCATGATAGCCAACAGGGTCAGCCTCAGCGGGCGCAAAGCCCTTGCCCTTAGTGGTATAAATGTGCACTAAAACAGGGCCTTTGACTTGCTTAGCACGACTTAAAACGCGTAGCAGCTCAGGCACATCATGACCATCAAAAGGGCCAAAATAGGTAAAGCCAATCGCTTTGAATAAATTGTCTTCTAACTTGGGTACAGCGCGCTGTTCAGTATGGCGTTTGCGGCGGTCAAAGGTCTGCATATCTGGGCGTTTTTTAATCGCAGGCGCTCCGTCTTCGGTAATGTCCACCTGATAGCCCGATTCCCACAGCATCGCCAAGTGACGCGAAAAACCACCGATTGAGCAAGAGATAGACATGTCATTGTCATTTAAAATGACCAATAAATCTGCGTCTTGTTGCACAGCATCGTTCATTGCCTCAAATGCCATGCCGCCTGTCATCGCACCATCGCCGATGACGCATGCCACCGTCTGCGGGCGGTTTTGATAGCGCAGCGCAAGGCTCATGCCAAGCCCTGCCGAAATCGCGGTTGAAGAATGCCCCACGCCAAAAGTGTCATATACCGATTCGGCGCGCTCAGGAAAGGCCGTTAAGCCATCTTTAGCACGGATGGTCGCAAGTTGTTCACGGCGACCTGTTAATATTTTATGCGCGTAGGCTTGATGCCCCACATCCCAGACGATTTGGTCAGCAGGTGCGTCTAACAAATAGTGCAATACCAAGGTCAGCTCAACCACACCGAGATTGGCACCAAAGTGCCCGCCGCTTTGACCGACAGAATACAGTAAAAACAAGCGCAGCTCGTCAGCGAGCGTGATGAGCGCGTCAGGACTGAGCGCGGACAGCTCAGCAGGGCTATTAATCGTATCGAGTAACGGCGTGGTGGGACGCACGTGCGGTATCGCCGTATAGGTCTGTTGTAAGCCAGTAGCGTCTGCCATAGGTGCCGATGTGGGTGACCAAGACTGTGAGGGATGGAGTGACTGCTGCATAAATCTTACGATACCTACCAATCTACTGACAATTTATTATTCGTTCGTTATACCGTCATGCACTCTAGCATAGACGACACAGATTATCTGTGTATTGCTGTGTAATCAACGTCCACACTAGGGCACATGCGCTGCCAACATTGGCGTGCATGACGCTGGTGACCCTACAGTAAGGCAAGCGCACAGACTTGTCACTGTATCCGTCAAAATAGTATGGCATAATAGCATTTTTTTTTAACTGTCGCTTCAATCATCGTGCGTCGTCTGTGAACTTTGTGTGTTTTTATAAAAACTTACCCGTTCACACCCCGTGCGCCCTATCGAGCCACGTTTTGCATCAATACGTTTTAGGACTTGATAGATACCGCGATTGCACCGTATGTGGGACATAATGTCATATCAATTTATCACCAATGCCAAACTACCGACTCGTCATGGCGAGTTTGATATTCATATTTTTGAAAATGAAGCAGGTCAAGAGCATGTGATGTTGACCGTTGGGCTACCGACTGACACGCAGCACGCACCTACCGATACGCCGCCGATACCGCTGGTACGCATTCACTCTGAGTGCTTGACAGGCGACGCCTTTAGCTCATTAAAATGCGATTGCGGCCCGCAATTAAATGCGGCCATGCAAGCCATCCAAGAAAGTGGCTGTGGCGCGATACTATATTTGCGACAAGAAGGTCGCGGTATCGGTTTGACCAATAAAATCCGCGCTTATGCCCTTCAAGACCAAGGGCATGATACCCTCGATGCCAATTTAATACTAGGCTTGCCTGCAGACGCTCGCACCTACGATATGTGCCAGCCGATGCTCGCGCACGTCGGTGTGGATAAGGTACGTCTGATTACCAATAACCCCAATAAGCTGGCGTACTTAACCGAGCACGGTATTGAAGTGGTCGAACGTGTCGCCCTTTTGGTTGGGGTCAATGATGCTAATGCCAGCTACCTTGCCACCAAGCGTGACCGTATGGGACACTTATTGGACAGCGATTTTTAGAGATTCGCTCTAGCGCATCTTTTTTGATTTTTTATTGTACCGCTTTGTTTGACCAACTGGAGCACCGTAACCGTTATGAATAAAACGACCGCACAAGCTCAAGATATTCAGTCTAAGAATACCCAGTCAAAAGACACGCCTACTGCCTTTCCTGATAGTGACGCTATTGCTCGCGTACGCGCTTTTTTAGTCGATTTACAGGCGCGTATTTGCGCGGCATTAGAGGCCCAAGAAAGTGCTGGCGGCGGTCAAGCGCGCTTTGTTCCTGATGAGTGGGAACGCCCTGAAGGCGGTGGTGGTCGCTCGTGTGTATTGGCAAACGGCGACGTCATCGAAAAAGCAGGCGTGATGTTTAGCCACATTCACGTCCACAACCTACCCGCCTCCGCCACAGCACGTCACCCTGATATCGCGGGACGCCGCGCGCAAGCCATGGGTGTCTCGTTAGTCGTACATCCTAAGAATCCCAACGTACCGACCAGTCACGCCAATGTGCGCCTGTTTGTTGCCGAAGCTGAAGGCAAACCGCCGATTTGGTGGTTTGGCGGTGGGTTTGATTTGACGCCGTTTTATCCTGTGATGGAAGACTGTATCCATTGGCACCAAGTCTGCCATGACTTGTGCGCGCCGTTTGGCGAGTCGGTGTATTCTGACTTTAAACAGTGGTGTGATGAATATTTTCACTTGCGTCACCGTGATGAGCAGCGCGGTATCGGCGGGCTGTTTTATGACGACGTAAATACCGAAAGTCGTGGCTGGGACTTTGAGACCTGCTTTGACTTTATGCAAGCGGTTGGGCAAGGGTATTTAGAAGGCATTGTGCCTATTTTTGAGCGCCGCCGCGAGACGCCATATACTGAGGCGCAGCGTGAGTTTCAACTGTATCGCCGTGGACGCTATGTTGAGTACAACTTGGTCTATGACCGTGGCACGCTCTTTGGGCTGCAAAGTAATGGGCGCATCGAATCAATCTTGGTCAGTATGCCACCACTTGCCAGCTGGCATTATCGCTTTGAGCCTGAAGCAGGCACGCCTGAATTTGAGCTGACCAACTATTATCTAAAACCGCGTGAGTGGTTGACAGCGGATTGTCCTTTAGCCAATTAGGGCGTGTTGAACATTCGCAAATAGGCACTGCTGATTGCTAAAATTGTTCCAGACAAGGCACAAAGCGACGACAATGCAGATGCCTTAGCGAGATTTGTAACGCAGTATGGGGTAATTTTAGCATCAGCCCGCAGGGACAGGACTCTTTTTTGCCGCTTCATCGTTAAAAATAAACGCTTAGAGTGACTAAACTTATTATTTTTAACTTCGAATCGCCTAAAAAATAGTCGCTGTCAGTGCCATGGTCGAATGGTCAACACACCCTAACATACTTTAAACACTAAAAAATACGCTGATAAAGGTCAGTGGCCAACATGGCTACTGACCTTTTTTCTGTCTTTTAAACATGTCTAAAAAGATTACGAATAGGCTTTTTAACCTTTTTTGAACAAAAAGGCACGGAATTACTATATCTCGCGCGCTTATCTTAAGGCTACATTGTTTTGTAAAAGGGCTAACCAAGTGTTGGCTATTATTTATAATTACTTAACCATTGTCGGTAGCAGTATTTTTTCATTGTCATGACTGCGTCAAGCACGAAGCCATACCAGCATGACCATTTATTGAGGAGCTTATGATGTCATTGTTTAATCAAACCCGTGGGATAAAGTCGGTAATCGCGCTAGCGCTTATCAGTGCAACTGTAGGCCTTAGCGCATGCAGCCAGTCTGCTAGCCCAGACATCAAGGCACGTGAAGACATTATGAAAGATTGGGGCAATGCCATGGGCATCATGGGCGATATGATTAAAGCGCCAGATACCTTTGATGCCGCCACATTTCAAGAACAAGCGGCCTTCTTAGCAGACAGCGCGGACAGTCCATGGACGCATTTTCAAGATGAAAGTGCAAAAGGTGGAGCGATGGAAACCGTATGGAGCGATGCCGAAGGCTTTAGTAGTGAAGCGGATAACTTTGAACAAGTAACAGAAGCACTCAACCAAGCAGCACAGGGAGCAACCAGTGTCGAAGATGTACAGCCCGCCTTTGCAGAAGTCGGCGCATCGTGCAAATCTTGCCACACTGAATACCGTGCTGAAAGCTAAGTTTTTAAACAAACAAAAATAACGCTGTAAAAAAACCGCCTGGGCAATGACTTGGGCGGTTTTTTTGTCCATGAAAAAGGCCTAACTGCCTTGCTGTGGCAAGTTGTCATCAGGGATGGCGCTTTGCGTGTCTTGTGTCTTCGTTTGTTTTTGCGAGTTTGCGCCCTGCGCTTCTTTCTTTTCTTGAGCTGGGTCTTGCATCGCTTGTTGTTTGTCGTGCAGTTTTTCAACCACTGCATCGACCGAGGCGTCACTTAAATCCAGCGTACGAATGGGGAACGGAATGTTCACGCCCGCAGCGTCAAGCTTGGATTTAATCTGTACAATCACTTCGTGAATCGAGGCAACTTTATTGGCTTGCGTGCCATCATCAATAAACCAGCGCACCATCAGATCAATAGACGAATCGCCAAACCCTGTAGCAATGACGCTTGGTTTTTGAATACGTGACACGCTTTTGGCGTCTTCAAGCGCTTGAATAATCTGCGCTTTTGCACCTTCAATGTCATCGTCGTAGCCAATACCCACTCCCACTTGTAAGCGGCGCTGCTTATAGGCGGTATTGACCGTCAGTGCCGAAGTGTAAAGATCAGAATTGGGAATCACCACTTGGCGACCGTCATAGGTTCTGATGGTGGTGGCGCGGATCTTGATGTCCTCGACTGTCCCTTCATAATCACCTGAGATGATTTGATCGCCAATACGAAAAGGCTCAGAGAGCAGTAATAAAATCCCTGACAATAGGTTTTGAAAAATGTCTTTAAACGCAAAACCAATCGCTACCGAACCAATACCGAGCGCGCCAATCAGCTTGGCAGGGGTAAAACCAGGGATGGCGATGACCATCGCAATCATAAAGCCGATAAACAAAATCAGCGCGCCGCCGACCCGCTGAAAGACTTTGACCAAGTTTTGGTGTCGTTGGCGCGCGCCAAGCAGTTTATGTATCAGTTTTTTAAATAAAGCCGAAAGTAACCAAAATATGGCAAAGACAATCAGAGCAGCGACAAAGTAAGGCGTACGCTCTACAAGCTCTGTACCCAGCTCATTGGTGGTTTGTACCACTTGTTGATAAATGGTGAGTCCATTACTTAAGGTAATACTGCCATCCGAAGTCGGCATAAAGTGATGCTCCTTATCTTATTTTCGGTGTTTTTTATTACTATTTGTTAAAATTTTGGCATCAAAGTGACTTTGATGGCGCGGGTTGTTATTACTGGTCATCGCGCCACCTTGTAACTCGTACTTATTAGCTCATTAATCCCGCTTGGACAATCTCAATCCAGTAGCCGTCCACATCTTTGATAAAGGCGATGTTTTTCATGCTGCCATCTTCAGGGCGTTTTTTAAAGGTGACGTTATTTTTATCAAACCATTCAACGGCCGCTGTCAAATCAGGCACGTTAAAGCAAATGTGCCCAAAGCCCTGTGGTTCGCTGTTGCCGTCATGATAGCTAAAATCGGCTTTATCTTCGGTGCCGTAGTTGTGCGTCAGCTCAAGGATACCGCGCTGGCGAAACGCATAGATGGCAAGCTCGTCGCCCTCAGGCAGATTGTCACGCTCCTCGTCAGTCAGCTTGGCCAGAAAGTACAAGTCAAACTGCATATCAGGGTATTTTTTGACTGCCAGTAAAGTCATCCCCAAAACGCCTGTATAAAACGCAAGCGATTTTTTGGGATCTTTGACGCGCAGCATGGTGTGGTTAAAGGTAAAGCCGTTGGTCTGCGTGCTGATTGGCTGTACGCCGTCGGCTTGGATACTGTTTTTGGGTTGTGCAGTGGTATCAGACATAAATAATCCTACGTTGTTTTTATTTATCATAATAAAAAAATGAGCGTTTACGACTGTGGTTTTGTAAAGGCTCATGGTTTAAGCGTATTCAATAAGCACTTATAAAGCAATGGTTACATGCTTCATTGATGCGCTATCAGAGGCAGTTGTTAGATTTCAAAAAACTCGACTTCGCCCGTTTTTAGGTCATATTCTGCACCGACAATCAGCAGTTTGCCGCTGTTGTATAGGTCTTCTAAAATACGTGAACCGTGTTTTAGTTGGCTGACCGACATACGCACATTAGCGCGGATTGAGCTGTCGATCAATTTCTCGGTATCAACCTCTTGACCCGTCGCTGAGGCCAGCTCATAGAGGTTGTAAACGCTTGGGCGAATGCGGTCAACGATAGACTGCAAGTTCGGTGAGTAGTTTTGCTCGGGGTTTAAGATGGTATCCACGCACGCGGTGACCGCGCCGCAATGTGAGTGACCCAGTACCACTACCAGTTGGGTGCCAAACTGCTCGGCAGCAAACTCAATCGAGCCGATCTGTGAGGGCGCCACGATGTTACCCGCCACACGGATGACGAACAAATCACCTAGCCCTTGGTCAAAGACAATCTCAACAGGGACACGAGCGTCTGAACACCCTAGAATAATGGCAAACGGCTCTTGCTTGTCTACCAGCTCAGGGCGCTTTTGGGTCATTGGGTCGGTGCTGGTCAGACTGGTGACATAACGCTCATTACCATTTTTGAGCAGTTCAAGGGCTTCTTGTCCAGAGGCAGGGCGTTTACGGTCTGTCATAAGGTATCCTTAAGATGTTGAATAGAAAAAATAGCATACACCATCAGTGGGTGAACAGTCATGCACTCATACATTGCTAACAAAAGATTGTATCGCAATCACTGCCCAAACAGAATGCGCGTTTTGTAGTCAAATCTATCAAGGGCTACGTATCGTAAACGCTGCTGGCCTCAGGCTTTGTTATACTAACAGGCTTACGCGGCGTAATGACCGCCCTTGATATTTTTACCTCGCGACCCATCAATCAGCGCTCACTGCCTTGATATGTTTTAGGAGCTTACCGTCATGCAACAGTCATCGTCCGAACCGCCTGCTGCCGCCAAAGAGACTTTACTGCACGTCTCGGGCGTCAAAAAAAGCTTTGGCAGCACTCATGTGTTGACCGACATTCACTTGGATATCAAGCAAGGTGAGTTTTTAACCCTTCTTGGGCCTTCAGGTTGCGGCAAGACCACGTTACTGCGTTTAATCGCAGGCTTTGAGCAGCCTGATGCGGGCGCGATTGTGCTCGATGGGCAGCAAATGGCGGGTTTGCCTGCGGACAAGCGCCCGATTAATACGGTGTTTCAGCAGTATGCCCTGTTTCCACACATGACGGTGGCGCAAAATGTCGGCTATGGCTTAAAAATAAAAAAAGTACCCAAAGCTGAGATTAAAACCCGCGTGCAAGCCATGCTGGAGATGGTGCAGCTGACGCACTTGGCAAACCGCAAGCCGCAAGACCTATCAGGCGGACAACAGCAGCGGGTGGCGATTGCGCGCGCGGTGATTAATCGCCCCAAGCTATTGTTACTTGATGAGCCGCTCTCTGCGCTCGACCACAAATTGCGCTTGCAAATGCAATCGGAGCTCAAACGCTTACAGCGCGAGCTGGGCATTACCTTTGTATTCGTCACCCACGACCAAGAAGAGGCGCTGTCGATGTCTGATCGTATCGCGGTGATGAAAGGCGGACGCTTTGAGCAGATTGGCACGCCGATTGAGATTTATGAAACCCCTGCCAATTTATTTACCGCAAAATTCATCGGCGAAACCAATTTATTCACCGCGACTGTGAATGCGGTGCATCCTGACGCGCCCGACCGCAATGGTGTGGTAAATAACGGACGCATCGAAGTGACTCTACTAGGCGATGCTGATAGCGCTGCCCTACGCCGCAATGTGCGCCGCCCCGCGCACGCGCTTGATGTCGCGGTCGGTGATACGGTCAGCCTCTTACTGCGTCCAGAAGACTTGCGTATTTATGACGCTGCCGATAGCACGCATCACGGGCTGTTTGGTCAAGTGATTGACAGTCAATATAAAGGCAGCACGCTGGATTCCATCATTGAGCTGGACGATGGACGCGTGGTCAAGGCGTCAGAATTTTTTGATGAAGACGACCCGAGCTTTGATTATAAGCTGGGCGAGCGCGTTAAGGTGGCGTGGGTCGATGGCTGGGAGTGGCTGTTGGCGGAGACTGAGCCGACCCCCAAAGAAGCCTTGATGGCTAAGGATAGCATCTGATGATGGGCGCACGTTTGCACAAGTCCAGCCCGTTTCGCACCGCAACATTATGGCTGATATGGGGCTGGCTACTGATATTTGCGCTCATACCCAATATCTTGGTGATTGCGGTCAGTTTTTTTAGTCGCGACCCCAGTCAGTTTTTCGGTATGCCGCTTAACATCGGTAGCTACATTCGTCTGATTGACCCGCTGTATTTTGATGTGTTTATGCACTCTTTATGGATGGCGGGGCTGACCACGGTATTGTGCTTGCTGTTCGGTTATCCGTTTGCGTGGCTGATTTCACGTGCCAAGCCGCGCGTGCAGCCGATACTCATGCTGCTGCTGATTTTGCCATTTTGGACGAACTCTTTGGTGCGTACCTACGCGCTCAAATTGCTGTTTGCCAATAACGGCTTGATTAATTCGCTGCTGCAAAAGCTTGGCATTATTGATGCGCCGTTAGATATTCTCTACACCCAAGGCGCGGTGATTGCAGGCTTAACGTATTTGTTGTTTCCCTTTATGGTGCTGCCTCTGTATGCAGTATTTACTGACTTGCGCGAAGACATGCTGCTCGCGTCACAGGACTTGGGCGCAAACAAACGCCAGACCTTTTGGCATATTGTGTTGCCTTTAACCACACCAGGGATACTTTCAGGCGTGCTGCTGGTCTTATTACCCGCGATGGGCATGTTTTATGTCGCCGATATTTTGGGCGGCTCGCGCAACTTATTGGTCGGTAACATCATTAAAAACCAATTTTTGGACGCGCGTGACTGGCCCTTTGGCGCAGCGGCAAGTGTGCTACTTACCGTCGCCATGGCAATCTTGTTGCTGGCGTATCGTGCGAGCAGCCGCCGCATTGGCAAAACCGACTTTAATGAGGTGGCATAATGGCTAAGACGTCTGCAAACACGCGTAGCTTCACTCGCCTCTTAGGGCGCGGCTATCTGACGCTGGTATATGCCCTGTTATATATTCCCATTTTAGTACTGGTGGTCTTGTCGTTTAACGAATCCAAGATCGGCTACAACTGGGGCGGCTTTAGCCTAAAGTGGTACGAGTCGCTGTTTAACAATCAGGCGATGGTCACCGCTTTTGGGCATTCGATTGTGCTCGGCTTGGTGGCGGCGAGCGTGTCTACTTTGATTGGTACCTTGACGGCGCTTGCGCTGCACCGTTATCGCTTTCGCGGTAAAGGCTTGCTCCAAGGCTTATTGTTTGTGCTCATGATGTCGCCTGAGATTGTGCTTGCCATCTCATTATTGGTACTGTTTTTGCTGGTGGGTTTGCAGCTTGGTTTCGTGTCGTTATTGATTGCGCACATTACCTTTTGCTTGCCCTTTGTGGTGATTACCGTGTTTGCGCGCTTAAGCAGTTTGGATGAGCGTCTATTGGAAGCAGCGCGCGATTTGGGCGCGACCGAATCGGTGATGATACGCACGGTATTGATACCCGTGATATTTCCTGCGGTGCTCGCAGGCTGGCTGCTTGCCTTTACCTTATCGCTTGATGATGTGGTGGTCTCGACCTTTGTGACGGGCCCGAGCTATGAGATTTTGCCGCTGCGGATTTATTCGATGGTGCGTGTGGGGCTAAAACCTGAGGTCAATGCGGTGGGTAGCTTGCTGCTACTGGCCTCTTTGGTACTGGTCATCATCTCTCAATGGCTGCTGCGCAAACGCTAGTGCGTGAAAATTCGCAAAATATTGCTTATAATGAATTTTTTTCAGTTTTGCGGTTTGCTTATTTATGCTTGAGCTTCGTCACCTTCAAACTTTGACTGCCCTGCGTGCGCACGGCTCGCTTGCCGCGGCAGCAGATGAGCTACACGTGACCGCCTCAGCGGTGTCGCATCAACTCAAAGAGCTGGAAAATTACTACGACATCAGCTTGGTCAATCGGCGCACGCGGCCATTGACCTTTACCCCTGCGGGCAAAACTGTGCTGGCGCTTGCGGATAATATCCTACCGCAAGTAACCCGCACCAAAGCGAACCTGAAGCGCCTAGCCTACGGACAGGCAGGGCGTCTGCGTTTGGCGTCTGAATGTCACAGCTGCTTTGATTGGCTGATGCCGATTTTGAATCAATATCGCCGCGAGTGGTCTGATGTCGAGCTGGATTTTGCCACAGGTTTTGAGCCTGAGCCGCATCATTTGCTGTTAGAGGGTGACATTGATTTGCTGATTACCACCAGCAATTTGCCGATTGACGGCCTCAGCTACCAGCCGTTGTTTGAATACGAAAGCCGCTTGGTGCTCTCACCAACGCACAATTTGACGGAGCAGTCGTTTGTCACGCCTGACGATTTAACTGAAGAAACGCTGATTGCCTACCCTGTCGAAGCCAAGCGTCTCGACATTATCGCTAAGTTTATGACCCCAGCGGATGCCAGTTTTAAAAAAATGCGCACAACCGAGCTAACAGCGATGCTAATTCAGCTGGTCGCCAGCGAACGCGGTGTGGCAGCCTTGCCCGATTGGGTGGTCAGTGAGTATGAGAAAAAGGGTTGGGTCGTCTCGCGTCCATTGGGAGAAGGCGTCTATTGCCAGCTGTATGCTGCGACGCGCACTGCGAGCAATGACACCGCCTATATGCAAGGCTTCGCAAGCTTGCTAGCTGGGATAGTAAAGCCAGTTTAAGACTCCACTCTTTATTACCTTTTTTGGTTATAAAATACTGTCCGCTTTTTTACGTTATGATAGGCGTTGGGAGAAATAATGGTTCCCCATACAGGAACCAAACTACACTGGCTAACATCAATAAAAGAAAGGCATTGGCTGTGGTGGTGCTTTGTCAGTGTACATCAAGGTGTACAACATTAGCAGCGGCTTGAATGTGAAAACAGACGTTACATGGTCTGTCTTTTTAGTAGCTAATCCCTTGAGTTTAAAGGGTCGTTGCTGGTAGCAGCTGATTTGTGTAGCCATTTATCGGACCGTAACCTCAATTTGAGGTATTTCCACCAGTGGTGGTCGGATCTTCTTAACTGGTCTAAATAGGTTATACCCCATCAAAACCAGTTATTTTTCCCTTTAAACCCATTAACAGACTATTTAAAACAGACTGTATTTCGGTAACTACTTAAATCAGACCACTAATGAGGTAGATGATATCGATAAAAGCTCAAAGTACACTTTTAAAGATATAAAAGCCAATCGCTGTCGCCATCAAAGTCAAGCCCACATGCAACCCAATGAGCCCAAGCCCTGCAAAGAGTTTGCCCGCATTTAAAAAGGTAAACACCTCAGCGCTAAAAGTACTAAAAGTGGTCAACCCGCCCAAAAATCCTGTAATCACAAACAGGCGAATATTGGGCGACCAGCCTGCGCCGATACGCTCAAAGACAACCAGCGCCGCACCAATAAGTAAACCGCCTAAGATATTCGCGCCCAGTGTGCCCAGTGGTATCCAGTGGTGTACAGGGTTAAAGCGTGCCAAAAGCGCACGCAAACACGCGCCCAGTCCTGCGCCCAGACCGATGGCAAGCCACTGCATTAAATCGTTGTCTCAGTATCGGTATCGCTGTCCGCATCAATCGGCGGCAGCTCGGTCAACGGCCAGCGCGGCACACAACTGACCGCCAAATCATCATGCAAGCCAGCTTGCAAACGCTGATAACCCGCGTAGGCAATCATCGCGCCGTTATCGGTACATAGCGCAGGCGGCGCGTAATGGACGCTTGCGCCAATCTTGCTAAGGGCCGTCTCTAGCGTCTCACGCAAATGCTGGTTGGCACTGACACCACCTGCAATCACCAAGCGCTGCATGCCGCTTTGCTTGAGCGCCTTAACGCATTTTTTAACCAGTGTATCCACCACCGCATGCTGAAAACTTGCGGCGATATCGCCACGCACGTTGGGGTCGCTGTCCGCGCCTTTGGTGTCTTTAATCAGATTGTGTACCGCCGTTTTCATACCGCTAAAAGAAAAGTCCAAACCGCGATGCAGCATCGGGCGCGGCAAATCATAAGCAGTTGGATTGCCCGTTTCGGCAAGCTTGGCAATATTTGGACCGCCAGGGTATGGCAAGCCGAGCATTTTTGCCGCCTTGTCAAAGCACTCACCCGCCGCATCGTCAATCGACTCGCCCAATATCTCATACTGACCGATGCCATGTGCGGCAATCAGCTGCGTGTGCCCGCCTGAGACCAGCAAAGACACAAAAGGAAACGCGGGTGCATTCGCGCCCATCAATGGTGCCAGCAAATGCCCTTCCATGTGATGCACGCCAATGGCAGGAACATCCAGCGCATACGCCAATGTACGCCCAAACAGCGCGCCCGTCATGAGTGCGCCAATCAGCCCAGGGCCTTTGGTATAAGCGATGGCATCAATCTCTGATTTGTCTATCTTGCACTGTGCGAGCAGCTCATCAAAGAGCGGCACCAGCTTACGGATATGGTCGCGGCTTGCCAGCTCAGGCACTACGCCGCCATAGGTCGCGTGCAGCTCAATTTGTGAATACAGCACTTGTCCGAGCAAGCCTTGATTGCTGCTGTGCTGCGCTTCACTGTCAAAAATCGCCAGACCTGTCTCATCACACGAGGTTTCTAAACCCAATACTTTCATGCCTTTGCCTTTATCTTATCTGTGAGAACGGCGCAAATACGCGTCATTCCGAATCACCGCCGAGCGGCACAAAAAAAACCGCCATTGTACGCTGCAATGACGGTCATTTTAGCAAATTTCGCGGGGTCATATCAGCTTAGGAGCTTACTGCCGCGACCATATAGTCGACCGCCGCTTGTACTTCTGCCACGCTCACATCATCGGTGGCTTGTGCGGGCATCTTATTAAAGCCATTGGCTGAGTGCTGATACAGCGTTTCTTTGCCTTTGGCCAAACGCGGTGCCCATGCCGCTTTATCACTCAATCTTGGGGCATTGAGCATACCGCCTTCATGACAGATTTTGCAGCGGGTTTCATACAGGGTTTTGCCAGCATTGGCAGACAGTGGTGCACTGTCGGTCGCGGTGGCATCGGTTGCCATAGCGTCCGATGTGTCGGCGGTCTGTGCTGGCGCTTGTTCTACGGGCGCGGTGGTGCTGTCCGCGACCGCTTCTGCGTTGTCAGTACTTGGCGCAGCCGTGTTCTCTACCGTTTCAGGCGCAGTCGCCGCAGCGCTTGTCGTCTCGCTTGCAGCTGGGGGCGTCTCTTGTTGCGTCTCACCGCAAGCGCTGAGCAAACCGCTCGCAACTGCCAATGCCAACACCCAACCATAGCGCTGATGTCTTATCATTACCGTCATGCTGCCCCCTACTGGCTATCCGCTGATAGACCATTTGCTGTGCTGATTATTGCGCTGGCGTGTCTGCGGCTGGTGTCTCTTCAGTGGCAGCAGCATCGCTGTCTGCACTGGCTTCGGCATCTGCTGCTGGTGCCGCTGCACTGTCATCCGCGCTGGCTTCTGCCGTATCGTCCATCATTTCTTGCTCGGTGCTCATCGCTTCGCTTTCTGTTGCGCCTGCTTCATCAGCCGCTGTCGCATTGTCCGCAACTGCTGTCGCTGAGGTTTCTTCAAAGCCCATGTCTTCTGCTTCAGGGGCATTTTTGCGGGCAAGTTCAGCCGCTTCATCGACCATATCGACCGCTTTTACTTCTTCATGCTCACCGCCACCACAAGCACTGATACCCAGGCCTGTCGTGATTGCCAATGCTGCCCATAGTGCTGTCTGCTTTAGTGTTTTGCTCATGTGTCTGTCCTCAAATAAAATAACCAAAAAGCATCGCCATGCCTGCTGGCACATGGCGGTTATCATAGCACAAAGTCGATAATAGTCGTTATCGCAGTGTGGATTTTTAGCAAAAAAAGCAAAGCCTGTACCCGCGCGCCAGTCCTTGACGCGCAGCTTCATCCTCTTGTTTTTAAAGACAATTCACAATCTGACTTGCTGTGAGCAATCGGCAAAAGGTGTTGACTTTATTACAAATTTTAGCTAAAATACGCACCCTTGTGCCTCTGGCGCAAACCTGTCCTAGTTTGAGCTGATGCTGTGATTTGAGACATCATGGCTAAATATTAATACACAGCCAAACTAATGCCCTAGTATCTCACTCATAAGGAGTCTACATGCCTGCAGTAAAGGTTAAAGAAAACGAACCAGTTGATATCGCTATCCGTCGTTTCAAGCGTGCTTGTGAAAAAGCTGGCGTTCTATCTGACGTACGTAAGCGTGAATTTTATGAAAAGCCAACGCAAGAGCGTAAGCGCAAGAAAGCAGCTGCGGTTAAGCGTTATAAGAAAAAATTGCAACGCGACACCATCCGTACTACTCGTAAATACTAATTTACGCCAGTACTGACTTTCGTGTCAGCGGGCAGTTTGGTTGGCTTCGTCGCTACGTCTATAAACGTACACGGACATGACCCACGCATCAGACATTAAGCGTAACTCTTACAACTGATTTGTTTGCCTGCATCTTTTACGCGCCGCGTCAAACGCGCCTACTATAAGATGTTGCAGAACATAGCGTATATTGCCCCCATATCTGCGCCACTGCTATCTGTTGATATCAGTGGCGTTTTTTGTGCTACACTTTTTGTCACTTCATGACCCTTGGCGATGGCTGCCGAGGGTCTGTACCGTTTATTATGAATAAGGAAAGCCACTGGCATGAGCGATTTAAAACAACAACTGACCGACAGCATCAAAACAGCCATGAAAAATCGTGAGCTTGAGCGCGTTAAAGTCTTGCGTAACGTCCAGGCCGTCATCAAACAAATTGAGATTGACCGTCAAACCACATTGGCAGACGGCGATGTGCTCGAGGTGTTACAAAAGCAGCTCAAACAGCGCCAAGAATCGCTGCACATCTTTACCGAAAATGGTCGTGAAGACTTGGCAAGCAAAGAGCAATTCGAGATTGATATCATCAACGAATTTATGCCGCAGCAAATGACCACCGAAGAAGTCCAAGCCCTCGTCGCTGCTGAAATCGAAGCGCAAGGTGCAACCTCAATGCGCGATATGGGTAAAGTGATGGGCGCACTTAAAACAAAGACCGCTGGTCGTGCTGACCCTGCTGTTATCTCAGCCCAAGTCAAACAAGCCCTTCAAGGCTAATGAGCCTGCGCTAAGCAAATAAATAGTCAATAAAAAAGCCAAAAGGCAGGTCGCGTATTGCGTGCTCTTTTTGGCTTTTTTTATACAGGTTTATTGTCCGTTATCGGCAACAAAACAATATTTTTTCCCGCCTATGGCTGGTACTCTTGGGCGGTTTTTACAGCGCTTATTTCTTCATTAATAATAGGCAGTAAGCTGCTGGTCGCACTGCCCTGTTTTGCGACTGTTTGTGCTTGGGTTAAGGAAATTAGCGCCGCATTGTAACGCCCATTCCACAGCTGGTCATGACTGCGATAGCGCAAGGCGTTGACAGTGGCAATGTCGGCAAGCTTTCGGTCGCTGGTGGTTTTGGCGATTTTTTCATTGACCCGCTGTAAGGCTTGCCATGCGGCGCGGTCGGCGGGATTGCTTTGGGTTAACGGCTTTAATAACGCCTGCGCCTCTTGTACGCGAGCAGTCTCTAACAGGGCTTCTGCTAAGTAGATACGCAAGTCGCGGCGCTCAGGATAGATGCGCTGCTGTGCTGCCAGTAGGTTTGCGGCGTCATTCCACTTTTGCTGCTCGCTCAGCACATCCGCGTAACTGATGCTGAGCAGCAGCTCAATTTCAGGCTGGCTTTTGGCGGTCGCTTGCAGCGATTGATAAAGCGCTTCGGCCTCAGCGAAGTCTTGTTGCTCACCATACCACTGCATCAGCGCCATTTTTGCGCCTGTGCTGTTTTTGGCAGCGGTGGTTAGCGCCGTTTTAGAGGCTTCTTGACTCAACTGCTGCACGCGCCAATACAACATATCAAACAATACTTGATGCTGCGCTTGCTGATTCAGCGATGCGGCAGGATATTGACGCGCACGGCTTTGGGCGTCGCTTAAGCGCTCAGAGCTTAGTGGATGTGAGCGGATAAAGCTGGGCAGGAATTGATTTTTGGTTTGATTCAGCTGATTACTTTGATTGAGCTTAGCAAAAAATCGCGGCATGGCACGCGGGTCGTAGCCTGCTTGGGTCATGATGTCCATGCCGATACGGTCGGCTTCGCGCTCATTACTGCGGCTAAAGGCCATGGCATTGTTCATCGCTGCCGTTTGCGAGCCCATCATAACCGCAGTAGCGGCGTCACCATCGACTGCGGAGGCGGCAATAGCGGCGAGCATACCGCCGATTTGCATCATCATGGCTTGGCGACGCGCGTCATCACCGTGCTCATAATGGCGCTGACTGACATGCGCGACCTCATGCGCAATCACACTTGCCAGCTCATCCATGCTGCTCGCGGCGCTGATTGTACCTGTATTGATACCGATCACCCCACCTGGCGCGGCAAAGGCATTGATGTTGGGATTGTCGATAATGACGGTCGCCAGCGGCGCTTGCTGGCGCACTTCACTATTGAGCCGCCACGTCATGTTGGTAATGACTTCTTGCACCCACGGGTCATGCAGCATTTTTGTGCGCCCATTGAGTGTCTGTAGCGCCCACTCGCCCATCAGCTTATTTTGGCGTCTGTCAGCAAAGCTAAGGCCATCGCCCTGTAGACTGGGCACACGTAGCTCGTTATTCTCAGGCAGTTGCCACGATTGCCATGAGCTGGTGTCTGCGTGTCCCAATGACGCGGCGCTCATACCCGCTAGCAGCACAGCCCATGCATTTGGGCGCAGCACTCGAGCGGTTAAACATGAAAAATAAGAAGCAGTCACAAGCGCATCCTTAGCAATAAAAACAATTACTTAGCCACAGTTTCACGGCGCATTTCGCCTCTCACCATAGCCAATCGCGTACCACTTTACAAGTGAAAAATAACGGCGAACAGACGCCATATCCGCATACCGTTACCCGCGCACAGTCAGTAAGATTTGTTATAATAATGCGCTAATAATAAAAGCGGTTGTTCATCCATTCATGAACAGACCACCGTCATTTTATCAATCAAGGTATTTATTTATGTCTGCACTGCCACTTTCGCTTGCCCTTACGCTCACGCCCGATACCGAAGCGACTGTCCGCGATTGGTTGGCAGTGCTGCAAACCGCCGATACCGCTGCATCTGACTTCGATAAGCCGCTTAATATCACAGCCTTCGTCGACGGGCGCGCGCTTGCCTGTCCCATGCCGTTACTTAAAACCAAAGTTGCCCTACGTTCGCTACAATCTGGTGACTCAGTCTATGTGCTCGCCACTGATCCCAACTCATGCGCGGACATTGCCGCCTTTTGCGCGCAGAGCCCAAGCCTTGATTTAATGTTAAGCACGCGTACCAACACAGCGGCTACAGGCAGCAATACAACGCCCGATTCCGATACAATATTTCACTTCATCATTACTAAAACCGATAGCAACTGACGCAAGCTATCCTTTACAATCATTAGCATGACATTTTTTTATATATCATAAGGTTATATTCGAATATTTCTAACCCTTTTATTGATAAAATGAATAAGCACCCTACCCATTAGTTGGTAAACTTCTAACTATAGCGTGCAATAACTGCATATAACAACGACTCACGCCAAAACGGCGCGTCGAGATCATAAAGTATCCGTCCATTTGGCAACACCACGTATTGATACGACTTCTGATTTGATTAAGGTCAAAGATATGACTACTTCTGCCGACACAGCAAAACCACAAGCCACCGAAGAACCCTTGCGAGACGATCCTGCGCACTACGATGCTGAGACATTGAGCGATATGCGCACGCGTGATTTGGTGCCCTCAATGCCAACGCATCTGTCCGCGCCAGGGGTAAACCTGGGCGCATACATTAATACCGTGCACCAAATTCCTATCTTAACGCCCACTCAAGAGCAAGAGCTTGCACACCGCTATTATGATGATGGCGATGTTGAGGCCGCGCGTCTGCTCGTTATGTCACATTTGCGCTTTGTGATTCACATTGCGCGCAGCTATTCAGGCTATGGCTTGCCACAAGCGGACTTGATTCAAGAAGGCAATTTGGGACTGATGAAAGCGGTCAAACGCTTTGACCCCAATAAAGGCGTGCGCCTAGTATCCTTTGCCGTGCATTGGATTAAAGCAGAAATTCACGAATTTGTGATTCGTAACTGGCGCATTGTAAAAGTGGCAACCACCAAAGCGCATCGCAAACTGTTCTTTAACTTACGTAGCCTCAAAAAAACCAACAATCAACTCACCCTCGAAGAGGCGGACGCGATTGCTAAAGACTTAAACGTTACGCGTAAACAAGTACTGGAAATGGAGTCGCGCTTGACCTCGTATGACGCGTCATTTGAAACGCAGTCGAGCGATGATGATGACGGACGTTACGCGCCGCAGCTATTCTTAGAAGATGATATTGACCCTGCGGAGATGGTTGAAGAATCAGATTGGGAAGAAAACAATGCCTCTGCACTAAGCGCGGCAATGGACACCCTTGATGAGCGCTCGCGAGATATCGTTGAGCAGCGCTGGCTGGCTGAGCAAAAATCCACCTTGCATGAGCTGGCAGCAGTCTACTCTATCTCAGCAGAGCGTGTGCGCCAGATTGAAAAAAATGCCATGGATAAAATCCGTGACGCCATGACCATCGACAGCGTCATTCTGCCTGACGACGTGCGCTAAAACCAATATCAGCTTTTAACTGACGTATAGGTAGCTACCTGTACGTCAGTTTTATCCGTTTAACCTCTGAAAAACAAACGATAAGACAAAGAGAGTGGCTATGCTCAACTGGATATCTATTGCTGCTATTAATCTGGCATTGGCCGTTGGCTGTGGTGCCTTTGGCGCGCATGGGCTAAAATCTATTGTCAGTCTGCAGCAGCTAGAATGGTGGCATACAGGCACGCTATATTGGTTTATCCATGCGCTTGGACTGCTATTTATTGGTATTATGACGCGTCTCAATTACGCCTCCGCGATCAGTGCTTGGCTCATACAAATAGGCGTGCTGATTTTTACAGGCAGCTTGTACGCCATGACACTTGGCGCGCCGCGCTGGTTCGGTGCGATTACGCCCATAGGTGGCACATTGATGATTGTCGGCTGGCTGTGGCTGGCGGTCACTAGCTATCGTCTTGCCCAAAATTAATGCTTCTAGCATCGTTTTCATCGCTTACGATTTATGTATCTAATAAAAGGACCTTTACCATGACCACCATCACTGTCAATGGAAAGACACTACAGACCACGCATAAAACTGTGCAGTTGGTAATTAACGAGCTGGGACTGAGCACAGGACGCTATGCTGTCGAAGTTGATGGTGAGCTGACGCCCAAAAGCGAGCTGCCTGCTCTACCTATCGTTGAAGGCATGCAAATCGAAGTGGTACAAGCGGTGGGCGGTGGCTAAATGCGACTGACCCCTTATAAAAGGTAAAGCTCACAGGCAAACGATAATGCAGCGTGCGTTTTGTAGGTCGCCTCTATTGTGCATTAGACCGCTTTTTGACCTGAATGATTATGATATACACAACAAAAGACCTCAGTCGCGATACGATTGAGGTCTTTTATTTATAATGAATGGAAAAAATATAATGTGACATAAATGTTCTTCTAAATGCCATCTGATTGCTATGGCGGTGAAAAATAACTGCTAAAACTACGTTTGCCTCCTCTTAGCTTGCCATTAACAATGCGGCCTATTACGTTACTTGCGTTACTTTTAAAAAATACCCGCTACGCATAAGCCGCGTCCATAAGGTCATTATTATACCGTTTGCATTATGCGATTGGCGCTGCTTCTGCCATATCAAAATCTTCGTAGCGACCACCTCGCCCTTTCTTACGCTCTAAGCGCGTTTTGTATTTACGCACTTGTCTATCGAGTTTGTCTGCCATTTCATTGATGGCTTTATACATATCATCGTCATAAGCTTGGACAAACATTTCTTGGCCCGATACTCGAAGGATAGCTTCTGCTTTGTGGCTTTTTTGTCCGCCATCATTGGCACCACTATTATCAAGAGACAAAATTACTTGAATACTCTGAATCTGATCAAAATGGCGCTCAACACGGGTAAGCTTGTCACGCACTGCGGCGTCCATGGCTTCGGTAACACTGATATGGTGACCACTGATAGATACATTCATATGCTTGTCCTTATCTTTATTGCTATGTTTCAAAGATGCTTTGCTCTTACTAGGCATCTAACCGTATCAAGGCTTTTTATTTATCCGCTATAGGCCTTTATTGTTATACTGCAAAATGAAAGTCTTCTATACCATTTGTATTAAAAATCGACCTTTCGTCGTTGTTAACTGTCCTTGGTATGTCTCTAATTTGTCATGAATCACCGCGCCTGACAAGAGGACTTATTGTAATTAAATGTAACTAAGTCTTTTGTTGTCTTGCAAAGTGTATATAATCAGGACTTTTTATTTTTTTATAGCCATAGGCTTTAAGTTTCTTTTTGCTTTTGTTATTCATTGTCGCAGTTCATAAAATAGCGTTTATTCCTGTTGTTTGATGCTAGCACACACGCTTTGTGCAATCGGGCACGCGGCTGTATGGCACACCTCTCTACAAGACATGCTTTTGCTGATACAAGAAACAGAACTATGGATAAGACTGCTTAGAACTTTTGCTTGCGCTGAGTTGAGGAGCCAATATTCATGGCTTCGCGGTATTTGGCAACCGTACGTCGCGCAATATCGATACCATCGGCGAGTAAGGCCGCTTGGATACGGCTGTCGGATAACGGTTTTTTGGGGTTTTCTTGTTGAATCATTTGCTTAATCATCGCGCTAATGGCGGTCGATGAGATGTCTCCCTCATTACTACTGACGTGCGATGAGAAGAAGTGCTTAAGTGAAAACAAACCTTGCGGGGTTAAAATACTCTTGCTGGTGGTCAGACGCGAGACCGTAGACTCATGCAAAGACAGCTCTTCGGCAATGTCTTTTAAAATGAGCGGCTGCATGGCGGTTGCGCCGTGTTCCAAAAACGCCTGCTGACGGCGAATGATACTGGTGGCGACGCGCAATAGGTTTTGATTGCGCTCTTCGATACTACGAATGAATAAGCGAGCATCAGTCAGATGGGTCTTTAGATACTGGTTAGTTGGGCTGTCATCGCCACGCTTAATCAAATTGGCGTATTCTTGATTGACTTGTAGCTTGGGCAGCGTATCGGGATTGAGGCGCACTTGCCAGCCCATGGCCTCATCGTCTTTATCTTCTTTAGCGGCAGATTTTTTGCTGTGTTCACGAATAGGTATCACCAATACATCAGGGATATCATAGCTATCAGGCGCTTGCATATAGTCAGGCTGCGCGTGATAAAACGCTTGCCCTGGATTGGGATTTAAGGTGCGCAAGACTTGTAGGGCAAGGCTGATATGTTCAGGCTGCAATCCTGTGGTTTCGGTCAAGGCTTTGATATTGTTGCTGGTTAGGTGCTCAGGTGCTCTAAGTAGTGCTTTGGCATGTTCTAAATGCGGCGTGTCCGCATTAAGGCGCGCCAGCTGCAGGCTTAAACACTCCGCTAAGGAGCGCGCGCCGACGCCAAGGGGGTCACACGATTGGATAATATGTAGCACCGCCATGATTTCGTCATAATCAATGCGCATCTCCCACTGATAAAAGCTCGCCATGGTCTCAAAACTGCGCAGCAGCTCGTCAATATCAAGGTCGATAAACCCCCTATCGTCCATCGCATCCATCAGATAATCGGCAATCAAAATATCGGTGTCTGATAGGCGCTTAAAGTTTAACTGCCAGCGCACATGGTCTTGAATACAAGCAGACGTGGCGCCTTGATAGCTGTCCAAGTCCTCATCCATAGGCAGACCGCCACGTGACAAACTGCCCACATCAATCGTACTAAAGCCATCCATCGCATCAAAGCGGTCGCTTTCCTCTAAGGGCACGTCTGAAGCATCATCGTCCATCGTAGGCTGTTGCAGTTTGTCCCAGCTGTCGCTCATTGGTGTATCATTATCCTCTGACGCAGCCACCGTACCTGAGTCACTACTGCTAGTATTCCAAAGCTCTAAACTGTCCGCTTTAGCAGCCTGCTCGTGTATTTCCGCGCTTTCGGCGTCATCTTCCACACGCTCAAGCAGCGGATTGCTATCGAGCTTGGCTTGTACCTCTTGCGCTAGCTCAAGGCTTGAGAGTTGCAGCAGCTTAATGGCCTGCTGCATTTGCGGCGTGAGCTTTTGCGAGGTACTTAGGGTGGCTGTCAATCCAAATGACATACTCATGGCGGCTTGGTCACACTCCGTTGTTTGGGTCTTGGTACTTTTTTGCGTTTGTTGTTGTTCAAGGTTGTGCCTATCTTTAGGCCGTCTTTTTCTGCGCTCATGACGATAGCACTTTTTGCGCGCTTGTTGCTACGATTATCCTGATATTAACAAAATTGAGGGCAGTCTATAGTAGACTTCTTGCATAAGTCATCGTCAGCCCTTGTAACTCCGTCAGTGGAAGCCAATGAACTGGTACTTTTGCAAGAGATCTAGTCAGTAACATTTTATTTATGTGAAACGAAGCGTACACGGGCATGCAAATATCATCAGCAATTTTATAACATTAGGGCGTGTTGAACATTCGCAAATAGGCACTGCTGATCGCTAAAATTGTTCCAGACAAGGCGCAAAGCGACGATAATGCAGATGCCTTAGCGAGATTTGCAACGCAGTATGGGGCAATTTTAGCATCAGCCCGCAGGGA
>NZ_JACDXT010000039.1 GCF_016464015.1 Psychrobacter sp. bablab_jr014
GTCCCTGCGGGCTGATGCTAAAATTGCCCCATACTGCGTTACAAATCTCGCTAAGGCATCTGCATTATCGTCGCTTTGCGCCTTGTCTGGAACAATTTTAGCGATCAGCAGTGCCTATTTGCGAATGTTCAACACGCCCTAATAGATTTACTTATCATCCGTCTCAAATAAGGCAGCAACAAATTGCTTGGGACTAAAGGCGCGCAAATCGTCAATCGACTCGCCAACGCCAATATAACGAATCGGCACATCGGTCGTCTCAGCGATGTTAAACACTACGCCACCTTTTGCCGTGCCGTCCAGCTTGGTCACGGTGATGCCTGTCAATGGGACGGCTTGGTTAAAGATTTCGACTTGGTTAATGGCATTTTGACCTGTACCTGCATCAAGGACAATCATGGCTTCGTGCGGTGCGCTTGGGTCCGCCTTACGCATGACACGCACGACCTTTTCTAGCTCTGCCATTAAATGCCCTTTATTTTGTAAGCGCCCTGCAGTATCGGCAATCAGTACGTCAATGTTTTTTGCCTTCGCCGATTGCATGGCATCAAAAATCACCGAGGCGCTGTCCGAGCCATGACCTTGCGCGATAACAGGAATGTCATTACGCTCGCCCCAAATTTCTAACTGCTCAGTCGCAGCCGCACGGAAAGTATCACCCGCAGCCAACATGACTGATTTGCCCTCGCCTTGTAAACGTTTTGCCAGTTTGCCGATGGTGGTGGTCTTGCCCACGCCGTTGACCCCGACCATCAAAATTACAAATGGCTTTTTGCTGGTATCAATCAATAGCGGAGCGACTTTGGGACTCAAAATGTCCACCAGCTCGCTTTGTAGCGCTTTGTATAGGGAGTTGGCATAAATCAAATCGCCACGCGCGGTCTGTTCAGTCAAGCTTTTGATAATGCGGTTGGTCGCATTTACGCCGATATCAGCGACCAACAGCTGGTCTTCGACTTCTTCTAGCAGCTCGTCATCAATCTCTTTGCCGCCGATAAGGATGTTGACCATCCCTTCGGCAAGGTTTTTGCGGGATTTGGTCAGTCCCGATTTCATACGGTTAAACCAGCTACCCTTTTTTTCTTTCTCAGGTTGTTCTTCGGTGGCAGCCGCTTCGGTCACGATAGGTTGAGTAGGCGCTTGTTTTGGCTGAATGCTTGGCGGCTGCGTATCGCCGAGTTGTGCTTGTAAGGGCATCGCAGGCGCTTGCGATTGTCTTTGCTCTATTTGCGTACTGTCTGCTGGCGGCGTAATGGGTGTGCCTAATGCGATATTGTCCTCAGGCATTGCTTGTGTGGTTGCGTTATCGCTGGTTTTTGCCGCGATATTATCGGCTTTTGGTGCTTCAGCAATAGGTACAGGCTCGACAGGCAGACTCGGCAGGGTGATATCATCGTCTAAGTCATCAAGATCACCATCTAGATTGATAACCACGCGATTGGCATTATTTGGATTGTTCATACGTTCGCCCTAACAATAAGTGCAAAAAATCTATGCAGTAAAAAGAAGTGCAACAGTAAGCCAGCACGCATCCTCGTGCGTAGCAACCATCATTATCATGTTTTGTGATAGTTTAGCATAATTCAAGCTAAGCTCAGACTTTTGCCGCGCTGATGTTTGTGGGTACTGCTGCTCGGTAAGCTGGTGTCTGGTCAATCGCGCTGCCCTATATCATCTGATAGCTTTTGATAAGTATAGAATGACTAGGGCGTGTCCCTATTTTAAAAATGAGATAAATTAAAGGCAAACAAGGGAAAATAGCGCAGGTAATATCAAGATATTGGCCAGCTATTTGACACCGTTTGCCAAAGGTTTAGCCATTTTTAGCCCATTTAGTCATAAACGCTTGAATTAGGGACACGCCCTAGAGCACAAGAAAGTTTTGATTAAGATTTAGACACAAATATAAGACGTTTATCTCTGCACGCTTTGCTCAAGCTTGCGTATGCTAAGGAGCGCGGCGCGTTTGGTAAACCAACTACTGTTTTACAACAGCAAGACGGGTACTGCGTCAAAATATGCTTAGGCTATTTTTGCCTGTCTTTTATCATGCCATAGGCTTGCCTTATCCTTCGCGCCAGCTGCTTTCTTTCACTTATCAAGAGTATTTGTTATGACATCAAAACCTGTATCGTTCCAAAAACGCGCTTTTTTTGCAGCCTTTCTTGTCTTAGGTACAGTATGGCTGGCAGGCTGCACGACCACCCATGAAGTACGCCCAACCGCAAGCGTGATGGTCGGCGCGCACAAGTCGCTATAAGATTGTAGTGCAGCCCTTGATTCGAGACTTTTGTTCTGCCTATACTGAGCGCAGTATTTACTATTGAGAGTGTTATGTCTTCACCATCTGCCTTTGTACCCGCCCGCTTATTGGGGCTTTTTTTTGTGACAGCCGCGCTGTCCGCCTGTCAAATGACGCCAGTAGAGACACCCCCCATTGGCGCAGGCACGACCAGCGCGACCACCTCTACCACGACGACCTCAGCCAGTGATACAGCGGCGAGCACACAAGAACTTGCCATGGATTTATCTGGTCGTCACGAGTATCAGCTCGAAAATGGGCTCAAGGTTATTATTAAAGAAGACCACCGCGCCCCTATAGTAATGACGCAGATTTGGTACAAAGTTGGCTCAACCGATGAGCCTATCGATAAAGGCGGCATGTCGCATTTGCTTGAGCACATGATGTTCAAAGGTACGCCCAATGTATCGAGCGATGATTTTGAGCGCTTGATTGCCCAGTTTGGCGGCACGAACAATGCCTTTACCAGCTATGACTATACAGGCTATTACGAGCTGTTCCCTGCCAATTATATGCCGCTGGCGCTAGAGCTAGAAGCCGACAGAATGGTGAATCTGCGCTTAACAGCCGATGATTTTGGTAAAGAGCATCAAGTGGTCATGGAAGAGCGCCGCCAGCGTACAGACGACAGCCCGCTTGCTAAGGCGTATGAGTCGTTCCGTCAGCAAGCCTTGCCCGACAGCCCCAAAGGTGAATCGGTCATCGGGCCGATGGATGAGCTGGCGTCAATCACCCTAGACGATTTGCAGGCGTGGTACGACACATGGTACGCACCGAACAATGCGACCTTGGTCATCGTTGGCGATGTTGACCCCGAAGCGACCCTTAGCGAGGTCAAGCGCTACTTTGGTAAGTTGCCCAAACGCAGCATTCTAGCGCGTCCTTCTGTGCGGCAAAAAGGATTCAATGGTTATAAAACCTTGACTGAAACGCAAGCCGTTCAAGTGCCTGTTTTGATGATGGGCTACAATGTGCCCAGTTTATTGACCACTGATACGAATAATAAAAAAGAAGCCTATGCGCTGTCTTTTGCTCAAGATGTGCTAGATGGTGGTTTGTCAGCCCGCCTTGAACAAAACCTAGTCCGTGATAAGGGGTTACTTACCAGTGTCGGTACATCTTACGACTTAATCGATCGTGGCGATGGTCTGTTCTTTATCCAAGCCACCCCGCGCGAAGGCGTGAGCGTACAAGAAGCTGAAGCCGCAATTCGCGCAGAGATAGATAAGCTGGTTACCAAGCCTATCGGTCAAGACGAGATTACCCGCGCCAAGACCAGCACCATTACAGGTTTGGTTTACGCGCAAGACAGCATGGCAGGTCAAGCGCGGATGATTGGGTCACTACAATCTGTTGGGCTCGATGACCGTATCTTGAGTCGCTTACCTGCTGAATTGGACAAAGTAAGTATTCAGGACATCAAAGATGCTGCGGCAAAGTATTTGGTCAAAGACAATCTGACCGTCATATATGTCATGCCTGAAGATGCGAACAATGACGCCTCAAACTCTGCAAACATCAAAGCAAACAACACAATGCCAGATGCAACGGACAACACAGCCACAGCAGTGACCGCCAATAATAAATAAGACACGGCTTTGACGTTTGATGCATGAATACCGACAATATAGGTCAACCCATACCATGATACACCCTACTTTGCGCTTGTCTATCGCTACTTGTTCCCTTGCTAAACGTGCCGCCATTATTGGCGTCGCGCTTGGTCTTATGAGCGCAGCTTTGCCCGCTGCGGCGCGTGATGTTCCTTCCACCATAACAGGCCGCACTGACATGCCCATCCAAGCCATAAACAAGCTGAGCAGCTTACAAAATGTCCGCCCGCTGTCTGTGACTGTGCCTAAAATTGAGCGCTTTACCAGCGCCTCAGGCGTACCCGTTGCCTTTGTGCGTGCTACCACATTGCCGATTGTGGATATTGATTTGCGCTTTAATGCGGGCAGCGCGCGTGATGGCAGCATCCGTCCCGATGGCTTTGGTATTGCCAATATGACAGCGACCATGTTGACCCAAGGCACAAGCACTCTCGATGAAGAAGACTTTACCAAACAGATGGAAATGCTCGGTATTTCATTAAGCAGCAGCGCATATAAGGACATGTTTATTGTCTCCATGCGTAGTCTTTCTGACAGCGAGCACCTCATGCCTGCCAGCAAACTAATGACACAAATGCTGATCGAGCCACGTTTTGACAAAACGGTGCTGGCACGCAATAAAGCACGCTTGCAGGTGGCACTACAACAACAAAAGCAAGACCCGAGCAGCCTTGCGGGCAATGCTTTTGATAAAGCACTGTATGGCAATCACCCCTACGCGCACCCAAGTGAAGGCACGCTTGATACGGTGCCGACTTTAAGTCAGAGTGATTTGCAAAACTTCCGTCAGCGTTATTTGGTTGCCAGCAATGCCTCACTTGCCATGACAGGCAACCTAACCTTGTCTGAAGCCAAGCAGCTGGCCAATCAATTAACCAAAGATTTGCCTAAAGGTAAGACAGCTCCTTCGCTACCTGAGCCAAAGCCTGTGACTGCCCCGCAGCGTATTCATATTCCTTTTCCCAGTACACAAACGACCGTCGTCATGGGGCAACTGGGCGAAAAACGCGCCACCACAATGGAAGCGCAGCAAAAACAAACCAACTTTGCGGTTGGTAATGAAGTGATGGCAGGGGGTGATTTTAATGCCCGCTTAATGACGGAGATTCGTCAAAAACGCGGCTATACCTACGGCATTTCAGGCACAATGACGCCCATGCTGACACGCGGGCCTTATTTGATTGGCTTTTCGACCCGCAACGACAAAGCGCGTGAAGCGATTGATGCAAGTCTGCAAGTAGTCAAAGATACGGTCAATAAAGGCATTACGCAAGAAGAGATGCAACTGACCAAAGACAACCTAAAGCACAGCTTCCCCATGGGCTTTGCCAGCAACTCAGGGATTAATGGTCTGTTGGGCATGATGAATTTTTACAAACTACCCGACGATTACCTGGCCAACTACACCCAGCGTATCGACAATGTGAGCTTGCAAGGCGTCAATCAAACACTAAAGCAAACGCTCAATCCTGATGACTTTATTATCGTGACCGTCGGACAGGATGACCCATGGCAGCAAACGGCTAAATAACCAATACGCCATATAAACGCTGTATCGTTAGCAACAAAAAAAGCGCTCACTTCCCTCAGGTTGTCAGCGCTTTTTTATTGTATAGATTTATTTTTAAAAAGTGGTACGTTGGTTTTTGACGCGGATATTAACATCATACACGATGTTTTCGGGGCGATAGCTTAGACCATCATACGCTATGCGAATCACATGCTTATCATAGGATTTGACTTGATAGTCGCCATTAGCAAAATCATACAGCCTCGGTACGATTAAACTGACTTTTAAATCCTCATTATCCGTTGATACGCTGATGGTCTGCTTCTCATTTGGATATAAAAAATAATCGCAATAATCTCCGCTCATCACTTCTTGAGTGCGCTGGATAAGATCATTATCTACCTCACGCTGTACCAATTTTGGGCACACACTGCTACGCTCAGCGGCGCGCTGTGCATGATAATTTTGCACGCGCTCTTTGACCATTTCAGCATTTTTTTGTCGTTCCAAGTCGCTGTCTATATTGGACGGCTCTGAAGGGCTGGACCCTAAAAAATTGGACAAAAATACCGCTGTGATAAGTGCAAACAGACATTTTATGAGCAAAAGTTGTGTCGAACGTATGCCTTTCTTCATGACTACAGAATCTACTACCTACAGCGGTATTATAAACAGTTGGCAAGAATATACCGAATCACTTTTAACAATACAAACGGTATGTTATACGATTTGGGACTTTATGTCTTATGGTAATATAGACCGATAAAGGGTCAAGATATCCAGTAAAAATTTTGTGTCATTTTTTTAAAAAATAGGATTATATGTTTTAGCTATCGACACGTATTGCTATTGACCGCAAAGTTAAAGCCCCATTTGCGATACCCTTGAGTATCTAAATGAATAGCACCTGTTGAATACAACCCTAAGCCAAACTCGTGACTTTCTCCTTGATATTGCCAAAACTCGCACAGTTTGTCTTGTACCCTGCCCAGCTCCCATGAGTTATCGCTGTACTCTGGCACCCAAATATCGATAGCGCCCGCGCTCATGTGCTTGCTGCTTTCAGCACCGCCAGCACAGGCATTTAGCGCAGGGCTACGATATACCGAGCGTATCTCTGTCGATGGTGGCAAAATACCTTGCTGCTTGAGCGTACTGTACAGTCTGAGCGTCTGTACTACATTGCTCCACAAATACTCTGGAGGCAACTGAAAAGGCTCAAAGCCGCATTTTTCCCAACTGCGGGCAGTGGTCAATAGCTGGTCTAATGGCGGTACATTGTTTGCGCCAACACGTGAGCTGAGATATTGCTGATAGCGGGCCACTTGCTGCGCGCGGTAGCTGCTGCTATTTAACCATGCGTTAAAATCAGGTGCCGCTTCAACTTGTTCGCTATCATTGCCGTATGTGGTTGTGTGCCGATTTGGATTATTGATGCTAAAGCGCTTGTTCTCTTCGATAGTCAGCTCTGAGGAATAAGGGATGTTTTTTTGCTGCTGGTCTATCAGCATTTGCATGCGATCGGTTGCCACGGGCGCTGGCTGAATGTATGGGGTATTATTACGGATTTGAATACGGCGTTCGCTGCTGTCTTGTAAAATAGCTGCTTGCGCGCTGAATCCTGTGATAACAAGCCCTAAACTAAGCATAGAAAACTGTGTGGCGTGCTGACGCCAAAAGATAACTGTCGATGTCATGAGAAAGTGACCAATAAAAACACTGCTGCGATACTATCAAATTTTATAGCAGCGGGCTAAACTATTCCTAAAGCGCAACGCCTTGTAAATATGCCGCTTAACACTTTTACCTAATACTGTTGATAATAAAGAGAGGTTATTGCTTATTTGTTACGCCTATCTAGGACATATCATCAATTAGCCCATCAATTCACTTAACGGTCTTAAACTGGCTAAATCTTTCATTGGACATCTTTTATTGAGTGAGCAGTGTATTGATGTTAAAAGCCCACCTATCTTATTGACCCCTGCCAGACTGCCTTTATATGCGATATTTCAACACCTCCTCTTCGTTTGATTACGACGCCTCTACTGCTGATTGGTGGCAACGCTGGCACATTGATCCGTGGCTTATGTTGCTACTTCTGGCCTTGTGCTTACTGGGTCTCACGGTGCTATATAGTGCCTCCGCCCAAAGTACCGCGCTTATCGTACGCCAAGCCGTCAGTTACGGTATCGCCTTTATTATTATGATGCTCATGGCATGGATACCGCCCAGCGTCTATCGGGCATTGACGCCAACCTTTTATGTTATTGGGGTGCTGCTATTGCTCACGGTAGCAGCAATTGGAGAGGTGCGTATGGGCGCGCAGCGCTGGATTCGTTTGCCTGGCTTTGGTAGTGTGCAGCCCTCTGAATTTATGAAGCTGGGCATGCCGATGATGTGCGCATGGTGGCTGTCAAAACGTGATGCACCTCCATCTTTATTGCCTATCTTTGCAAGTTTACTACTGATTATGTTGCCTGTAGCCCTTATTGCTAAGCAACCTGATTTGGGTACTGCGCTACTGGTCGCTGCAAGCGGGCTGTTTGTACTTTTTTTGGCAGGATTATCATGGTGGATGATTGGTGGCGCTGTCATACTCTCTGTGCCACTCGCCGCCTTTGCATGGTATTTTTTGTTACATGAGTATCAGCATCAACGTGTGCTGACGCTATTGAACCCTGATGCCGATATACAAGGCGCAGGCTGGAATATCATTCAGTCCAAAACAGCTATCGGCGCAGGAGGCGTGTTTGGTAAAGGTTATTTAGAAGGCACGCAATCACATCTGGCGTTTTTACCTGAAAGCCATACTGACTTTGTGATTGCTGCGTTTTCTGAAGAGTTTGGGTTGGCAGGTGTCGTGCTATTGCTCATGCTTTATATAGGCCTACTGGCACGCGCTTTATATATTGCAGCCACACATCCTGACAGCTACTGCCGCCTATTAGCAGGTGCGATTGCGATGTCCTTTTTTATCTATGTATTTGTCAATATGGGCATGGTCAGCGGGATTTTACCTGTCGTTGGCGTGCCTTTGCCTTTTATCAGCTATGGCGGCACTGCTGTGGTCACTTTGATGGCAGGCTTTGGACTGCTCATGTCTATCCATACACACCCGACTTATCAAGAATAAAAAGTAAGCACTTATGATAATAAACTTTTGATTTTATTAGTGTTTATTTAGAAATATACCTTGTTTATGATTTTATAAAGGAAAGTATGTATCGAAATATGTATATGTATTAATCCTTGTTTTTTACAAAAATTTGCGGTAACCTCTTTTTATTGTGGCTTAGATACACAACCAATACACAGGTGCTAATAAAGTTTGCATACGCTTATATTTAGGTCGCAGCACCACCGTATAGTGAGCCTCTAAGTTTCAAAGGTACTACTTAATTAACGGATTTTAACAAAGCATATCCTAGTCTTAAGTCGTTGCTACACATACGATTACTTGAGATAAACTATGCAGCGGTTGTTAAACACATCCTCATACGTATGTGGTCTGCCTACTACATACCTATGACGAAACACTCATTTGCCCATGCGGTATTGCAGTTTGTTGGCTTGGTATTCACGTATGTTACGTTCACGCCCCCGACACACCATATCAAGAAAAGCACATGGTGCTGGCAGTACTTGCATTTATGATAGAGGTATTTATGAATAAGCGTTTGTCTGGTTTACTGACAATGTCAGTCTGTTTGTTTGCAGGGACGGCAAGTGTGACCACTGCACAGGCTGTCGAAACAAAATCCATCTCAATGTCATCTCAAGACAATTCTGCGCACATTGACCGTGTACTTAGTGAGCTTACTCGTCAGCACGATGGCGCTTCAAGCCTCGTAAAATCAGCCCGCCAGCCGACTTCGTTGGCGCTTAACAGCCCCTTACTTGCCCAAGACACCAGCGCTGCATCTAATGATGAAGACGTTTTAGAGCGTTTAACTGCGGTTGCTTCTAACAGTGTTAGCAAGTTTAAACAAACGGGTCTAGCCTCTTGGTATGGGCGCAAGTTTCACGGACGCAAAACGGCCAGTGGCGATATCTTTGACATGAATGCTCTAACTGCTGCTCACCGCTCACTACCGCTTAATTGCTATGTTAAAGTGACTAACAAGAGCAATGGCAAAAGCGTCGTGGTAAAAGTCAATGACCGTGGTCCTTTCCATGGTAACCGCGTGCTTGATCTCTCTTACGGCGCTGCCAAACAGCTGGGTATTACCAGTAAAGGTGTGGGTAACGTCTCTATTGAGCGCGTGTCTGGACCTTAATTCTAAAATAGCTTGATTAGAAAAAGCCTGCAATATTTAGCAGGCTTTTTTATGGCTGCTTATTTAGCAACTGATTTAAAGCAGCACTTAGAACCTGCTTATGCTAAATCTCAAACGCGCGATGAATGGCATCGTCTAAACGCTCCACCGCAATCACATTAATACCTTTAAACGCCTTGGCATTCGCTGCGGGCGCATTGGCTTTGGGAATGATGGCATGTTTAAAGCCGTGCTTCATTGCCTCTTTTAGACGCTCTTGCCCATTGGGCACAGGGCGGATTTCACCTGACAAGCCCACTTCGCCGAAGACGGCAAGTGATGACGGCAATGGCTTTTCTTTAATGCTGGACGCGCAGGCGAGCAGCACTGCCAGATCCGAACCTGTCTCCATCACCTTGACGCCGCCGACCACGTTGACATAGACATCTTGTCCGCTGGTATGGATGCCGCCATGACGGTGCATGACCGCGAGCAGCATCGAGAGACGCTGAAAATCCAGCCCCAGCGCCATACGCCGTGGCTGCCCTTGCGAATCATCCACGAGCGCTTGCACTTCGACCAATAGCGGGCGTGTGCCTTCACGACTGACCATGACGATTGAGCCTGCAACGGGTTTGTCATAACGGCTTAAAAATATCGCAGACGGATTGGCGACTTCTTTAAGACCCAAATCAGTCATACCAAAGATACCCAGCTCATTGACCGCGCCAAAGCGATTTTTGACCGCTCGAATCATACGAAAGCGTGAGTCGGATTGACCTTCAAAATACAGTACCGTATCCACCATATGCTCAAGCACGCGCGGCCCTGCCAGCGTACCTTCTTTGGTCACATGCCCCACCAAAAATAGCGCCGTGCCTGTTTGCTTAGCATAACGGGTCAAAATCGCCGCCGACTCGCGGATTTGACTGACGCCGCCAGGGGCAGAATTAATGGCATCGGTATAAATGGTCTGAATCGAATCAATAATAGCAATGGCAGGCTGCTCTTGGGTCAGTGCCGCACAAATGGTCTCGACATTGGTCTCAGCAAGTACACGCAAACGGTCAGTCGGTAAATCCAAACGCTGAGCGCGCATAGCCACTTGTGACAACGACTCCTCGCCCGTCACATACAGCGCACTGCCTGCCAGTGAGTCAGCGCGCGCCATACTGGTCGCGGTTTGTAACAAAATGGTCGATTTACCAATACCAGGGTCGCCACCGATGAGCACCACCGAGCCTGCAACCAAACCGCCGCCGAGCACCCGATCAAACTCGCCAATACCTGTAGGTAAGCGCGTATCTAAAGTCACGCTCACCGCATTCAGCGGCATCACTGCGCTGTGCGCGCCTGAATAGTTACCCGAACCCGTCGCGCCATTGCCTTTTGCGGGACTGACGTTACGTGCGCTGGGCGTTTTTGTGGCTTTATTATGGTGCGGCATACTGACATTGGGCGCTTCGGTCAAAGTATTCCATTCGCCGCAGTCTGAACATTGCCCTGACCATTTGCCAAAATGCGCACCGCAGTTTTGGCAGACATAGCTGCTTTTACTTTTTGCCATAGAGAAAATATCCCATCGTTATTATTTGTGGGCGCTGATATGTTGTTTTTGAATAAATGAAAAAGGTAGTAGTAACTTTGATTTAAAAATTGTACAGCAAGATGAAATACTATTTTTCTTGCTTGCTGTGACTTCGTATCCAGAGGCTGCGAAAAATAGTATTTAATCGAGCTCATGATGATACAACCGTTTTGTTTAGGTTTTATGATATAAAGAAATGCGTCCAGTGTGGCAAATCACAAGGCTAGGAACAACGCAAAAATGACAAAACACGTCATATACTGTCGCATGCAGTCATGACGTGCTTTTATACAGATAAATTATAAAAATGAGCGTGGTAAGTAAGACAAGCTGTTCTTGTTGATAAATATCAGTATGGATGTCTAATGTAGAACAATGATACTGTTAAACTTGGAAATCTTTACCCAGATAGACGTTTTTCACAAGTTCATTGTCTAAGATATCTTTCGGCGAACCATCGGCAATAATCGCACCCTCAGACACAATATACGCCTTTTCGCAAATGGCGAGCGTTTCGCGTACATTATGGTCAGTAATCAATACGCCAATGCCGCGATTTTTTAGGGTGATAATCACATCTTTGATATCATTAACCGAAATAGGGTCAACACCTGCAAATGGTTCATCAAGCAAGATGAATTTGGGATTGGCCGCCAGTGCGCGCGCAATCTCACAACGGCGGCGCTCACCGCCTGACACACTCATACCCAGCGAGCTACGTACATGCTCAAGATGAAACTCACCAATCAGCTTTTCGAGCTCGGCGCGCTGCTCAGCGCGGGTCAGCTCACTACGTGTCTCCAAAATCGCCATGATGTTGTCTTCAATCGATAGCTTGCGAAAGATAGAGGCTTCTTGCGGCAAATAGCCAATTCCCGCACGCGCACGCTCATGCATGGCGTATTTGGATAAATCCATATCGCCAAGGCTGACACGCCCTTTGTCCATATTCACCAGACCCACTACCATATAAAAGCTGGTGGTCTTTCCCGCGCCATTGGGGCCAAGCAAACCTACCACTTGTCCCTGTGCCACCGAAAAGGACACATCTTTGACTACCCAGCGCTTGCCATAACGCTTGCCTAAATGCTGCATGACCAGCTGAGTCTCTTGAGTTGGGGTGACTGGATTCATAGCGCTCTCGTTTTACTAAGGTGGTGATACGCAGAGTGCAGCCGCTCTACGCTTACAAAACAACCGTCAAACAAGCACTTAACCACTTGTTTGACGGTCAATAAGGTTGGCCGATTAACGTACGCCCTGCTGATTACTATCACTATTGGGCGGGAACAGTAATTCTACACGTTGGCTATTGCCTGCAGTGGCTTCGACATCGCCTGCTTTTAGGCTGTAGCGAATCTCATTACCTGAAAAACTTGCGCCATTTTGTGTTAATTTGGCATTGCCAGTTAAAGTGATAATGCCTGTTACCGCATTGTATTCAATCTTATTGGCCTGACCCTTTGCCAGCCCCTTTTCTTGGGTAATGACTTGTTGCATGGTAGCAGGACGACCTGTTGCCACCGCAGAATTGATGCTGCGATTTTGCGATAGGTTCATGGTGATGTTGTCTGCCGTCATCTTAAGCGTCCCTTGGGTAATGATGACATTGCCTGAATAGCTGGTGACCCCTGTGCGCTCGCTGTATGTGGCGCGGTCAGCTAATAGCTTGATGGTTTGGTTGGCATCTGAGGGCAAGGCATGACTGTATAGCGGTAGCGCCAGCAGCATGACAGTAGAAGCAGCGCGCAAAGAGCGTGCTACTGAACGGTACGATACAGACAACTCATCTTTCATAAACAAATACTCGTATGATAATAAAAATAAACCTGCTGACTTGTGCTGACTTGAGGTGTGTCGACAATCAGTCCATTAAACGGTCTTAAAACAAAGCCTTGTCGTTACGCTCTGAGGGGTCAAAGCTGACTGCCACTTGTCCAAATTCATAATCCCCTGTCGCTAAGTCCGCTTGCATGGCTGCCGCTTCAAAGCGATTCATGCCTTGCTCAATTTGCACAGGACGGTCGCTACTGACTTTCTTCGATTTGGTGTTGCCTGTTAGACGCTCCCCTGTGACCTTGATGGGATTGTCACTGTCACTTTCGCTGACCAACGTAAAGCCGCCTGATAATTGCAAATCGCCTGTTTGTTGATTGATTGCAGCACGCCCAGCTTCAATACGATAGCGCTGCGTGTCAGACGGCTGCCAATTCATGGTGATACCTGACATCTCATCTTGATTGGTCTCAGGATTGTGCTTGAGTGCATCAGCATTCACCTCATACTCCAGCTCGCCCTCATCATTGGTCTGCACCGCTTTAATATCAGAAGCTTCATAATCAACCTCTGAGCTCTGCATCGGCTTGGGCGGCTCAACCTCGCCTTGTTGCATAAAAAACCAGCCAGCAACCGCCGCGATGATTAAGGCTAAAACAATTAAAACACGCGTATTCACGACTGTGTGTCCTCAGTATTATCAAGCGTAAAATGTGCAATAAAGTCAGGGTAATGACCATGCCCCTTTAATATCAAATCGCAAATCTCACGCACTGCCCCACAGCCGCCTGTGCGTGTGGTCACCATGTCGCTACGATTGATAACTTCAGGATGGGCATTGGGCACAGTCGGCGCAAAACCAACGCTTTGCATCGCTTTAATATCAGGCAAGTCATCGCCCATATAAGCACAAGCCTCAAGCGTGATGTCCAAGTCAGCAAGCAGTTCCTTCAAAGCGACCAGCTTATCATCGCGACCTTGTACCACATAATCGATACCCAGCTCCTTGGCGCGCTTTTCGACCATCACGCTATTGCGACCCGTAATAATCGCAGTTTTGATGCCATAACGTGCCAATGACTTGACACCAACACCATCTTGCACATAAAAGGCCTTGGTCTCGACACCATTGGCGTCATAAATAATTTTGCCATCAGACAAAATGCCATCGACATCCATAACCAGCAGTTTGACTTGGCCTGCTTTTTTAATCAAATCTTGCATTGTCTACCTCTTAGTTATCATTTATGCCTTTGTCATTTTATAATGGCTGATTTTTATTATACCGTGCAACATCATCTGTTTCTGTTGTCGCTTTTGATGATGCTTGATTATTTGACGCCCGCCTGTAGCAAATCGTGCAAGGTAATGACCGCTTCTAAACGTCCATCGTCATCTATTACCAGTAGCTGACTGATACTGCTGGCATTCATAAGACTAAGGGCATCGGATGCGCGCATGGTTTTGTTCACATGACGCGGATGCGCACTCATTATCTCACGCATAGGGGTTTTTAGGTCAATGCCTTTTTCTAAACCGCGGCGCAAATCTCCATCTGTGAAAATACCGACCACACGCCCTGCTTCGTCTTCAATCACGGTCATGCCAAGACGTCCATTAGACATCTCAAACAGCGCATCATGCAGCGGCGCATCGGCAGGTACGCGTGGTAATTGCTCATTACGCGAATGCATCAAGTCTTCTACGCGGGTCAATAACTGACGCCCAAGCGCACCAGCAGGATGAGACAACGCAAAATCTTCTGAAGTAAAATTGCGTGCATGCACGAGCGCGACAGCAAGCGCATCGCCCAGTGCCAAGGTCGCTGTGGTGCTTGATGTTGGCGCAAGCTTTAATGGGCACGCTTCTTCTGAATGCCCAAGCGTCAAGGCAATATCCGCAGCCGTCGGTAACATACCGCGCTGGTCTCGACTGATACTAATGAGTGGAATACCCAAACGCTTAATCACAGGCAGCAGCATTCTGATTTCATCTGACTCCCCTGAGTTAGAGATAGCCAGTAGCACATCACCAGGCACGAGCATTCCCAAGTCACCATGCCCTGCCTCACCTGGATGCATAAAAAATGAGGGTGTCCCTGTTGAAGCAAAGGTCGCCGCTATCTTACGCCCGACCAACCCCGATTTTCCCATACCCGTTACCACCACACGACCTGCGCAATTTAAGATTGCGTCACAAGCGGCTGCAAAACGTGTATCTATCTGCTCTGTTAATAGGGTCAGTGCCGCCTTTTCTGTATTGATGGCATCAATAGCAGTGCGAATGAACTGTTCGTGGTTGAGTGCAGACTCAGAATGCTTCATGGTAAAACCCAATCAATGACTGAATAAAAACGGAATTGGGCAGCGGTTGCCCATTGCTATAGTACTATATTCCCGTACATATTAATAATGGTGCATACAGAAGATATCAAGCGCCCCATACGCGCATGGCATAGGCTAGGTAGAGTGGCTTAACAGTTTGCCGTCCTAATACGCATAAAAAAAGACCCACCAAGCAGCAGGTCTGATTATTTATTATCATTTGTCACAAAAGTCAATGCTCAAGGCGCTTAAGATTAATTGTCGTTATTGTCAATATCATTGTTGCTACTGTCAAAATCAGCATTGTCATTATTGTCAAAGCCGCGCTCTTGACCAAAACCGCCGCGCTCAAAACCGCGTTCGTTTGACTGACCGAAGCCACCCCGCTCAAAACCACGCTCTTGTGACTGACCAAAACCACCACGGTTAAAGCCACTACGATTTGACATAAATCCACGATCATCAAAGCCGCCCATATTGCCGCCGCGCTCAAAACCACCGCCCATATTCCCACCTTGGTAGCCGCCGCCATTACCTTGCGACTGCATGCCACCTGACATTGAACTTGTGCTGCCACGTGGGTTACGCGCAGGTACTACGGTTGAAATGGCGTGTTTGTATACCATTTGACTGACGGTATTTTTTAGCAATACCACGTATTGATCAAAAGATTCAATTTGGCCTTGTAGTTTAATACCATTGACCAAAAAAATAGATACAGGAATACGGTCTTTGCGTAGCGAATTCAAAAACGGATCTTGTAAAGTTTGTCCTTTTGACATGAACTTTCTCCCAAATATATAGTTATATTATAAATATATGTGCAGTTATAATGATAAAAAGCAAGATACAACACCATAGCATCGATTATATTGCTTTGTAGACTTATTGCATTCTTCTACTTTGTGGTCGTTATTATCGTCAGTATAAATATCACTATCAGCGCGTACTATAGATACAGCCGCTACCTAAATCTACTACAATCAGCCGCTTATCGCTATCAACAGTAGATAACTCGTGTCAACGGTTGCAGGTTTGTATTATAGCAACGAATATGATGACAATTTGAAACTTCTTGTCAGTTATTGTTTACTCGACAGTATCGATTTTACGGCAATAATGGCTTTGCTCAATTATATTATCTCAATAGATAATCTGTGGCTTGCACCATATTGGTGAAGGTCATTACTGCGCTGTTATTCTGAATCTGATTATCTTCTGCCAAATTAGGCAGTTGGCTAATTTTACGCAGCCACGTATACTGGCGCTTTGCAAGCTGTCTTGTGGCATATAATGCCTTATTTTGCATCTGATAACAAGCAAGCGCCTGTGTCTCTGTATCGGTCGATATTGGCGCTGACTGACTTTCTTGAAACAAAGTTTGCTTTTTTAACACATCTTGGTAATCCACTTCTCCTTGCCAAAATGCCGCATAAAAAGCCTCTTTATCCAAGTGCGGCATATCAAATACAGGGTGCTGTATCGCTACCAGATATTCGAGTACCTGTCGATAGCCCACGCAGCGCATCGATACCATGTTTGGGTTTAATGGATAATTGTTCAGCAAACTGATAACTTCATCGACCAGACCTTCTTGCCACATGATATCGAGGCGCTGCTCGATGCGCTGATGTAGCCATGCTCTATCAGGCATGACAGCGATATTGTGCCACACCTGACTGGGAGTGTCCGCAAGGCGCTGTTTTGGTGTGCGCTGCCATTCACTGATAGGGGTTTGGGTTTGTAAATACACCTCTACCGCGCGGGTAATACGCTGAGTGTCGCTCTCATTTAAGCGGGCATGGGTGACAGGGTCAACCGACTGCAAATACTGATGCAGCTCATTAATGCCTGCCTGCTGACGCCATGCCTCGACGCGTGCGCGCACAGCTTCATCAGTATCAGGCACAGCAGACAGCCCATCGAGCAGCGCCATGTAATACATCATCGTACCGCCGACCAGCAGTGGGATTTTTTGTTGATTATGCGCGTTGTCAATCAGCGCACTGGTATCACGTACAAACTGCGCCACGCTATAAGTTTCAGTCGGGTCGATAATATCGACCAGATGATGCGGATAGCGCTGTAACTCCTCAGTTGAGGGTTTTGCCGTACCGATAGTCATATCACGATAGATAAGCGCCGAATCCACCGATATTAGCTCAAAGCGCCCCGTATCATACAGTTCATACGCCAAGGCCGTCTTGCCGCTGGCAGTTGGCGCCATCAGGCACACCACGCTGTTGTCAGTAAAAGTATTGGCTTGGCGCATAGGGTGACCTTGTTTATCTGTACTGAAAAGAAAAAAGTAGAAAACGTAAAAACAAATAAAAAACAAACGCGCCCATCAGGCACGTTTGTTTTGCGTGGCCTGACAGCACACTATTCAGCGGTATCGAGTGCAGATATTGTATGTTGCAGCATCAGCGCTGTCAGCTCTGGCAAGGACAATACGGCACTGCTTTGCGCCTCAATCTGCTGCCATAGCGTTTGCTGCTGTGTTTTTCGCTCATCAGGCGGCAGTTTGGTCAGCGCTGCTTTGATTTGCGCTTCAATGGCTTGTGCTGTGGGCAGTATGTCCGCGTTTTTATCTTGCATCTGCGGCATATCAGTCATTGACTGCCAACTAGCCAGCGTGAGCAAACAGCACGTTTCATTGGCTAATAGCAGTAAGCATGGCGCTTGAGCTGATATATCTTGTATTGTGTGCTCAGGCAAGGCATTTACAACGCCTAGGCAGCGGATTTTGAATGCGTTATCAACAGCCATTATCGTCTCTGATGTCGGCAAATTACCTGAGTTGATAGATGTATTAAACGCAGCTGGGTTTTGCTGGTCGGTTTTTGCTGATGGTTTGGTATGATAAGCAGCTGTCGGCGCTTGCACGGCACGATCTGAATCTGTATTCGCCCAGTCATTAGCGGTCGATGGACGTTGATAAATCGTTTTTTGATATACCGTATTCTGTGCGGCTGGTTCAGTAGACGCGTTTGCATTTGCCAATATTGGCGCTTTCTGCGTTGTAGCATTATGAGCAGACATTGTCTGCACCGCACCGCGTACCGCATGACCAAGATGCGCCAAAATATTGCTGATTGAGCCAATCTTAATGCGCTGCTTGCTGGGATGCACATTGAGGTTAAGCCAATGCGCGGGCAGCTGAAAATAGAGCGCGTAGCCTGTCGCTTGCTCGGTCAGTTGGCGCAAATGATTGCTGATAATCGGCTCTTTGACCAAGCGCCCATTGATATACAGCAGCTTTGGTAAGGTTGTATGGTCGCCTTTATCCAAAAACAGCCAGCCGTCAATACGCGCCTGCCCTGTTTCCTGAGCGTCCGCCGTAGACAGCAAACTGGACAAATCCACCATCAGCGGTAAAGCATGCGTGGATAACGGCATCTCAAGCGCTTGCTCAAGGCGCGACAATGGCGGATGCGCCGCCGAGCTGTCGCTGTCTTGTTGTGCGGCTAGTAGTAGGCGTTTTTTGTGGTCATGCGTTAAATGAATGCGAATGTCTGAACGCGCCAGCGCCACTTCGCGCACCATCGCTTCGATATGCGCAAACTCGGTGGCAACGGATTTTAGATTGCCACGGCGCGCAGGCACATTAAAATACAAATCCTTAATCGTGACAGTCGTTCCGCGACCATGCACCACAGGCGTTAAGCTTGGCGTATCGGCAAGCACACCTGCCACCTGTAGCTGTCGCCCAATGCCCTCATCATTATGACTGCTAATCAGTTGCAAACGTGACACAGCAGCAATCGCTGCCAGCGCCTCACCGCGAAACCCAAGCGTACGAATGCCTTGTAGCGTGCCAATATCAGCAACCTTACTCGTCGCATGCCGAGTAATCGCCATTACCATATCTTCAGGATAGATGCCTGTACCATTATCACAGACCTGAATCATACCCATGCCACCTTGAGTGATATGAATATCAATCTCGGTCGCCTCAGCATCAATGGCATTCTCCAGCAGCTCCTTGACCACAGCCGCTGGGCGCGTGACCACCTCCCCAGCTGCCAGCTGATTAATCAGTAGCGGGGAGAGTTTTTTGATACGTGTGCTGGGAGAATCATCGGTCATGACATAACGCTCGCTTGCGCTGGTAAAGATTTAGGGCGTGTTGAACATTCGCAAATAGGCACTGCTGATCGCTAAAATTGTTCCAGACAAGGCGCAAAGCGACGATAATGCAGATGCCTTAGCGAGATTTGCAACGCAGTATGGGGCAATTTTAGCATCAGCCCGCAGGGA
>NZ_JACDXT010000040.1 GCF_016464015.1 Psychrobacter sp. bablab_jr014
AAAAATAATAAGAGATATAAACATTATATATTCATTATTGAATAAGAGTATGTTAATATTTTGCGCTAACATGGCTATGGTTTATTTTTTATAAAACAGACGCGATAATAAAACATAGTGTCTGATTGTCGCGTTTTGATTATGACCATGTGTATGAGTTTTACCCATTATTATTTATAACAGCAGAGGTTACTATGAGCAACACTATCGATCTAGAAAGCTTGAACGTAGATGAACTACGCGCCATCACTGAAAATGCACAGCAGCTTATCAGCAAAAAACAAGACCAGCGTCTATTTGATGCGTACACGCAGTTTGAAGCCATCGCTGAAGAATGCAACACCACGATTGAAGAGATTCTAAAAGCGGGCGAGAGCTTAGAGAAAAAACGCAACATCAAATACCGCAACACCGAAAATGCCAGCGAAACTTGGACTGGCCGTGGCCGTAAACCAACATGGCTGGTAACCGCATTAGAAAATGGTCAAGACCTAGAAGACTTTGCCGTGTAATTTTGGCAAAGGGAGTGATGATAAAGAGAATGTGTCAATAAGACGTCATAAATCATCATTAGACTGTCATAACATAAATAGGCAGTCTATAAAGCCAGTATCTACCTATACAGATACTGGCTTTTTTATGGTTGTTTTTTACTGTTATTAATGAGCGATTGTTTGTTATGATGGTGGCATTTTTATACTGTTTAAAAGAGTAGTGAGCTGTGGCGACATCCCAAGACTTTGCCCAAAAGCGTCCGCGCAAGCTATGGTGGCTGGTAGGCGGCGTGCTGTTTATGCTGATGGTACTGCTGCAAATGCCCGCCTCTTGGCTACTTGGTAAATACGCACCCGATAACCGCTATATACAGTATGTATCAGGCAATATCTGGCAAGGGTCGCTAATTTGGCAGCTGCCGACCAGTGGCGGCGCGCTCACAGGTTCAGGGACGTGGACATGGCAGCCGTGGCAGCTGTTTTTGGGCAAATTTGGCGCAGATGCCCAGCTGCAATCAGGACAGACGCGGCTGGATGGTCAGCTGAGTATTGGCCGTCATGGCTGGTCTGTGGCAGAGATGGATGGCAAAATTTCGCCAGAGACGCTGCGCCGACTTATTAATTGGCAGCTGCCAGACACGCCCATTCAGGTCAATAATTTACAGCTCGCCTATCAAGACGCCGATAGCGGACAGGCGGCAGGATTTTATGATGCAGATGGGCAGCTGACATGGGTTGGCGGTACGCTCGGTTATCCAAGTGGTGGGCAGCATCTGTATTTGACCATACCACCGATGCGCGCACAATTAAGCGCTGAACAAAAAGACAATCAAGCGCGTCTGCAACTTAATTTATTGGACAATCAAGACAAGCGCCTTGGCGATATTTATATTGATGGCAATCAGATGCTCGATATCAGCTTAACGCAGCGTTTATTAGAGCAAATGCCCAACTATAAAGGCAAAGCGCCGCAAGATACCAATGTGGTGAGCGTGCGTCAGCCGTTGATGCAGTTGGGGGCGCGCTGATGGCAGTAGCAATGAGTGCTTTGAAACCGTGGCTGGCGCGAGTACAGCGTACAGGCGTATTGTGGTTGCTGCTAGCGATATTTTGGCTGTGTTGGGTCGCAGCGCAGCTGCTATGGCTCATCTTAGCACCGCCGCGCGCACCGATGCTGCCGCCTGTGCCCTTGACGCCAAAAAGCACCATGAGCGCACAAAACAGCAGCCTGTTTGCCTTATTTACTGATGACGCGCCCGCCGCTACCAGCACGCCGCCACCCAATGTCAGCTTGACTGGGGTACTGCTGGCTGAGCCTGCATCCCTATCGTCTGCAATGCTGTCGGTCAATGGCGAAGTCGCCAACTATCGTATTGGCAGCACTTTAAAAGGCACGCAATATACCTTGGTGGCGGTCGACTGGAATACGGCCGTCATTAGCGATGCGCAAAACAAACAGACGGTAGTACGTCTTGCGGACAATTTGTCTTTAGATCAAAATCGTCCAGCACCAAACACCGTACAAAATGCCGCTTTGCCTGCCAATACCAGTGGTTTGCCCGCCTATGATGGTTTAGCGAACTTGCCTAATATGATACCCAGCGGGCCAATGGTGAATCCCAATGCACCAGCAAACAATACTGACGATAGAGACAGTGGGGCGGTCGCACCAGAGAGTAATAATCCTGCGGATGCTATCGACAGTGCCGCAGAGGCGCTGAAGAATAACCCTGCCAGTTATTTAAGCCGTATGGGTGTGATGGCATCAGGTAGTGGTTATCAGGTCACAGCGGCGATGCCTGCCAATATACGCAATCGTTTGGGTTTAGAATCAGGCGATAGAGTGCTCAGCGTCAATGGCCAGAGCGTGGGCAGCAATCCTACTCAGGATGCCGATTTGCTAAAACAAGTGCAGCAATCAGGCGAAGCACAGATACAAGTACAGCGCGGCGAGCAGGTAATTACCATTCGCCAGCAGTTTTAAGCCAATACAGCCTCGTGATGCAAGGTGACGGCTATCGATCTATTTTTGGTAATAAGTGACACAACAGCGAGTAACTATGATTACAGGTAAGACCAAAAAAGCAGGGTATTCTGTGGGTAAGGCTGCGCTATCACCTATCGTGGCACCGCTGGTACAAGCAGTGCGTATGCTGTGTTTGAGTGTGCCGCTTTGGGTAGCGGCGACGGGCTTTGCCAATGCTGAGAGTTGGAAAGTCAATCTGCAAGATGCCGATATCAAAGCCTTTATTAATGAAGTGGCGACCATTACCAATCAAAACTTTGTGCTCGATCCGCGTATTAATGGCAATGTCACAGTCATCTCTAACCGCGCCTTATCACGCGAAGAGATTTATCAGCTGTTTTTAAGCGTGATGCAGGTCAATGGTATCGCAGCGATTGATTCAGGCAATACCATTAAGCTTGTGCCCGACGCGGTCGCCAAGCAATCGGGCGTGGCGGTCGACTTGCGTGGTAATAGTGCAGGCGAAGCATTAGCGACCCGCGTGATTTACTTAACCAACACGCAAGCGGCAGAAATCTTGGGCGCGATTCGCCCCTTGATGCCGCAATCTGCGCACGCGGCTGCCGTCTCTGGCGTCAATGCTTTGGTGCTTTCGGACCGTGCTGAGAGTTTAAACCAGCTGACCGCGTTGATTCGTGATTTGGACAGCAATGTTAATGATAGCCTGCGCGTCATTCCGCTGCGTCATGTCGATGCTGAACGTATGATGGAGCTGATCAGCGCGCTGACCGCAGGGACAGGCGGTGCGCAATCGACAGGCAGCAATCAACTCAAAGTCATTGCAGACGCCGCAAGCGACCGTATCTTGGTTAAAGGCAGTCCTGAGATGATTGCCAAAGTCCAAGCGATGGTTGAGCAGCTGGACACCATACCCACTCGCCGCTTAAGTGGCTTGCGCGTTTTTCGTTTAAAGTACGCCAGCGCAGGGCACATTGCTGAGATGCTGCGCGGCTTACTGGCCAATCAATCAATCAACAGCACGGGCGCAACCTCAACCTTAGAGCCTGCCTCGTTAGACAATGCCAGTGGTGGTACAAGTACGTTAGGCAGTACAAGCACTGCAGCGGCTAGTAATACACCCGCCACCAGCGTCACCAATAGTGGCAACGTGAGCAGTGTAGGCACGGGTGGTATTGGTGGACGACCCTTTAGCATTATTGCAGACGAAACCCAAAATGCCGTTATTGTCAACGCCGCGCCTGAGCTGATGCTCGAGATTGAAGATGCGGTCAATCAATTGGACAGTCGGCGTGCGCAGGTCTTGATTCAAGCCGCTATTGTGGAAATCTCAGGCGACGATGCCAAGCAGCTCGGAGTCCAGTGGGCGCTGGGTAATGCCAATAGCGGCTATGGTGTGGTTAACTTTAGCAATGTCGGCGCGAGTGCCACCTCACTTGCCGCAGCGGCGCTCTCGGGCGGCTCGTCAACGGCGATTAGTGCTGCTGCCAGCTCCATTGCAGGCGCGCTCATTGGTATCGGCGACAGCAGCAAAGACAGTAATGGCAACACGCAATTTTATGGCGCGATTTTGCAAGCGCTTGACTCCACCACCAGTGCTAATTTGCTATCTATGCCCTCTATTTTGACGCTTGATAATGAAAAGGCGAGCATTTTAGTGGGTCAAAACGTGCCCTTTGTCACAGGCTCGTATACCACAAGTGGCAACAGCTCAGACAATCCTTTTCAGACCATTGAGCGTAAAGACATCGGTATTAACTTAAACGTCATACCGCATATTGGTGACAACGGCACCGTGCGTCTCGAAGTCTCGCAAGAGGTGTCTTCTGTCGTGCCAGGCAGCACATCCAATGCCAGTGGCTTGATTACTAATAAAAGCCTTATCAATACCACGATATTGGCGGACGATCAGCAAACCATTGCTTTAGGCGGCTTGATGCGCGACAACACCACCACCAATCAACAAAGCGTTCCAGGCCTTGGCAGGGTGCCTGTGATTGGGCGCTTGTTCCGCTCGGACAGCGACAGTACGCAAAAGAGCAACCTGATTATCTTTTTGCAGCCAACCATCTTGCGCGACGGCGGCGCAGTCGCCAGTGTGACTGAGCGCAAGTACAATCAAATGCGCGTGTTGCAACTGGTCATTGATAAAAACGGCACGATTAAGCAACTGCCACTTAGCGGTACTGAGGGCTGGGATGGTGATGTAAGCCAAGATTATGAGCTGATGCCCTTAAATCCTTTAGTGCCCAAACGAGACCAAAGCACGGCACCGTCAGGCTTTACCAGAGTCAGTGAGGATGCGAACACCAGCACGGGTGGGCTGCGCACTTATCCGCTACAGCGCTGAGGATGATAATGACACAATCAAAAGGTGCAACGACGCAGACCGATGCGTCAACGCCCAATAAACAGGTTAAGAGACGTCCTAAAAAATGGCAACTGCTACTGCTAACAGGTATTGCGCTTACACTTATTCCAAGACGCAGTAGTCGCCGTACAGATAGGGTGACAAACAATCTACCTTTAAAGAATAGGACTGATGCAGACAAATAAAGTATAAATTTGTGCCACTCTATGTCTGTTAATGGCGTTTCGTGTAAGTAATGTCATGAAAAGCGATAAGCTGTGCTCCTTTGCGCTATCATTTTGGGTATTATTAAAAGAACTGTCGTTACTCTACTGATCGTGCCCTTTATGACCATTTTTTCTCGTTTTGCTCATTTATTCTATGCATCGCGCTTGCCCTTAAGCATCGCAGTGATAGGGCTGCTGTTTGGCTGCCAGCCGCAGCCCAAATCGATGTTCGAGCAGCAGGCAGAATTTGAGACGGTTGAATCAAGTGACACTGCAGCTACAGATGCGCAAACGAATACGGATACGACCGCTGTGGTAAAACCTTTACAGGCTGTCGATACCTCAGCGCCGACGATAGATGTCGTGCATCGTCAAGCCATCGCTCGGCAGCGTGGCTGTCCCGCTGATAATGCCGATTGCCAATCATTTGAGCTCAATGTTTTACACTTCCGTCCAGAGCAACCATGGCTCACCACCATTATGTGGCAAAGTATTGCGCGTATTTTAGCGCCTGAGATGCCATTAACCAGCCAAGACGAAGCCGCTAAAAAGACGGTTAGTATCTTGTTTAATCAAATTGCCTATAGCGAGCAGCGAGTCAAGACCTTACCGCTACACCAGCGTATTGACACTGACTTGGTTTTAAACCCTCAAAGTACGGCGCAAGCTAAGGCCGCAAACACCCAAACCGACGCGCCCGCTCATACTGGATACTTGGTTATACGTCTGACCAATACAGATACAGGGGCTGAACGCCAGTTTGCACACTATGTAATGCTGGATATGCAAACCCAGTTACAACTGACGCTCTCTGACATTTTGCTGCCGCATATCACGCATGAGCAGTTACTAGACACCTTTCAAGATGCCAAAAAAGAATGGCTCAGCACGCAAGGCATCGCCGCTGAAAAACAAGATGATTGGCCACTTGCTTTATCAAAGCAGTGGTATTTAGATAGCGAAGGACTGCACATGGTCTATCAGTCTGAAGAGCTGCTGGCAGGTAATACCGAGGCGGTAGACTTAATGGTACCTTATGGATTAATCGACGGTTTAATCAAACCGCGCTACATCGTCCATGCCGCTACTGATAAATCAACGGATAATGAAAAAGCACCGAATACGGCGAGCGTCAGCCTAGAGAGCGAATAACCAAATAATTAAAGAATAACAACTATATATCGTCTTAAACTCACAACAAAAAACTTATTAAAAAGGACACCATGCTCACCGCCGACACCATATGCCCACCACCACAGATGCCAATGTATCCGCTGATTGATACCCATACCCATTTTGATGATGCCTCATTTGTGCCTGACCGTCCTGAGCAAGCGCAGTTGGCATGGGCGCGCGGGGTGCGGCATTTACTATTGGTGGGCTATGTAAATGAGCACATAGCGCGTCTGTATCAAGTACAAAAAGAACTAAACCAGCTGGCAACGACCGCTGACCCAGTACCCAAAGCCCACGTGGCGTTAGGATTACATCCCTTTTATATCGACCAGCACACAGAGGCGCACTTAGAGGCTTTAGCAGCACAGATTAAGACAACGCGTCCCATTGCGATAGGCGAGATAGGCTTAGATACCTTTACTACTGATATGAAAGCGCCTGACATGGTTGCTAAGCAAACGCGATTTTTTCATGCCCAGCTAGACATGGCTGTTCAGTATCAGCTGCCTGTGCTGCTACATATCCGTAAAGCACATGCCCAAGCGCTTGCTATATTAAAAAAACATGCTTATAACGCGCATGAGTTAGGCGGTATTGCCCATAGTTTTAGTGGGGGAGAACAAGAAGCCAAAGCCTTTGTGAAACTGGGTTTTAAGCTTGGTGTCACAGGACAAATTACCAATCCCAATGCCAAAAAACTGCGCCGCGCCATTAAAGCGGCAGTGCAAGAATATGGCATCGCCTGCCTCGTCATCGAGACTGACTGTCCTGATATGCTGCCTGTTATGTGTCAGCCTAACCATAACGAGACGGTAGAGGGCGCAGCTGCAATGACACGCAATACCCCCGCCAATTTGACATGGGTACTCAATGCGTTAAGTGAGCTGCTAAACTGCGCAGCTACTGACCTTGCACCGCAATTATGGCACAATAGTTGCTACGCACTACAGTGTGATTGGGCGTATCCCGCTTAAACACATAGCGGCTGTTTATACTAAGATAAGATGAGTAATTATGAGCGTAACAACGACCCACGCAGTCAAAGATGCAAATGTTAGTTTTGATGTGAGTGATGAAACACCATCCAAAGATGATGATCAATACGAGCGCCGTTTTCAAGGGACTAAAACCTTGTATAGCGAAGCGGCGTTTGCGCGTTTTGCAAATGCGCATGTTTACGTGATTGGTGTCGGTGGGGTTGGCTCATGGGCGGCTGAAGGATTGGCACGGACAGGGGTCGGCACGATTACCTTGATTGATATGGATGTTTTGGTCGCCTCTAATGTCAATCGCCAGCTGCCTGCATTAGATGAAACGTTTGGCCAAAGTAAAATCGAAGCGATGGGCGCGCGGTTGACGCAAATTAACCCCAAGCTGACATTAAACTTAGTGGATGATTTTTTAACGCCAGATAACGTTGCCGCATTATTACCTGATAAAGCAGCAGCAAAACAAGCGGCATTAGAAAATAGACCAGTGGTTATTTTAGATTGTGTTGATGATATGTCTGCAAAGCTTGCTATTGCATTGCACTGCCGTTTTAATAAACTAAAGCTTGTGTGTGCTGGCGGGGCTGGTGGTAAGATTGACCCTAAGCAAATTACTGTTAGCGATTTAAAAGACTGCTATCAAGATCCACTATTAGCAAGGCTTAGAAACAAATTACGTCATGAAAAGGGCATCAATAGTCAGTTAAAAGAAAAGTTTGGTATTCGCTGTGTGTATTCTACAGAGCCACCTATTGTTGATAAAAGCTGTCAGACGAACGGTTTGCATTGCGGTGGTTACGGTTCTGCAGTGACGATTACCTCAATAGTTGGTATGATGATGGTCAGTGAAGCGCTTGGGCTGATTGGCAAAGCGTGAGTGCTCATGATACGTGACAAGCATTTAACTCTATTTCCTGTTGAACTATGGAGACTTAAGTGTCTACTTATACTTATCCAATAGCCGCCGATGAAAAAGCACGCATTGCTAAATTGCGCGAATATAAGGTTTTAAACAGCGATGTTGAGCCTGCTTTTTCACGTCTGACCAATATGGTCAAGATGTTCTTTGATGTGCCTATTGTCGCTATTACCTTTATGGATGAAGAAACGCAGTATCTAAAGTCACCTCATGGTCTTGGTAGTGTCTGTAGTACGCCGCGTAGTGCTGCCATCTGTAATTACACGGTATTGTCTAACGATGTGTTTGTCGTGCCTGATTTGAGTGCTGATAAGCGTTTTATTCACAATATTTTAGTGACCGAGCCGCCACATATTCGCTTTTACGCAGGCGCGCCGATTGTTTTAAAAGAAGACAACCAAACATTTCGTTTGGGCTCGCTATGTGTGATAGATACCCAGCCAAAGCACGACTTTGATAAACAAAAACAGCAACTACTTGCTGAGTTTGGTGCGATGGCGGCAGATGCATTGCAGCTACACAAAAACCAGCGCCAAGCCAAACACGACAGTCAAATGAAGTCTGAGTTTTTGGCCAATATGAGTCATGAAATCCGTACACCCATGAATGGCATCATGGGTATGGTCGATATGCTAGACGATACGCCGTTGACAGAGGAGCAGCGCGATTATGTGGACAATATCAAGACATCGACCGACCATTTACTTGTTATTATTAATGGTATCTTAGACCTATCCAAAGTCGAAGCGGGTAGAATGACCATTGATAGTGTGCCGATGAATTTATCGGCGCTTTGTAATGAAGTGGTTAGCCTATTTACTGCCAAAGCGCGAAAACGTGGTTTAACGCTTGATTATCACTACACAGGCGAGCTGTCACCTTATGTCCAAGGTGATCCCGTGCGCTTAAAGCAGATATTGGCCAACTTGGTGAACAATGCCATTAAATTTACCCGCGAAGGTGGGCGCGTTAATATCAATGTGACTTATGCTTTGTACAGTAATTGGTCGTATTGTGTGGTTCAGGACAAAGACAGCAATGATGAAAACTGTAGTGAGATGATATGTATCGCAGTGACTGATACGGGCGTGGGTATCAAGCCTGAGTCATTAGAAGCAATTTTTGATGCATATAATCAAGCAGACAAATCGACGCATCGCCTATATGGCGGCACAGGATTGGGGCTATCAGTATGTAAATCTTTAGTTGAGCTGATGGGTGGCAGTATCCGTGTCAAAAGCGACGTCGGTGTGGGTACGACCTTTGAGGTGATTTTACCATTACCAACACTTGATCATGAGCAATATGAGGTTTCACAGTACGCAACCCGCGTTGAGCCTGAACCATTGACCCAGTGTACAGGACACGTTTTATTGGTCGAAGACGACAATGTGAACGCCATGATTGCCAAAAAAGCCTTAGTCAGCTGCGGTCATACGGTCACACACGTTATGGACGGACAAAAGGCGGTGGAAGCCTTTGCCGATGATCCCAAGCATTATGATGTTATCTTAATGGATCATCACATGCCGATTATGGATGGTATTCATGCCACGCTTAAATTGCGTGAAATGTATGATGAGGCGACGCTGCCACCCATTATTGCTTTAACTGCTAATGCGATGGACGGCGAGCGTGAACGCTATTTGCAAGCAGGTATGCAGGATTATTGTACCAAGCCGTTTAAAAAGGAGCAGTTAAATGCGATTGTTCAATATTGGCTCATGCACAAGTATTCAATGCAAATGGACTGAATTTTTAATGACAATAAAAAAGCGCCTCAATTTGTATGAGGCGCTTTTTTGTTGGCTAAGCGTTGGTAGTGCTTAGTTGACACGCGTCTGATAATCGCCCGTACGCGTATCGACACGAACCACTTCACCTTGTTGTACGAATAATGGCACGCGAACCACGGCGCCCGTTTCTAGTACCGCAGGCTTACCACCGCCGCCAGAAGTATCACCGCGTACACCTGGATCGGTTTCGGTAATTTCTAATTCAACAAAGTTCGGTGGAGTCACTGATAATGGCACGCCATTAAATAGAGTAATCACACAAAGTGCATTGCTGTTGTCTTTTAGCCATTTTCCTGCATCGCCAAGCGCCGCCTTGTCTGCTTGCAGTTGGTCATATGTCTCAGGGTGCATAAAGTGCCAAAACTCACCATCGTTGTACAGATAGTTCATTTCTGTATCGATCACGTCAGCCGCTTCTAAGCTATCGCCTGATTTGAAGGTTTGCTCAAGCACTTTACCGCTGCGTAGGTTGCGCAGTTTGACACGGTTAAACGCTTGACCTTTACCAGGTTTGACAAACTCGTTGTCGATGATGGCACATGGGTTGCCATCGAGCATCACTTTTAGTCCAGCTTTAAATTCATTGGTAGAAAAACTTGCCACAAAAGACTCCTAGGGGGTTGTTAAAAATATGATAATCAACCAGAGCAACGACACGTGATAAGACGTGGTTGGATTTGGTGGGCATACTTTGATAGCGCGCTATAGAACAGCGTATAATGTCGTTTTGAGCGCACATATTAGGCTGTCATGATAAACCATTTAATCACACAAAAAAACTGGCAAACACAATTATCCGAGGCCATCACCTCGGTCGATGAACTGCTTGCGCATTTAGACTTAAGCGCGCATCGAGCAGACGTTTATGTCCCGCAGCATTTTAAGCTGCGTGTCCCGCACGGCTTTGTTGCCAAAATGCGCGTGGGTGATATCAATGACCCATTATTAAAGCAAGTGCTGCCTGATACGCAAGAACAAATCGCAGTGACAGGTTATGTGAGCGACCCACTCTCAGAAAATACCCAAAACCCAATCAAAGGTCTGCTGCATAAATACCAATCAAGAGTTTTGATGCCGATTACAGGTGCGTGCGCAATTCATTGTCGCTACTGCTTTCGCCAGCACTTTGATTACAATGCAAATATGCCCACTGTACAAGTGGGTGACGAGATTGTTGATTATATCCGCGCGCATGCTGATGTGAATGAAGTGATATTAAGTGGTGGTGACCCACTGAGTATCAGTAACAGGCGTCTGTTCGCATGGCTCGATGTGCTTGAAGGTTTGCCGCAAATAGATACCATTCGTTTGCATACCCGCTTGCCTGTGGTCATTCCTGAACGTTTAGACGAGGCGCTGCTGGCGCGTTTGCAGGCGAGCCGCTGTCAAATTGTCATGGTCATTCATTGTAATCATGCCAATGAGTTGGACGCGCATACCGCAAGCTATTTGCAGCGCGCACATGCAGCAGGCATTACTCTGCTCAATCAAGCCGTGCTCTTAGCAGGTATCAACGATAGTCTTGAAGCGCAGGTAAACTTAAGTAAAAAACTGTTTAGTAAAAATGTACTGCCTTATTATTTACATATTTTAGATAAAGTTGCTGGGGCGGCACACTTTGATATTGAGGAATCAGCGGCGATTAAGCTGTACTGGGAGGTATTAGCGGCGCTACCAGGCTACCTTGTGCCCAAGCTTGTCAAAGAGTTACCGAACAAACCCTTTAAAGTGCCAGTGGATATCTATACTGACCCAATATCATAAATATAGATTATAATTGGTTGTCGTTTATCGTTATTTTGACATCTGGCAGCATGGATGTGCTAGCATGCATAATACAGCCTCATAGTAAGCATTTGTTTCCTATTGATTGTTTTATGGTTGGTTTAACATAGGTATCTTACGATACATCGCGATAGCTGTTGCTACAATCTTTTGCAGCGACTGATAAAATGGAGATAGGCATACTTGATATTCATAGGAAGTGAATAGTACAGGCTCTATATTATGATAAAAGGAGCAAGTATGAATGCAACAGCTGCACGACCAGCACAGAGTTTGCTTGACTTTTCGTTAGTCACTGCAAGCCAACAAACAGAAGCCACTAAAGAGCAGCAACTGCTCAAATGGACAGCCAGTCTACCTGCGCAGCCTGAAGACAAACAAATTGCTCAGTTAGAAGCGATTTTAACCACGCTCAATATGAGCACCATAGATGATGTACAACGTCTACAGTTGATGAATACTGTATTGACGGCATTACAGCGTTTGCTTGCTAGGTTGCGTAAGCATTATGTGCATGAGGTTGGCGCATTAAACGATGACCAGCAGCGTACTGTAAAAGCCATAAAGTCTTTATGCTACTTGGCGATTGCAGTCTATGATGGCTTGGTGGTACGTCTGAGTGCGGCCGCTGATTATGCCGCGCATCAAGCGCCAAAAGGTTGGCGTAAGTTATTAGGTGCTGGAGATGAGTCGCCAAATACGGTATTACTCAATACCGCCATCTATCAGTCGATGGTGCTCTACCAGCGTCTTATTTTTGAAAAGGCGCTATGCTATGAGTCTACTCCAGCATACGTCTGGGCGGCGCTTAATCGCTTGTACTTAACCGCCTCGATGCATCACATTACGCATAAAGATATCAGTAAGCAGGTGGCTACCGCCCAGCCTACCAGCATTCATGAGCTGTATAGCCAGCTGTGTATATATGAGCTGTTAAATACTTTAGCGATGCGGCGCTCAAACTTAGTGTTACTACAACGTCTGTTACCAGTATGGAGCAAACATATTGTTGTGACCTTTGAGCCACAGACACGCACCCGCTTGTTTGTGAATTTAAACATCAATCAGCCCCCTGAATATTTGACAGCCTCTAGTACTATTAATCCTTATAAAGAGGGCAGCTTATGCTTGTTTATCGAGCTTGAGCCTTTTTTGTCTTACCTACAAACGCAAAAGTCTGATATAGAAACAGCTGAGGACAAAATCAATGAGTATCGTCTCATCACTGAAGTGCTGTCTATGCTTCAGCATCGCTATATTCAGCGTCAAGTAGCACCGCTCTCACCACAATCGGTGATGCTTGAAGCCAAGATTATTACTGGTTTTGATAATATTCACTATCATGTTGCAGGACAGCGCAGTCTTATGGCACTCATTGCACCTAAGAGTTTGCCTGCCAAACACCTACCGATAGCAGATACCAAGCTACCCGCTAAGGGCGATACCCACACACTAAGCATCATCTTGCCGCAATACAGTCAAGCGGCAGACAGTATTAAAATACTGCGGCTGCTGACCGCACAGGATATTGTAGAGTGCAGTACAACAAAACCGTTATCAGGTGCAAAGGCCACAACCTTACCACCCATATTTACCGCAAAAACTGTCAGTAAAAATACGCTAGGGAATAGCGCCTACACGAACCTACTTGCGACCGCACCACCGCGTCTTAAAAATATGAGTTTGTTTTTATTGGACAGTGATAGTGACACACAAAACTGGTCTCTTGGTGTCGTACACTGGTTAACTATTGACAATGCGTATGTCGAAGCCGAGGCACAAATTATTGGTCACCGACCAACAGCATGTGCATTGCGTCTTGAGCAAGGGGATACGCGCAGTCAGCGATTTGTGCCTGCATTACTGCTTGGGCGTGACAGTCGCTTGCAAACGGGCTGTAGCATTCTTGTGCCCTCGTGTCAGTTTAAAAGTCAAGACCGCGTCATTCTTCGCCTACAAGACAAACAGAAATCGTTACGCTTACAGCGACGGCTTTTAACCACAGAGCGATTCAGTCAGTTTGAAGTGGCGCAATTATAAGTACGGATTATGTATGCAGAGCCGTAAAAAATAAGATAAGGTGTGCTAATATTGTAGAGTATTTTACTGTCTGCTACGAAAACGACTTACAAATCACGGCGCAGGCATCTTTATTACATAATGTATGTCAGGCCATACCGTATTTATATAGGCAGGCGATTAAACTGCTTACAAATGGCCACAGTGATAAGGTTTATTATGCAAACCAGAGCGCTTCTTAATCTGTTAGTGATAGATGATGATCAGCTGTACGCTGAACGTATTGTGGGCCTGTTGTCTCATTATTATGATGAGGTCAATTTAGGCTTTTTAGACGACAAAGAAGAGCTGCTAAAAGCCTTGCGCAGTCAGTGGGATGTGCTCGTATTTGGCCGTGCCTACGACATGAGTTTTACCGATGTGGTCGGCGTTGTACAAGAACAAGGCGTGGATCTGCCAATCATTGGTCTGATTAGTGCCGAGCTGGCTGCAGCCAGTAATGATGATGGGTTACCTATCGCTATTGACGACACTATGGTCAAAGCTGTTGCACCTGAACATGAAGCCCAAGTGGTGCTGAGTATTTGTTTGCAGCATGCCAGCCTATGCAGTCGCCGTGAACTAAAAGGTCTGCGTGACATCTTATCTGAGGCTGAGCAGCGTGCCAATATCTTGATTCGCAACTCCAAAAGCGCCGTGGCGTATCTTGATCAAGGCATTCACATTTATGCCAATGACCCATACCTTGAAATGTTCGGCTACGACAGTATGACCGACATTATAGGCGTGCCTGTCATTGACTTGATTGCTAATAAAGACAATGTAAAAGATTTTAAACAATTTTTGCGCAAGTTTGATAAAGGCAGTCGTGATCAAGTTGAGTTTAAATTTGAAAGTCGGCGCATGGATGGCTCGACGTTTGAGGCCAAGTTGCAGCTGGCAGCCGCGACCTTAGAAGGCGTGCCTGTCACTCAAGTGATTATTCAAAATAATGTGGCAGATAGTGAAGAGATTGCCAGACGCTTAGCGGCAGCGGAACGCCAAGATACATTAACTGGACTCAGTAACCGCCGCGGTCTAGAAGAGCAGCTGGCGCTGGTTTATCAAAAAGTACAGTCAGGTCAAGGCAGCGCGGCCTTGTATTATATTCAGCTCGATAATATCGGCAAAATCAATAGCAGTATTGGTTTACAAGGCGTAGACACTACCATCCAGCAAGTGGGACAGCGTTTAGAAGCGCTGGTTGAAGAGGGTCATGTTAGCCGTTTTGGTGATACCACCTTTACTATTTTGGTGGAAGATTTGACCACGCAATCTATCAAAGATCTGGCAGAACGCCTGCGTAATGAGATTGGCAGCATGCCTATTGAGGTGGCGCAGCGTACCGCCACAACGACCATCAGTATCGGCATCGTTAAAATCGAGCAAGGCGCTGCCGAACCACAGGTGTTACTAGAGCGGGCGATTGATGCGGCAAGTACAGTACAAATTGAAACCAAAAATCATGGCAACAGTTATCACTTGTATGACCCCAGTCAACATGCCAGTAGTGATGATATGGCGCTTGCCGAATCTTTGGTCAATGCCATTACTAACAGCCGCTTTGAGCTGTCTTTCCAGCCGATTTATGACATTGATACTGACCGCAGTGACTTTTTTGAAGTGTATTTAAGTCTACCACTGGGTGACGCAAACGACACGCGCCTCACGCCTGAGCATTTTATGGCAGTTGCAAAAACCCACCAGCTGCGCGAAAAAATCGATCGCTGGGTGCTCATTAATGCTTGTAAACAACTGAATACTGCTCGTAAGCAGCACCCCGATGCGCGTATCTTAGTACAACTGACCAGTGCCTCTTTGGTGGATAAACAGCTGCCCAATGTCGTCAGTCAATTAATTAGAGCCATCGGTGGGGCACCGAATGCATTGACCCTACAATTTAGTGAGCAAGATGTCATCAATCATTTGACCGTGGCCAAAGCCCAGTTTACAGCGCTCAACCAAACTGGCTGCCAAGTCGCGATTCATCATTTTGGTAATTCTGCCAAATCCATTGAAATTGCTGATACGATGCAGCCGCAAATGGTTAAGCTGTCGCGCAACTATATCGACAATATCAACAATGAAGACAACTTAGAGACCGTCAAGGCGCTGATTACCCGTGCCAACGAGCATCATATCGATGTGTTAATGCCCTATATCGAAGATGCAGCGACCATGTCTGTGTCTTGGAGTGTGGGTGCACGTTATCTGCAAGGTTACTACCTTGAAGAGCCAAGTTTACAAATGCACTTTGCCGAAAGCGGCGCATAAAAAGTGATAGTAGAGAGGGTAACATCATCAGTGAACAAGCTGAATGATGGTTGTGGTTTTTAGTAGAGCGGTAAGTAAGTTATGACAGAAACGAGTAAGCGATATTTGGGCGTATTGACAGTAAGTATGTTGATGCTAAGCGGTTGCAAGTCGCCACCACCTGATTATCGAAACCCTGTCAGTTTACCTGCGTATACACAAGGCGATGCAGCAGCAGGACAAGAAATATATAACGATGCTTGCGCGCAATGTCATACCTTAAATCCAGGACACAACAATAAAGGCCCACAGCTGATGAATGTGTATGGCGCGCCTGCTGCTGATTTGAATGATTATGCTTATAGTGATGCGTTAAAAAATACTCACTGGGTATGGGATGCGAATCGTTTAGATCATTACATCGCCGATGCGATGAAAGCCCTGCCAGACACCAAAATGCTGGCAGATCCAATGCCTGATGCTAAAGAGCGCGCGGATGTGATTGCCTATTTGTCCACTTTGCGTCAAGAAAAACCAACAACACTCAATCAATAGTCCATATCAAACCAATTATGTGAAGTAACGACCAATGTAAAATAACAACAAGGTACTGCTTTTTTTATGTCTATTGCCAATCCGCACCAAACCGCTATAACCGATGAGCAGGCGCGCGTGGCGCACTTGCTCACACAGATCAATCAGATTGTCCTTGATAAGCCTAAAGTGGTGAAGCTGGCGCTCAGTTGTGTACTGGCAGGCGGGCATCTGTTGCTCCAGGATTTACCTGGTATGGGCAAGACAACACTGGCGCAAGCCTTAGCGCAGCTGCTTGGCTTGTCATTCAATCGCGTACAGTTTACCAATGATATGCTCCCTGCTGATATTTTGGGCATGAGTATCTATGATCAAAACAAGCTGAATTTTGAGTTCCGTAAAGGGCCGATTTTTACCCAGCTGTTATTGGCAGATGAAATCAATCGCTCCAGTCCTAAAACCCAAAGCGCCTTACTTGAAGCAATGGAAGAAAGGCAAGTGTCCCAAGATGGCAAACGCCATACATTGCCCGAGCCGTTTTTTGTGATTGCGACCCAAAACCCATTACAGCAATCGGGCGTGTATCCTCTGCCTGAGTCGCAATTAGACCGTTTTTTAATGTGTCTGTCTTTGGGGTATCCCTCGCAGGCTGCCGAGCGTGAATTACTGCGCGGGCAAAGTCGCCGCGCGCTACTAGAGCAGATGAGTGCGGTGCTCGATACCGATGCGGTAATGAACGCACAGCAACAAGTGACCGAAGTGTACGTGTCCGATACGGTACTCGATTATTTACAGCGCTTGGTCGCAAAGACGCGCGCCAGTCATGAATATCATGGCTTGTCACCGCGTGGTGTCTTGGCGCTGCTACGTGCTGCACAGGCCTATGCCTATGTCTCTGGGCAGCAAGAAGTCGCCCCTGAAGATGTACAAGCAGTGTTCCCCGCAGTGACGGACCATCGTTTGGGACAGCCATTTTTGCCTGCACATATCGAGCATCATCAACCTACCCAAACCATCGCTCAGCGTATCGTCAATGATGTGCCTGTCTTGACCTAATCGGCGCACAGCGCATAAACAAATAAGGTGGTTATGCCTGTATTTTCACCGTCCCTAACACGCTTACCCAAGACGGCGCTGGCACGTTGGTTTGCCAAGCGCGCACCGCGTAGTGACGAGGCGCGGCTGAGTGTGCGCAATGTCTACATTTTTTTTAGTAAAGAGGGTTTGCTATTTGCGCTACTGCTGCTGATTACTTTTGTGGCAGGTATAAATTACGGCAACAACTTGGTATTAGGATTGTGTTTTTATTTGGTCAGTATTTGGCTGATTAGCTTTCATATCACCTTTGCGCACCTATCAGGTTTGCAGGTGCGATTACTGGAGCTGACTACCGCTGAAGCAGGGGAGCCTGTGTGGGCAACTATTGAGCTGAGCAGCCGTAGCAGCAAGCCCAGACGCCAACTGCGTTTTGTGTTTGATGGACAAGATGCTGATAATAAAGACACGACATCCGAGCAAACCGCCGTGGTCTTATCCAATATTAAGGAGGCGCAAACACTACGCCTACCTATCATGACGAACAAACGCGGTGCGCTGATATTGCCGCGGCTGCACATCAGTACGGTATATCCGCTCGGCATCATGCGCACATGGTCGTACGTGTATTTTGCAAGGCAGACGTGGGTGACCCCCAAGTCATTACCCTTTGATTGGCAAGCCAATACCCAAAGTGTACGTGGTGACGAACAAACCGCAGGCGGACAATATGTGTCAGGCCAAGATGACTTTGAGCGCTTGGATGACTATGTGTCTGGCGAGTCGCTCGCTCGCGTATCATGGGCGCATGTGGCGCGTGGTCAAGGGATGTTTACCAAGCATTTTGCTGACCCTGTAGGTCACGAGCAGGTGCTGCAGTATACCCAAATGCCAAGTATGCATCATGAAGACAAGCTGCGTGAGCTGGCTTACGCTGTTAAGATGCTCGGACAAATGGGCGTGCCATTTCAGATGTATCTGCCGCAAGACAGTGCGGACAATCATAAAGTCGGGCAGGGTGATGCCTTTGTACAAGCGTGCTTGATTCGCTTGGCAAAATTGCCTTAATGGTTTATCTGTATCAGTCGTTAATCTGTTTTTATTGATCAAGCCCAACCACCAGCCAATAATAAAAAAATAAGGGATGAGAAAACCGCCATGGCGAAGGCAAGCGATGTGACCGACACCACAGACATCCATTTTGCCGCATTGGCACTTGGTATGCCTACGCGCACGCCAATACAGCCGCGTACTCGCTGGCAACGTATCATGGCGCTTCCTGCCTATTATTGGCTACTGATTGCTCAAGTCGTCGTTATCGTACCGCATGCCGCGCATCTGCCACTATGGCTCATTGGTTTTGCGCTTATCAGTATTATGGCGCAGCTGCCCGCTGTTAAACGCCGCATCCGCCCCTATGGTCAGATCAAACGCTGGTACCAAGGCATGCAGATGTTTGGGTTTTTATTGGGGCTTTTGGGGTTGTGGCTGACCTATCAGACGGCTTTCGGGCTGGATATGGGTGTGGCGTTTTTAGTGCTGTGCTTGGTCAGTAAGCTGTGGGAGCTGTATAAGCGGCGCGATGCGTATGTGGTCTTAAATCTGTCGTTATTCGTCGTGGCAGCGCTGTTTTTGATGGATCAAGGGGTACTGACAGCGATTCAGGCAGTAATAGGTGTTTTAACGGTATTACTGGCCTTTATTGCTCTAAATGACGATGGCAATACAGACGGTGAAGGTCGTCTGCGTAGCCTTGGGGTCTTATGCGCCGCCGCTTTGCCCTTACTGGTGGTACTGTTTTTATTTTTTCCGCGTTTGCCGCCCTTGTGGTCGGTGCAGCTCTCAGGCCAGCAAGCTAAGACTGGCGTGTCTGATAGCATGTCGCCTGGCGACTTTGCCAATTTAAGTCAGTCCACCGAGCTCGCCTTTCGCGCTGAATTTACAGGCGAGCGCCCTGCCCAAAGTCAGCTGTATTGGCGCGGGCTCGTATTTAGCGATTTTGATGGTGTCACATGGCGACCACACCCAAATGAGGATACGTGGCGCAGCGGTGAGTCAGCGCCTCTATGGATACGCCAAGCGATAGCAAGCATACCAGAAGCGGAACAAAACAGTCTTGAGCAGTACCGCATTATTCTTGAGCCAACCCAGCAAAACTGGCTATTTGCACTTGATTACCCCTTACCAAGTGACCGCTCGATCCTATTGACTTCTAACTTTACGCTACGTAATCAAGAGCCTATAACGCAGCAGCGCCGCTATGACGTACTGCGCTCTCAGTCCATGCAGATTGATGACCAGCTGAGCGAGCGTGATGAACGTATCAATGTCACCTTACCCAGCGCAGGTAACCCAAAAGCGCACGCGCTGGCGAAACGCTTGTTCGATGAGTCTGGCAACGAGCCTATACGCTATATTCAAGCCATAGAGCGTATGGTGCGACAGGGTAATTTTCGCTATACGTTGTCACCGCCGCCACTCGGTGACGAGCGCATCGATGATTTTTTATTCGACACCCAAGCGGGATTTTGTGAGCATTATGCGTCAAGCTTTGCTTTTATGATGCGCGCGGTGGGTATTCCTGCACGTGTCGTGGCAGGCTATCAAGGTGGCAGGTTGTCGCGTGGTGGCGGGGTGTGGGAAGTGCGCCAACTGGACGCGCACGCATGGGTCGAAGTGTGGCTCGCGGGACAGGGCTGGGTACGTATGGACCCTACGGCATTTGTCGCGCCTGAGCGTGTCGAGTCGGGTATGGAGGCGGTCACTGCCTCACAAGGCGCGGCGATGTTCGGTGATGGGGCGGGCGCGCAAATCAGCTATCAACAGTATCAGATGCTCCAAGCACTGCGCCGCTTTTCAGATCAAGCCAGTTATTATTGGCAAAAAGACATCGTCGGCTATGACCAAGACAAGCAAGAAAACGCCCTATTAAAATGGTTTAATATCCGTTCGATGACCGAGCAGCTGCTATGGCTGATTGGTAGCGTATTGATGCTTGCGACTTTGATTGTCTTAACCCTTTGGTATCGCCGCCGTCACAAATGGCATCCTGCCGACCGCCCTTTAGTACAACTGTCCAAGCGTATTGGTAAGCAGCAGCAAGCGCTGGCACGGGCGGATAATGAAGGGCAGCTGGCGTGGCTAAAGCGTCTGGTAGACAGCGGTGAGATTGAAGACAGTGACACCATTGCTGCCTTAAACCTTACCGCGCAGCGCTATCGGCAACTGCGCTATGGTCGTCTTAGTGAAAAAGATATCAAAGACGCGGACTATCAAGCGGCGCTCAAACAGCTGCGTACCGATGTACAAACGGTGTATAAGTAATCTATAAAATGTCTAGGGCGTGTCTTCATTTTTATCCCATTTAGTCATAGACGTTTGAATTGAAGACACGCTCTAACCATCCAAAAAAAACAGCACATCACCGCTTGGTCATGTGCTGTTTTTTAGATAGGCGCAGATAGCGCATATTAATACGCATCATCGACAAATTTAAGCGCAGAGTTTTTAATGCCCCAAATCAGCTCAACAAAGGCGCGATTGTTGGTTAGGGGTTCACCATCAATAATCAGCGCATAGCCTGCGTCATCAATCCACAAAAATACAAAGCTGGTATCAGGAATCAGCAAGTCTACCTGCTGAAAGAATGAAATGGCGCGCCCTTCAACTGCCCAACCGCGTGTTTTTTGGCGCTGCATAAAGCCTGAAAAGTCTGCTGCTGCCACACTTAACGTATCCGCTTCGTCCTGAGTGTAACCAATACGTGCCAAACAAAAACCATCGTCAGAAGCAATGGCCGCGCGGCGCTTACCTGAAAGACTGGCCACCACGTACGGCAAGAATTGATCAAGCGGCAAATCAGGTGCTGGCAAAAAGGTCGTTAGTTTCTCGATAAACCCTTGCTCATCAAAACTCTCAAGCCACATTTCAGGATATTCTTTTAACCAAGTCGATATCAGCATCGTTTCATGATGCGACAAAAGCGCCTGTAATGATAGTTGCATGGCCGTCGGCTCACGCTGCGAAAATGCCTCAAAGACACCCGCAGGTGTTAAGGTAATGTAGGATTTGTCAGCGTTTTCGAGAATAGACATAAAAGCGACCTCATAAAGTGCAAAAGCATCAATAATAAAATGGCAAACCCACAGGCTTGTCATCAGCTAGGGCATATCATACAAGCACATCAAGCAGCGCCCATAGTAGCGGTACGCATCAAGCTTCTGTACCCTTAGTTTCTACATTATCAACTGTTTCGGCATACTGATTTTGTTCTAAAGACTTTTGACAGGCGCGCCAGCGTTCATCAAATTGCCAATTACTCTTACCCAAACGAAACCAAACGATAGAGAAAGCCACACGGTCATTACAGGCCAAGCAGTGCGCAAAAAACTCATCTTCTATTTGTTCAATACTGCGGATGTCATGCTCTGCTTGAGCATGCATCAATTCCACAGTGATGTTCTTGGCAATCTCTTTGGCATCATCGCTACTGATACGCAAGCGATGCGACTGTACATTTAATGATGGCGTAACAAGCACACTCCAGCGCGTCGCAAACGTGCTGCTGTGGCGTATATAATCAAGCTTGTTGATACAGTTTAAAAACGCCTGCTCAATCTGTAGATGCAAGCGCCCTTGTATCATAGAAAATATCTCCAAACCTTCATAAGGAATGTCGTACCAGCAGGCGTAGAAATAGTCGGCAACCGCACCTTGTAAAGGCTCGCGCTCAGAGAGCTGAAGCGCTGCTTTGATACGCGCTTCGTGATAAGGGCGATGGGTTGGATTGGCAAACACCTTACGAGAAAAATGGCGAAATGTACGGCGCGCTACCATCTTGTTATCATCAATTGTAGAAAAATCGACCATGATAATATCCTCTATAATCAGATACCAAACCTATAATGAATCACGAGTGCAACATCACAGCTTTAGTAAAAAAATAAGTAAGCTTATGTGGCGGCATTATCAACGTATCTACCATGCACACAACCTTGGGTCTATCACAGCCGATGGCAAACCATGATACGACCGACCATTAATCCAATAACGTCTCCATCAAATCGAGCATAAACTCGGCATCTTCTTCGCTCATAGCCTCAAAGCCTTCGTTAAAGCCCAGCTCGTCGAGTACCGCTTTACCGTCAGCATCGTTATGAAAGCTGAGTAAGGTCTCCGTAAAGGCTTGCGCATCCTCACAGTTGCCCTTAACCAGCATTACATGGCTGATATCAGCAATGTCGCTTTCAATCAATACCTGTAGTTGCATCTTGGTCAAACGTGACAAACCGTGATAAATCTCAGCTAAGAAAAACCCTGCTTGTGCCTCGCCTTTAATAATCTTGCGCGCAGCAGCTTGGTAAGTGTCAGTGACATCCCAAACCAAGTCGTCTTCGGTTAAATCGACCGCCTCAAGCAAACGCAGACCAATCAATTTAACATCGCGGTTGTCCGCCATAGCAATCTGTGCGCCTTTTGGCAGCATATCTAATGCCGTGATATCACTGTTTGCAGCGGTAGCAATCACCATTTCGTCCGATTTGTTAATCGGACGCGCAACTGCGCGGTAACCATGCGTGCGAATCAGGTCGGCTGCATCAAAAGGGTTGGCGTAAATCACATGAACGTCGCTGCTGCTGACCAAGTCTTCTTGTTCTTTGTGCGAAGAGGGCATGTTTAGGTGCATTTTTAGCCCTGTACGTTTTTGTAGTAGGGTATTAAACATGTGCCAACCTGCAAAGCGCTCTGGCGAGAAATCAGGGGCAATGAGCATGTTATAAGCTTTATCAGTCATGATTTATTTGTCCTCATTGGCAGTCATGTCAGCATATTGCGCGCGTGCGGCGTCAATTTTGCTACGCGATGGTTTACGACGTACTGAGGTAAAGCCTACCGTTTTGCCGTGACGGACATTCGGTACGACCGTGGCATAGACCCAATAATGGCTACCATCTTTACATAAATTTTTGACATAACCATGCCATTTATTGCCCGCTTCAACCGTACCCCACAAGTCGTTATAAGCAGCTTTTGGCATATCAGGGTGGCGCAAAATATAGTGCGGTTTGCCAATCAATTCCTCTTCGGTATAACCACTAATCTCTACAAACGCATCATTAACGTGCGTAATCATACCGTCCAAATCAGTGCGCGAAACGATCAATTTGCCATCAGGATAGGGGCGCTCAATATCTGAATCGTAAACCACACGTGAGCTGCCATCGTGATAGTTCATGGTGACCGCTTTGGCGGGAGCATCAGGTTTTACAGCGTCAGCAAGTACAGAACCCATGCTTAACTCCTTTTATCTGTTTATCATTGTCATCATTATTCATAAGCCAGCGATTATTTCCCACTCACTATGGAGTTATAACAGATTGGCAAGAGCGCTGGCAGCACGTTTAATGTCCAAAAATATCAGACCCAGCTTTGCATTGGGCTTGGCCATAATGGTGAGTACCGCCTCGTCACCTGCAGACGTCATGATAACGTAACCTTGCTCACCTTGAATCATAATGCGATCCATACTCCCGCGCGCCAACTCACGCCCTGCACGATCACCCAATGACAGTAGCGCCGCTGACATCGCACCCACACGATCTTCATCCACATTTGAAGGTAATGCTGAAGCTATGACTAAGCCGTCATTAGAAATCAAAGCAGACGCTTCAACGTCGGTAGAGCCACTGTTCAAATCTTCTAAGACTTGTTGGAAAGAATCTGTACGCATAAGAGTATCTCTATCAGTGATGGTGGAATCGATATGTCGCTAAAAATAAAACCAAAAAATAGTTTTGTTTAAAGGTTGGATATTATAATACCTTACTATCTATATTGATATCCCTATATTGATATAGTTTTTATTATTTTATAGATTATAACCGTTCATCTAATAATTTACACCCCTTATAAACAAATTGTTATAGCTTGTTTATTGAGGATACTATCTTTTGTTGGGTTTTTTGTCATAAAAACGCATATTAATGGTGCTTATAAGTCATTTTATTGGTTTTCGCAATGAGATTGCGCGATGATGACGCATAAACAGCCACTCATCCTATTATAGGAATAATATTTCTATAAGTCTGATAACCGTTCGTGATATAAGTAGCATTAGTTTGTATAGAGGTACATAAGTCTATTAAAAATACTGATAAAAGTAGAACAAAGGTTTTAGGGCGTGTCATCATTTATACAGCGAGGTTTAAAATAAGATAAATCGTCGTCAAACAAGAAAATTGCAGAGAATATAGGCATATTTACAAAACTTTTGATGCTGTTTGGCAAGATTCAGCCAGTTTAAGACCGCTAAATGAGTCAATGTGCTTATTGAGGACGCACCCTAGCGATAAGGCTATTTTCGCAGATGCGCTTATCTTCAAACATAAAAAAGCCCCGAGTGATTCGAGGCAGGGCGTTGTTTATAAGACTGTAAAAATGGGTAAGCGCTTAGCGCCACTGTCCCTGATACATGACGCGCTCGGCAGGATTCAGTCCTATCTGCGCGCACAGATCAGCAGGACGGGCGATGTCCCACAGCACCAAGTCGGCATCACAGCCTACTTCGATTTTGCCTTTATTATCCAGTCCCAGCGCTTTTGCTGCGTGGACGGTCGTGCCTGCTAAGACTTCTTCAGGCGTCAAATAAAACAGCGTGCAGCCCATATTCATCGTGAGCAATAAGGATGTTAATGGTGATGTGCCAGGATTACAGTCGGTAGACAGCGCCATCGGCACGCCATACTGACGCAAGGTATCAATCGGCGGCAAGGTGGTATCGCGCAAGGTATAAAATGCCCCTGGCAGCAAGACAGCGACCGTGCCGTGCGCCGCCATCTGCTGAATGTCGGCTTCGGACAAGTGCTCTAAATGGTCGCTCGATAATCCTTTATATTCGGCGACCAAGCTGCTACCACCCATGTTCGACAACTGGTCGGCGTGCAGCTTGACAGGCAAATTCAGGTCGCGCGCGGTATCGAACACACGCTTGATTTGTGCGGTACTAAAGGCAATGTTTTCACAAAAGCCATCGACCGCATCAATCAAGCCCTCGCTGTGTAACACCTGCATCCAGTCGCACACCGCGTCGATATAGTCATCGCTGCGTTCTTTGTATTCAGCGGGTAGGGCGTGCGCAGCAAGGTAGGTGGTGCGGATATGCACAGGGTATTTGTCTGCGAGTATACGCGCCGCTTGCAGCATCTTGCGCTCGGTCTCAAGGTTCAGACCGTAGCCTGATTTTATCTCGATACTGGTGACGCCTTCTGCCAATAGCGCTTGCAGGCGCTTTTCACTTTGCGCCAGCAAGCTATCCATGCTCGCATCGCGGGTGGCTTGTACGGTCGCGACGATACCGCCGCCTTGTTTGGCAATGTCTTGATAGCTTGCGCCGTGCAGTCTTGCCTCAAATTCATTACTGCGATTGCCCGCATAAACCAAATGCGTGTGGCAATCAATCAGTCCTGGGGTGACCCAGCTGCCTTTGGCATCGGTAATTTTAGCTTTGCTGTAATCATGCAGATGCGGCGCGATGTCTTGCTGTGCGCCCAGCCATGCGATGCGTCCGTCTTTAATACCAATGGCAGCATCAAAAAGTTGCCCGTACAGCTCGGCGTTGTCATCTTTTTGTTTTGCTAAATGAAAGCCATACTTTTTTGAAAAAGTCGCGACGTTGGCGTTAATAATCACGCTATCAAAGTGGCTAAATCGGTCGCTGTTACTTTCATCAATATTGGAATTATTAATATCAGAATTATCAGTCATGCAACGTCTCCTGTGATGGGTTTACGATGAGTGTAGAAGCTGCTGCTCAGTAATCAGTGCCAGCAAGCGGGCAGCAACTTTCGCGCTGCGCTGGTCGATATCAAAGGCGGGATTAATCTCGGCGATGTCCGCGACTTTGACTTTACCTGTAGCAAAAAGATGCTGAATGCAGCGCTCGACAAAGGGCAGGGCGATACCATAAGCGGCAGGCGCGCTCACCCCAGGTACGATGGCAGCGGGGAAGCAGTCCATATCAATGGTCATATACAGCACGTCAATCTCTGCCATAAAGGCATCTATCTGAGCGGCAATCTTTGTCCACGGCTGCTCGGCGCACGCTTCATCACTGATGATAGTGACTTGTAAATCCTCGGCGCGGTCAAACAAAGCAGCGGTATTAGAAAAACGGCTGACACCAATGCAGCAATAGTGAAACGGCTGTCCGTGCGCGTTTAAGTGCTCGCTAATCTGACGAAACGGCGTGCCAGAGGTCGCCATAGGTGCTTGACGTAAATCCAAATGCGCATCAAAATTTAAAATACCGATGCGTGGTAGTTGGTCGTTGTTTTTACGAGCATTGTTGTTATTTTCTTTATCGTTATTGACAGTTAAATGCTGCCATAAGCCTAAAAAGCTGCCGTAAGCAATGGCATGACCGCCGCCAAGACCGACCGCCAAACCGCCTTGATTAAGCACTTGCGTCATTGTGTCGGCGTATTGCTGCTGGGCGGTTTCTAGCACGTCATCGGACAGCGTATCCTCATCGAGACAGTGGATGTCGCCTGCATCGCCGAGCAGCTGTGCCAAAGCATTATCATCACTGTAGCGCTGCTGGATTGCCGCTGTGATGGGCAGTTTGGCAAAGGCTTGGCGAATCATCGGCGGCGCGTCTTTTGCGCCCACACGTCCTTGATTGCGGCGCACCCCTTGGTCACAGGCAAAGCCTACGAGTCCGACCGCCTGTGCACTGTATGGCGCGGCGACTTGATACCAGTAGCGGGCGCGTGCGCTCTCAAAAGGCTCGGCGCGACCTGTCCAAAGATGGCTGTCCATCGCGCTCGTCTGTACGCTGATGCTCATAAAGTGTTTCCTTATATTTTTGCTAAACCTATCCTAAGAGATAAACGCCAACGCGCACTCTAAAAATAGCAATGCGCGTGGTGGTGAAGCTTAGCGGGCGTGATACCAATCGGCGCGCAGCGCTTGCCAATGCTCGGTGAGTGCGCCACTCATGACCAGCTGTTTTGCCGCTTCGATATCGGGGGCAAAGTAGCGGTCCTTGTCATAAAAACTCACCTCATCACGCAAGCGCTGATGCGCGGTATGTAGCGGTGTGGAGGTCGCAAGGTCGCGGTGAAAGTCGATGCCTTGCGCGGCGGCAAGCAGCTCAATACCGATGATGGTCGCGCTGTTATGTGCCATTTCAAAAAGACGGCGCGCGGCATAAGTCGCCATCGACACGTGGTCTTCTTGGTTGGCAGAAGTTGGAATACTGTCCACGCTGCCAGGGTGGGCGATGGATTTGTTTTCAGAAGCGAGCGCGGCGGCGGTCACGTGCGCAATCATAAAGCCTGAGTTGACGCCTGCATTCTCGACCAAAAATGGCGGTAAGCCTGACAAAGTGGCATCAATCAGCAGTGCCACACGGCGCTCAGACATCGCGCCAATCTCCGCAATCGCCAATGCTAAAATGTCAGCGGCGAACGCCACAGGCTCGGCATGGAAGTTACCGCCAGAAATCGCCACAGGACCGTCTTCATTATTAAAAATCAACGGGTTGTCCGTCACGGCGTTGGCTTCAATCAGCAAGGTGTTGCCCGCTTGATTGATAATGTCAAGACACGCGCCCATCACCTGTGGCTGACAGCGTAGGCAGTACGGGTCTTGTACTCGGCTGTCGTGGTCGCCTTGGTGCGAGGCGCGAATCTCGCTGCCTTCGATTAAGTGGCGGTGCGTCTTGGCAATCTGTATCTGTCCATGATGCCCGCGCACTTCGTGAATACGCGCATCAAACGGCGCGTCCGAGCCTTTTGCCGCATCAATTGACAGTGAGCCGACCACGGTCGCGGACTCTAATAAATCTTGGGCTAAGAAATAACCGCGTAGGGCAAGGGCGGTCGAGACTTGCGTGCCATTAATCAGTGCTAAGCCTTCTTTGGCTGCCAAAGTAATTGGCTCAATGCCTTTTGCCGCCAGTGCGTCCGCTGCCGCAACCGCTTCGCCATTGACGTACACATCACCTTCACCCATCAAGGCTAGGGTCATGTGCGATAATGGCGCAAGATCCCCTGACGCGCCGACCGAACCTTTGGCAGGGATATTGGGAATGATGTCATTATTAATCAGCGCCAGCAGACCATCAATCACTGCGCGGCGCACACCCGATACGCCTTGGGCGAGGCTGGCGACCTTCATGACCATAATCAGGCGCACCACGCCATCAGGCAGACGCTCACCTGTGCCGACCGAATGCGAAATAATCAAATTGCGCTGCAAAAGCTCCAACTGGTCATCGCTGATACGTGTCTTGGCAAGCAGACCAAAACCCGTATTGATGCCATAAGCGCTCTTATCACGGGCAATGATGGTCTGTACATTGGCGTGCGAGTCGTCAATCGCTGCATAAGCGCTCTCAGGCAGCGAGACGCGTACAGGCGCGTTATAAATGCGGCGCAGTTGGGCAAAGCTGATGTGTTTGGGGACAATCTCAAAGTGGTTGGTCTGCTCGGTCATGGTGGTGCTCCTGTCAGGTACTTTTTTGTGGGTGCGCCCGTGCTGCGGGCGGTATATATTTTTGGCAAATAGGCGACGTTTAAGTGCGCTCCTCACTTGCCTGATTTTTTATTAAAAATATGGGGGTTAAACGTTGCCGTTTTTCTTAACCACACCGTGTTTATTATCTGTTTTTTAAACTGGTGGTATGCGATTAGACGATATTTTTCTTGCTTGCTGTGACGATGTCTGCAGAGGCTACGAAAAATACCGTCTCATCACGCCATATCAGCTGTATAAAGAATAAATTGTATTTATCCCAACCAATGTAGCGCCAGTGCCAGCTGTCCAAACGCGCCCGCTAATACAATACTGAGCACCACGCGTTGAAACCAGATGACGACCATTTTACCAACCGATAGTGGAATCTCGGTGGCAAGGACGCAAGGAATCATCGCGGAGAAAAACAGCACGCTGCTAATCGAGATGACGCCCGCCACATAGCGCACCAAAATGTCCGCATCCGCCAGCAATAGCGCGGGTAAGAACATCTCTGCTAAGCCTGCCGACATGCCTTTTGCGGCTTCTAGCGGCTCAGGCATACCCGTCACGGCGGTAAAGGGATACAGCGCTAGGCCAATGATGTCAAAAACGGGTGTGTATTTGGCTAAGATAAGCCCTGTCAAACCCACGGCAATGATAGACGGCACAATCGCGGCTGCCATCACCACGCCGTCACGGAAGTTTGACCACAAAATCTGTGGCAAATCGGTCGCACGGCGCGAGGTCGCTAAGCCCAAATCCCAAGCCGCTGCTAAGCGCTTGCCTTTATGGTTGTCCATTTCGGGGCGGTTGGACGTATCGTCGGCGCGGCTAATCGGTGGAATGCGTGCAGTAATGGCGGTCACGATAAAGGTAATCACGAGCGTCGACCAAAAGAACAGATTCCAAAATTCCATCAAGCCTAAAGTCTTGGCAACAATGACCATAAACGCGGCCGATACGGTCGAAAACCCTGTGGCAATGATAATCGCCTCACGCGCCGAATATTGCTTTTGCAGATACACGCGGTTGGTAATCAATAAGCCAATCGAATAACTGCCAACAAAGGACGCCACCGCATCAATCGCCGATGCGCCAGGGGTTTTCCAAATCGGTTTCATAATCGGCTGCATCAGTACGCCAAACATCTCGAGCAAGCCAAAGCCCACCAGAAATGCCAAAATCAGCGCGCCAATTGGCACTATCATGCCCACAGGCAACGCCAATTTTTCAAACAAAAACGGCAGCATGTCCGCTTCCATCATAAAGGCGGGGGCAGTACCCGTGACGTATAATACCGCGAGCACTAAGCCCAAAACCTTAAACACGGTCAAAACAGTATTGGTCATGCTGGCACGCCATGACTTGTCAATAAAGGGCTTGGCAACGCCGTACAGCATCAATAAAAACAGCAACATCACCGCTAAAGTATGCTGCTGGCTGACCAAATAGGTCGCGCCGTGGTCGAATAAGATGGTGCTTTTACCGCCAATGGTAAACGGCACAAAAAACATCACCAGCCCAATGGCGCTAAACACAATTAATTGTACGATGCCGCGTGTCTTGGACAGTAACGGCGCGTCATCCTCGAACGTATTTAGTGTCTCAGTGCTTGGCAAGATAGGCGCGCTTTTGAGCGGTGCGCCCTCAACTGCTACCTTTGAGGTATCCGCGTGTGCGTCTGTCTCGTTTGGCAGTGCGCTTTGGGAGCTTTGGCTGTTACTTTTCATCTTATCCTCCTTGATAAGGGTATTCTAGGGACACGCCCTAGTAGCGACATAGCGTCTGTGAGCTTGTTGTCATCACAGACGCGAGCGCTTTGCTGAGCTACGGCTGATTATCAGTCAATCATCGGTAAGTTTAAGCCGTAGTCTTTTGCCGTTTTAATCGCCAGCTCGTAGCCTGCATCCGCATGACGCATAACACCTGAGCCGCAATCATTGACCAGCACGCGCGCCAGACGTTTCTCTGCCGCTTCTGTACCGTCCGCGACGATGACCATACCTGAATGCTGCGAGTAGCCCATGCCCACACCGCCGCCGTGATGTAGGGATACCCACGTCGCGCCGCCTGCCACGTTGAGCATACCGTTTAAGAGTGCCCAATCCGACACCGCGTCCGAGCCGTCTTTCATGCTTTCGGTCTCGCGATTAGGGCTGGCGACCGAGCCTGTATCTAAGTGGTCGCGACCGATAACGATTGGGCCTTTTAGCTCGCCATTTTTGACCATTTCGTTAAAGGCAAGCCCTGCTTTGTCGCGCTCTCCCAGTCCTAACCAGCAGATACGTGCAGGCAAGCCTTGGAACTGAATGCGTTCTTTTGCCATATCCAGCCAGCGGTGTACGTGGGTGTTTTCGGGGAACAGCTCTTTGATTTTTTGGTCGGTCTTATAGATGTCTTCTGGGTCGCCAGACAGCGCCACCCAGCGGAATGGGCCTTTACCTTGGCAGAACAGCGGGCGAATATAGGCAGGGACAAAGCCTGGGAAGTCAAAGGCATTCTTGACGCCTTCATCAAACGCTACTTGGCGAATGTTGTTGCCGTAATCAGTAGCAGGCACGCCCATGTCTTGAAAGTCCAAAATCGCTTGTACGTGTACCGCGCATGATTGTGCCGCGTCTATGGTCAGTTTGTCATGTTGGCTTGGGTCGTCTTGCGCCGCTTTCCATTCCTCCACACTCCAGCCGCTTGGCAGATAGCCATTGATGAGGTCGTGCGCTGAGGTTTGGTCGGTGACCAAGTCAGGCTTCAAGCCGCCGTTTTGGGCGCGTTTGACCATTTCTGGCAAGATGTCTGCCGCGTTGCCAAGAAGCGCGATAGAAATGGCTTCACCTGCTTTGGTGTGCTGTTCAATCAATTCATACGCGTGGTCGAGGTCGCGTGCTTGCTTGTCCACGTAGCCAGTACGCAGACGAAAATCAATGCTTGATTGCTGGCATTCGATGTTCAGTGAGGTTGCGCCTGCAAAGGTCGCGGCTAACGGCTGCGCGCCGCCCATACCACCCAAACCTGCGGTCAAAATCCAGCGTCCGCTCCAGCTACCGTCATAATGCTGGCGACCTGCTTCGGCAAAGGTTTCGTACGTGCCTTGGACGATGCCTTGCGTACCGATATAAATCCAGCTGCCCGCGGTCATCTGTCCATACATAAATAAGTCTTTGCGGTCGAGCTCATTAAAGTGTGACCACGTTGCCCAGCGGGGCACAAGGTTTGAGTTGGCAATCAACACACGCGGCGCATCGCTGTGTGTTTGGAATACGCCAACAGGTTTGCCCGATTGCACAAGTAAGGTTTGGTCGTCTTCGAGCTCTTTTAATGAGGCCAAGATTTGGTCGTAGCTTTCCCAGTTACGTGCCGCACGCCCAATGCCGCCATACACCACGAGGCTTTTTGGATTTTCTGCCACATCGGGGTGTAGGTTGTTTTGTAGCATACGATAGGGCGCTTCGGTCAGCCAGCTTTTGCAATTGAGCGTCGTGCCTGTTGGGGCTTTGATTTCTCGGCTCTCGTCACGGCGGGTATAGGTGGTGTGCTTGGTCATAATCATTCCTTAATCACATGAGGGGCAAATCGTGAGCAGCAAACGTGGCTGCCTGTTCCATAACTTTATTTGTATATACAAATTATCAAGGAAAAAGACGCTATGCAAGCATTTTTTTAAATTTTTAGTACGGTTTTGTCTTAACTTTTGCAAAATCGGCATGAGTGATAAGTAAAACATGACCATTTGCCGTGCTATGATAAGTTTATTTACGCAAAACGAGCCTGCCATGACCAAGAGCAAACCCATGCCTGCGTATCAACGCATCAAACAAGCCATTTTGAACAATATTCATCAAGGAACGTGGGCCGCAGGCACGGCCATATCGACTGAAATGGCGCTCGCAGAGGAGTTTGGCGTCTCGCGCATGACCGTAAATCGTGCGCTCAAAGAGCTGAGCGAAGAGCGAGTATTAGAGCGTCGCCAAGGTTCAGGCACATTTGTGGCGCAGCAGCAGTTCAATCACACTTTCGTCGAGGTGCGTAACATCGCTGAGGATTTAAAATCGGCCAACCGCGCCTATGAAGCAAAAGTGATGTCCAAGCGCGTCTTGACCAAAGCCATGCTCAGTGAGTCACTACGCCAGCACTTTCACATTGACGAAAAGGGTAAAGGCAGAAAAGCTAAGAAAAATGAGACGGTCGATACCGAGGCGGTACTGTATGAGGTCAAAATTCTGCATATCGCTGATGGCGAGCCGATTCAATTAGAGGAGCGCTGGGTCGATACCAAGCGCGTTCCGCAGTTTATTGAGCAAGATTTTACCGTGGTTAATACCAGTGATTATTTGGTCGCAGAAGTTCCATTAGAGCGTGGCAGCTATACCATCAGTGCGCAGCCCGCCAATGACGAGATTGCCGATGCGCTGAATATTGCGCCGCAGTCGCCGACCCTCGTACTGTGCCGTCAGACGTATTCAGCGGGACAAACCGTGACTGTAGTGCGCATGTGGCATGCAGGCGACCGCTATCAGTTCTCAGGCGAGCTGTAGCGCCTGCGCTCAGTTGCGTATGCAATAGGTCACCACGAATGGGTGACTGCCATCATAGCCGTCATACACAATGACCACACGCAATCGCAACGGAGAGACGCAGCCATTTTCCGTTATAGTCAATTCTATCTGTATTTAAAACAAAAACAGAGCAAAACAGCGCGCTTGTGTCGCTGCTGTCATGCAGTGTTTTTGTCATTGACTATTGAAAAATACTGCTGTTGCCCTTAGATTGTGCAGCCACATGCACAGACTATTATTCGACCTATCGCTCAGCGGCTGATGAGCGCTCGATGCTTTATCATCCAAATATTGAGCGCTTAATCGCTATAGCAATGGGTTTACTGATTAATACAAGGATTTCTCATGAAACGTCGTTATTTAACCCTACTGCCCATTATTGCAGGCAGCGCTTTACTTGCCGCTTGTAACCAATCAGGCAACACCGATACCGCTGCGGACGCCAGCAAAGACGCGGGTTCTGATTTATTGCAGCGCATTGACAATGGCGGCACGATTACTGTTGGTACTGAGGGCACATATCCTCCGTTTACCTATCATGATGAAAGTGGCAAGTTGACAGGCTATGATGTCGAAGTCACCCGCGCTGTCGCCGATAAATTGGGCGTGGATGTTGACTTTAAAGAAACTCAGTGGGACGCAATGCTGGCAGGTCTGGATTCAGAGCGCTTTGATATGGTTGCCAACCAAGTGGCCTTGACCACACCTGAGCGTGAAGCCAAATACGACAAATCAACCGCCTACAGCTGGTCGGGTGCGGTGGTACTGGCGAAAAAAGAAGACAACCGCTACAACGCTTGGGAGTCTATCAAAGGTCTAAGATCAGCGCAGTCGCTTAGCAGCAACTATGGTGAGTTGGCAGAAAAATACGGCGCGACCGTCGTACCTGTAGACGGCATGGCGCAAGCGGTTGAGCTGGTCAAACAAGACCGTGCTGACTTGACCATGAACGATGAACTTGCTGTCCTTGATTACTTGAAAAAGACGCCAAACAGCGGACTTGAGATTAAACTCAAAGCGCCAGCAGCAGAAAAAACAGGCTCAGGCATCATCTTGCGTAAAGGCAACGAAGATGTGCTTAACAAAATCAATGACGCTATGGCAGAGCTAGAGCAAGACGGCACACTGACCAAAATCAGTGAAGAATTCTTTGGCGCTGACATAAGCAAGCAAAACTAATGACGTGGCTTACTGACCTGCTGGCCGTCCTGCCGTTTATGACGCCTGATCGGGCAGAGATTGTCATTAATTCGTTTTGGCCGATGCTCAAAGGCGGTATCTATTATTCGATACCGCTTGCGCTCGTCTCCTTTGCTATCGGTATGTGTATTGCGCTTCTTGTGGCGCTGGTGCGCATCGTACCGCGTAGCAGTTGGTGGCACGAAATTTTGTATCGTGTGGCGCGGGTGTACGTGTCTGCCATTCGCGGGACGCCGATGCTGGTGCAGCTGTTTATTATCTTTTACGGTCTGCCCAATGTCGGCATCAAGCTCGACCCGTTTCCCTCCGCGATTATTGCCTTTTCGTTGAACATCGGCGCGTATGCGTCTGAGACGGTGCGTGCCTCTATTCTGTCCATTCCGAAAGGACAGTGGGAAGCAGGATCGACCGTCGGCATGACCTATTTGCAGACTTTTCGCCATGTGATTCTGCCACAAGCACTGCGCGTGTCTGTGCCGCCGTTGTCCAACACCTTTATTGGTCTCGTTAAAGAAACCTCGCTAGCGTCGCTGGTACTGGTCACCGAGCTGTTTAAACAAGCGCAGATTATCACCGCCCGTAACTATGAGTTTATGCTGGTGTATACCGAAGCGGCATTTATCTATTGGGGCATTTGCTTGTTCTTAAGCTTCTTGCAAGGCAAGCTTGAGACCCGTCTCGACCGCTATGTGGCAAAATAACGCGAAGGCGTCACGCTTGGCGTTATTGGTACAACGATAGGAATGGCTATGATTCAGATCAAAAATATTCACAAAGCCTTTGGCGATAACGAGGTGTTAAAGGGCATTGATTTAACGGTCAATAAAGGCAACGTGGTGGTGATTTTAGGGCCATCAGGCTCGGGGAAAACCACCTTTTTGCGTTGTCTAAACGCGCTTGAGATTCCAGACCAAGGCACAATCAACTTCGATGATGGCAGTTTGAGCGTGGACTTTGCCACTAAGCCCAATAAAAAAACGCTCACCGCGCTGCAGCGCAAGTCGGGCATGGTGTTTCAGTCGTACAATCTGTTTCCGCATAAGACCGCGATTGAAAACTTGATGCTCGGGCCTGTCGTGGTACAGGGTAAAAACAAAGCCGAGATGCGTAAAGAGGCACTGAGTTTGCTTGAAAAGGTAGGTCTTGCAGACAAGGCGGAGTTGTATCCGTTTCAGCTCTCAGGCGGACAGCAGCAGCGTATCGGTATTGCCCGCGCACTGGCGATTGAGCCTGATTTGCTGCTCTTTGATGAGCCAACCAGCGCCCTTGACCCTGAGCTGGTGCAAGATGTGCTCGCGACCATGAAGCAGCTGGCGTCCGAAGGCTGGACGATGGTGGTGGTCACGCACGAGATTAACTTTGCCCGTGACGTTGCTGACCACGTGGTCTTGATGGAAGGCGGCTATGTGGTCGAAGAGGGCAGCGCCAAGCAACTGTTTGAAGACTCCAAGCATCCGCGTACGCAGGCGTTTTTGCAGCGTATCAGTGAGTAACGATTGCGCTCTTTGCTAACCGCGCTTTTGCTAACAGTGCCCTAGACAACCCGCCATAAAAAGCCCCCATACCGTGAAGGATGGGGGCTTTTTTATGCGTTTTTATTTTTAGCATATTTTTTAATCAAACCTGCAATAAAAAATTGCTCAGCAACCGCTTAGCGCCTTCGGTAGCAAAGGATTCAGGGTGAAACTGCACGCCTTGAATCGGATAGTCTTTGTGTCTTACGCCCATGATTTCATCACCGCTCAGCGCCGATTTGTCAAAGTCCAGCGCGCTATTGTCCGCATTGGCGACGACCGAGGTAATCTGCAAGCACTCAGGCAGGGTGTCGGCTTTGACCACCAAGGAGTGATAGCGCATAATCTCCAGCCCTTGCGGTAAGCCGTGATAGATGCCCGCGTCATCGTGACGAATGGCAGAGACTTTGCCGTGCATCGGAATATGCGCGCGCACCACATCGCCGCCGAACACGTGCGCGATGCCCTGCATACCGAGGCACACGCCCAGCAGCGGCGTGGTCTTGCCCAGCGTCTCAATCACCTCGCCACAAATGCCGAAATAGGCAGGGTCATCAGGCGCGCCAGGACCAGGGGAAATGATGATTCTATCAGGGTTGAGCGCTTGCACCTCTTCTAAGGTTAGCTCATTGTTACGCACCACGTTGACTTGTGGCTGTTTTTCTCCGTCCAACGTCTGCAAAATCTCGCCCACATATTGGTATAAATTAAAGGTAAACGAGTCGTAATTATCAATAATCAAAACATTCATGGTATACACTCTTTGTCGCATCACTGGGTAACTATAAAAATCAAGCCTGCATAAAGCTGTCGAGCACCACTTTCATCGCAGATAGTTTGCGCTGAATCTCTAGGTATTCGTCTTCAGGATTGGAGTCGTAGACATTGCCACCGCAGGTCTGCGCGTAGGCGGATTCGCCACTAATAAACAGGCTGCGAATCGGAATGGCAAAGATGCAATCGCCATTAAAATTAAACGAGCCGATAGCCCCACCATACGCGCCGCGTCCGTCTGGCTCCAGCTCGTTGATGACTTTAATCGCTTCCACTTTGGGCGCGCCTGAGAGCGTGCCTGCTGGGAAGTTGCTGGCAAGCGCGCTGAACATGTCTTCGTCAGGGTGCAAGATGCCGACGATTTCAGAGGAAATGTGCTGCACGTGCGAAAAGCGCTTGATGTCCATCAAGTTACGCACCTTGACCGTCCCAAACTGCGCCACGCGCCCAATATCATTGCGGTGTAAATCAACGAGCATATTGTGCTCGGCAATCTCTTTGGCATCATTGAGTAGCGCCCGCGCCAGTTTGCGGTCTTCTGCCACATCGACGCCGCGCTTGGCTGTGCCTGCTAGGGGATAGGTTTCCATCTCGCCTTGACGCAAGCGGAACAGCAGCTCAGGCGATGCGCCCACGATGCACTGCTCGCCAAACTTCATAAAATACATGTGCGGTGATGGGTTCACAGCGCGCAATTTTTCATAAATCGGCATTTTGCTACCCGTGATGCGGTATTTGGATTTAAAGCCCACTTCACATTGAAAGATACGCCCTGAGATGATGTCTTCTTTGACCTGCATCACTGCTTTGGCGTGCGCCTCTTTACTCATGCCATCGCCCAAAAATGCTACGTGCGGTGCGTCATATTCTGGAATCGGTGCGTTCAGTAGCGCTTTGATTTGTTCAATACGGTTGTCTTGCTGCGCGGTCGGGTAGTAAAAATAAAAAATCTCGCCCGTCATTTTATCGAGTGTCAAGCCGTCAAGATACACACCGAATTTAAACGGTTCAAAGTCTTCGCTGGTCTTAGCGGTCAGGCTTGGCTCAAAGAAATTCACACAGTCATAGCCCAAATAGCCAACTAAGCCGCCGCTTTGCTCACGCGCAATGACATGCTGCGGCGTTATCTCACGCAAGAGCTGATATGGATTGTCCGTGTGATACTGCTCGGTGGTCGCCGTCTTATTGTCCGTGATGGCAAGGGTATGGCGGTCAAGCGCGGTGATGGTCATGGCAGGGTCAAAGCCAATGGCATGATGGCGAGAAATGTGGCTGTCTTCGCCCAAAGATTCGAGCAGATAGCAGGCATCAAAGGCGCTTTCGATGCGCTTAAACAATGCCAAAAAATCAATGTCTTCGGTCAGTTTAATGCGCTGCGGCTTACTGGGGATGTCAATCAATGCGGGGCGTTCGGTCGTCGCGGTCATAAAAAATCCAAAAAAAATCCAAAAAAGTGAAAGAGGAAAAAACGTCAAATAGGGCAATGAAAAAATGAAGTGCTAAGTTTAATCAGTCTGGCGTAGCGTATTTAATAGGGCGCTGACGTCTTGGTTTTGTGCAGCCTTTGCCCCGCGTGACACGGTGGCGATACCCACACCGAGCTGTTCGGCAATCTCGCGCTGGGTCACCCCGCGCGCCAACAAATCAAAAATACGGATACGATTGGCAATGTCTTGGCGCTCTTTGTCAGTTAATAAGGCATACAGCAGCGCTTCAATGTCGCTGCGGTCGGTGCACGCTGCCAAATGCTGCAATAAACCTTGATACGGGTCAGTACTCATAATGATTGATTCCAAGCAAAATCGCTAAATCAAGGGATGAACCCTTATTAAGTTTCAGTATCCTAGTACACTAGAACAAATAACACAACTGTAATTTGTTTGGTTGTCAGCAGGTTTGGGCGGCGCTATGATACGCGTCTTTAATGATTGATAATAATTATCGTTAAGTGATTTATGCTATAGCCATCGTGTCACGGGCGTTTGCACTGGGTATTTTAAATAGCTGATATTTTTATTGTTGAAAGTTATTGATTTTAAGACTATTGGATTTGAAGTTACTGGGTTTAAGGTCACCGAATCTAAAGTTACTGGGTCTGTTTCGAGGTTGTGATGTCACGCGCTATTCGTCAAGGTTGCCTTTGGCTGCATCGTTATACAGGGCTGTTTATTGCCGCGTTTTTATTTATCGCAGGCATAACGGGCGCGCTGCTCGCCTTTCATGATGAGCTGGACGATGCGTTTAATTACCAGCTGGCGCAGGTTGCGGTGCAAGACGCGCCCATGCTTAGCATCGCTGCTTTGCATGACAAGGTGATGATGGCTTATCCAAATGAAAGCTTTTCAAGCCTGCCCACGCACATTGATGCGGGTAAGTCGGCAGTATTCAACGTTGATAAGTGGCGCGGCAGTGAGCGCGTCACGCCTGAGCCTGACATCGATGAGGTGTATATTAACCCCTACACAGGGGAGGTGCTGGGCGCACGCAACAAGGACACATGGGCGCTGAATAATGTCATGGCAAAAGTGTATTGGCTGCACCGCGACTTATTGCTTGGAGATAAGGGCAAGCTCGTTTTGGGCATTGCTGCACTGCTATGGACGCTCAACTGCTTTATTGGCTTTTACCTGACCTTGCCGCGTGTTAGCAGTAAAGGTCAGGATAAGAAAAGCAATCAGCGCGCCTCATGGCTCAAGCGCTGGCAACCTGCATGGCGTATCCGCACCAAGAGCAATTTTTTTAAGTTTAATTATGACATCCATCATGCGTTTGGCTTGTGGTTGTGGCTCATGCTGCTCGTCATCGCATGGTCGAGCGTGGGCTTTAACCTACCGCCTGTCTATCAGCCTGTGATGCAAACGCTGGTTGGGCTGGAGCCGTTCGGGTTCAGCGGGCAAGGCACACAAATAGCGCTATCAGCCATAGACCCTGATGCGACCATCGGCACGGATTATCCAAGCCGCGCTCAAGCAAGCGATTATGCCGTTACCAAAGTCAATGGCATCGACTATATGCAAACCCAAGCGACTACTGCTGCAAAGCGAGCGGGACATGAGGTGCAGGCATTGTTGGGTATGCGCTGGGCGATGGATGAGGGGCAATGGCAGCTGCGTCTTAAGACCGATGCCGATATCGGTAAACAAAGCGGCGCGTCGTCCATCTCGGTCGATGCCAAGACAGGCGAGGTGGTGCGCGTGCGCTTCGGTAGTGAGGCAAGCTTCGGTGCAAAGGCGGATCAGTGGCTGTCCACCCTGCACATGGGACATATCGGGCAGGGCGCAGGTCACATGCTGCATCAGATTTTTTTAAGCCTTATCGGTGTGGCAGTGGCGCTACTGTCGGTGTCGGGCGTGTACTTGTGGTATAAGGGCAGGCAAGCGCGCAAAAAGTGGCTACAAACTCAAAAGTAAAACACCATACGCAATTAAACTGCCGCATCACTCATATCGTCAATGGTGTCAACAATCACAGGGCGGCCTTGGTGCTCAAGCACCGTCACATCGACGCCGTATAGAGTATAAATGCTTTGCTGTGTTAACACTTCTGCTGGTGTGCCTGTAGCGGTAATGCGTCCAGCTTTCATCGTCACTACCGTATCGGCAAACTGCGCCGCTTGGTTGACATCATGCAGTACGATGACCACGGTTTTTTGTTCCTCGCGACTGAGCGCTCGCAGCTCACGCATCAAGCGCCCAGCGTGATACATATCTAGATTGTTCAATGGCTCATCGAGCAATACATACGGCGTGTCTTGACAGACAATCATAGCGATGAGTACTCGCTGACGTTGCCCACCTGAGAGCGTGGATAAAAACCGCTCAGCAAGCGCGCCAAGCTCAAAGCGCTCAATCATCTCGTTAACCTTAGCATGATCTTCACTACGCGGACGACCTTGATGATACGGATAGCGCCCGAACATCAATAGCTCATGCACACGCAAACGCCCTTGCACATGATTGTCTTGGCTCAGCATCGCCACCACTTGCGACAGTGTGCGCGCGGCAGTAGTGGCAATATTATGTCCTGCAAAGGCAATACTGCCTGACTGTAACGGCGAGATACGCGCCATTAATGAAAACAGCGTCGATTTTCCTGCACCATTGGGACCAATCAGCGCAATCACCTGCGCGCTCGGTAAAGACAACTGTACGTCATGTAAAATCTGCTGCTCGCCAATCGTATGCGAGACGCCCATTACCTCTATCATCGTGCCCCCGAGGCGCTGCGATAGCGCATAAATATCAATAGTAAAAACACAACACCGCCCACCAGCTCAATCACCACAGACAACACGCCCGCCATACCGAGCACCTGCTCGAATATCGTCTGTCCGAGTACCAAGCAAACCATCGCCAATAGGCTGACCAGTATCAAGCGCTCACTGTGGTGCATATGCCGTGCCATACGGTTGGTCAAAGCGCAAACGAGTAGACCAAAAAAAGTCACAGGCCCAACCAACGCAGTAGATACCGCCACCAAGACGGCGATAATACTCAAAATGCCAAAAGCAAAGCGTTGATAATCAATACCCAAATTAATGGCTTGGTGCTTGCCCAGCATCAGTACATCGCATTTATAGCGCCAGCGCCAAATCAACACAGCGGTCAATGCGCAAATGACACCGCTGATAATCAATAATTTGCTATCCACGGTGGTAAATTGTGCGTAGCTGGCTGATTGTACGACGACAAAATCCATTGGATCGATCAGTCGCGCCACCAATGCGGAGAGACTGCGAAACAGAACACCAAAAATCACCCCAACCAAAATGAGCCGCGTCAAGTCTTGTTGTTGTTTGGAAAATAGCAGTTTAAACAATAACAACGACGCCCCAAACATCAGCAGCGTCTCTAGCGCAAATTTGCCTAAAATGTCCATCCCACTATAATTGACTGCACCGAGTACAAATACCAGTACACTTTGTAGCAAGACATACAGCGCATCAAACCCCAATAATGACGGCGTTAATATTGGGTTTTGGGTTAAGGATTGGAATAACAGCGTCGAAACACCAATAGCATAGCCAACAATCAATAAGGCTGCCAACTTTGTCCCACGAAAGGGCAGTACAAAGTCCCAGTTGCCATGCGCATTTAAGGTTAAAAACAAGGTAATAGACAGCAATAACAACGCCGATGCCCAACCAATAGGGGAGAGCATTGCCAATAGATGCCGTACGCGCTGCCAAGCGGTTAAGGAGTCATCGCTCTTAGACGCAGTGGCGGTAGATACAAACGGAGAAAACATAAGACTCGTCCCTTATTCGCTAGGCGCACGCAGCAGCAACCATAAAAATACCACCGTACCTACCACCCCAAAGACTGTTGCCACAGGCACTTCAAAGGGATAACGTATTGTCCGTCCGATAATGTCACACAGCAGCACCGCCGATGCACCGAGCAGCGCCACCGCAGGCAGGCTGCGTCTGAGCTTATCGCCCATAATGCGACTGACAATGTTGGGCACGACAAGTCCAATAAAAGGAATCATACCCACTGTGACTACCACAACGGCGCTCATCATTGCCACCATCGCGATGCCCAGCCACATAATTTGCTGCTTATTGATACCGAGGTTCAAGGCTATGTGATCGCCCAGCCCTACGATGGTAAGTTTGTCTGCGATGATATAGGCGAGCACGCACAAAGCACCTGTCAACCACAATAGCTCGTAGCGCCCTGCAAGTACCCCTGAAAAGTCGCCAAACTGCCAGACACTGAGCATCTGCAACGATTCAGTTTGATACGCAATAAAGGTTGCTACCCCTTCAATGATACCGCCAAATACAATACCAATCAGTGGTATCATCAAATAGTCGGTTGGCGGTACGCGGCGAATCAGCAGCATAAACAATATCATCCCAAGCGCTGCTGTGAGCGTTGCTGCACCCATCTTAAAGAGTAGCGCACTGGTCGGAAACAATAAGCTCACAAGTAGCAAACCGAGCATCGCGCTTTGGGTTGCGCCCACCATTGACGGCTCAACAAAGCGATTTTTAAGCACCACTTGCACAATCATTCCCGCCACTGCTAGCGCAATGCCTGTCAAAATAATAGCAATCGTGCGCGGGATACGGCTAATAAACAACAAGTCGCTGTCAGTACCTGCTTGATAATGTAGCAGACTGCCCCAGACATTGCTCCATGAAAAGTCTGCGACACCGATAGATAAACTGGTGACGATGAGCATGAGCATGAGAATAAGGCTTGCGCTATTGATCACCCAAGGCGGGAAGGCAGCACGGCGCGTAGAAGAAGGCAACACTGAGAGATTATTGCTGGTAGCAGCTGGCGAGGGATGAGAGCGTGCTCGTCCAAAGAGTCCAGAAAATAATGACATAATAATCCTAGCAGTCCTATGGCACAGCGCATCTTTTGATGCGCTTTACAATCAAAATGCGCCAAAAAGCATAACAGGCGTATTATAGATGAAGACGCGCCTATTCTTAAAATATGTCTTCAAAAAGAGATATTAGCAATAAGCGCGCTTTAGGCTTTAGGTGTCCGTAGGTGTGGATTATGACGCCGTATCTGTTTTGGTGCTTGCCTTGCTAAAGGCCGCTTTAAATTTGTTTAAATCTGTCATCCACTGGTTATAACCACCGAAAGCAAGGTAAGAGTCTGGACTTAAATAAATCACTTGCTTGTTTTTCCATGCATTCGTTTCAGCCACCAACGGATTGTTAAGTACCGCCTCGGCACCCTTACCTTCTTCGCCGATCGCTGCACCACGGTCAAGTACGAATAGCCAATCAGGGTTTACTTTGTTGATATATTCAAAAGAAACAGGCTGGCCATGACTGCCTTCCTTGATACTGTCATCTGCCATGGGTACGCCAAGCAATGTATGGATAAAGCCGAAGCGCGACTCACTGCCATAGACTGAGGTCTTATTGCCATTGACCAGTACCACAAGGCCTGTACCTTTATCTTTAGTGACCGCTTGCGTGTCCTTGATGGCTTGGTCAATGTCACTTTGTAGCTCGGCAGCCTTATCACTTTTACCAAACAAAGCGCCCAAGTCGGCAAGGCGCTGTTTGCTTGACTCATAGATGTTTGCTGTATCAATGGTCATGTCAAGTGTCGGGGCAACGCTTGATAGCGCATCATACTTTTCTTGCATACGTGAGCCAATCAAAATCGCTTGCGGTTGCATGGCGTTAAGGGCTTCAAGATCTGGCTCAAATATCGTGCCCATGGCTTTGGGTTCAGGTTGTGTCTTGGCATGTAGGTTGTCTAATAATAGCTTATCAGGCGCACCATCTACTGCCACATCGAGCGCTGCCAAATCTTGTAGTAGTGTCATGTCATATACGACAAGTGGCGACGGATTAATCGGCATATCGACCTTGCCTTTAACCGTATCTACACTGACCTGCTCAACAGACACCGCGTCATTATTAGCCACATTAGAAGCGCTGTCTGCACTCTTATTTTCCTTCTCTGTATCTGGTGTGGGATCGCTCGATTCGTTTGAGCTACAGCCTGTTACCCCTGCACTTAATAATGCACCGAACACAACGGCCAACATAGGACGCTTGATTGAAGATAAAGAAGAAGACATCAACATAAAAAAACCACTCGCGATAATCAGAGGGACAATAAACCATCTGCGGTAAAGGAAAAGAAGAAACAGCCTATCGACTGTCTATAGACGAGGTCGTTAGCGTAACAGTTATTAAATAAAGCGTACTGCTATGCTAACGACCCTCAACAACTGCCATGATGATAAAGCAAAGCCAAATGTTTATCAATGATAATGATAATAATTGCTATTACTGTTCCTAACAGATCTAGGCCGTGTCATCATTTAAATCGCCAGTTTAAAACCGCTAACGACTTCATGTACTCATTAATGACGCGTCTTAGACAGAACCATGTTTATTTTTCATTGTGACATCTTATGCAGCGGGCAGTAGACATTTAATCAAGTGTGTTTTTGATGCTCTATCCGTTTTATTTGGGCTTTACTAAGTGCGCCACTCCAAAAAGACAAGCATCAGATAAAACGACACCGATGAAACACTTTTGCTTTCTAAATAAATATTGATAATGGTTATCGTTTGTATTACTATTAAGCCGAATTTTGCTCACGGCTTTTAATAAGGTATGACTGCTTTGACGAACATAACTGCGCCATCACGAAAACTGATACTGACCACCATTGGGCTGGTGGTGGGCGCGCACTTGCTCACGGGTGGTGCATTGTCCAACATGGCACCAACTGCATTACCTAAGCAAATTTTACCTGAGCCAAAGCCCATTGAAGTTAAAATGATCACGCTTGCGCCTGTAGAAGAAAAAGAACCTGAGCCTGAAGTTATCAAGCAAAAACAAGCCGAGCCCGAAGTGCGCCGCGCCTCTGCACCCAAGGTGGTCAAAAAGCCGCCGACCAGTACCAAGCAAGCGCCAAAGCCGAAACCAAGAACGCAAACACAGCAGCAATCAACAGCAAAAAAATATCAGCCACCTGCAAAGGTAAAAAAAACGCAGCAAGCGACCGCAACCACTGCAGCAACGACGCAGCCCACGACGACGATAAATAATACCCAAACGATTACCGCTAAGAATAATAATAGTAGTCATACAACACCTACGCCTGCCACAGATAAGGGCACGATTGCGGCTATCAGTGCCGCTGAATTACAAGCACAGCAAATAGAGAGAGAAAGAAAGGAAAGAGAGGCAGAAGAAGAAAGAAAAAGACAGGCAGCAATGAAGGCCGAACAAGACCGTCTTGCTGCTGAAGCGGCTGCCCAAGCCAAAAGAGAAAGAGAAGCCGCTGCTGCGAAGAAAGCAGCTGAAGAAGCAGCTGCCAATCAAGGACCTGTTAATTTTAGTGCTAGTGAAGCCAGTTGGCGTAAGCAGCCCGATATGAGTGGTATCTCTAATGAGCCCGTTACCTTGACAGTAACCTTAAAAGTAGACAAACAAGGTAATATTACCAGTGTGTCAGTCACTGGCGGTGACAGAAAAACTTCAGGCTTAGCAAAGCGGCGTATTAAAGGGGCGAAGTTGAATCCATTTATGAGAAATGGCACACCTGTTGCTGGCACTGTAACACTAACCGTTCAGGCAATTTAACAGATCCCTACATACCTTAATGTTTAACTTACCTACATTCGTATAAGCACTATCCCAATCTAATTATGCAGGTTGGACAACACCTAAAAAGGACATGACCATGGATTTTGCAAGCTATTGGCAATACAGCGATGCCATTACCAAAAGCCTATTTTTTATTTTGCTACTCTTATCCCTGCTGTCATGGGTAACAGGGGTGCTACGTGTCATACAAAGCCGCAAACTAAGCCGTAATGTTAGTGATGATTTGCGTCAGCACATTCAAAGTAAATTGCCTGAAGTTAGTGGTAGTAGTGAAGCCACACGCCGTGTGGTCATTGAGCAGGCACTACTTCAAAACATTGGTCGCTATCGCTTTGCCAGTGAGCGCGGTTTACCTATCTTAGGAACGACAGCTGCCATTGCACCATTTATCGGTCTGTTCGGTACGGTGTGGGGTATCTTTCATGCGCTACACAACATCGGTACGACTGGGCAGGCAGGCTTAGCACAGGTTGCTGCCCCTGTAGGTGAGGCGCTAATTATGACAGGCTTTGGTATTGCGGTAGCGATTCCTGCTGTGGTGTTTTATAACGTTACCGTACGTGTCAATCGCCGCATCATGCACCATGCCAACGATACTGCGCATGACTTGCTGGCGAGTACCTTGAATGATGGACGAGCGCGTCCTGCATCAACGCTTAAGACCGCTAGCAGCACTGAAGCAGATGCCCCAAGTGCTCATTATAGCGCTTCGGCGAGCGCGCGCTCATAATCAATCCACCAGTAGATGCCCGCACAGGCATGTTTTTTTACGATCAATCAAAGGCAAGAGTATTATGGCATTTCAACTCGGTGACGACGATGCTCAAGGTATGAATGAGATGAACCTCATTCCGCTTATCGATATTATGCTGGTATTGATGATTATCTTTTTATTGACTGCCACGGTATTAAATCCTACTGTGCCCCTAGAGCTGCCAAAGACAGCAGCAACAGTCAACGAGCAGCCACCTGAAGTCATCCAAATCAGCATTGATAAAGACGCGGGTATCTTTTGGGACAGCGACCCTATTGACCTTGAGACCCTAAACACCCGATTAAAAAGTGCTGCCGATAGTGGTGCCGACCCAAGCATTCAGCTGCGGGCGGATAAGGACAGCCGCTATGATACGGTCGCGCAAGTACTTGCTTCAGCCAGCGGTGCAGGGCTTAGTAAGATTGCTTTTGTTAATGAATAAAATACAGCAGCGCTAGGGCGTGCCATCATTTACATAGCGAGGCTGAAAATGAGTCAATGTGCTTATTGATGACCTGCCCTAACTTAAAGCGCGCAAATATAACGATAACAATAATAAATAATAAAAACGTTTGCTCTCACCTCGTTTGGCTCGCCATACGGGGTTTTATTTTGTCATTTGGTTTTGTGCGTATTAGGGCGTGTTGAACATTCGCAAATAGGCACTGCTGATTGCTAAAATTGTTCCAGACAAGGCACAAAGCGACGATAATGCAGATGCCTTAGCGAGATTTGTAACGCAGTATGGGGCAATTTTAGCATCAGCCCGCAGGGA
>NZ_JACDXT010000041.1 GCF_016464015.1 Psychrobacter sp. bablab_jr014
CTTAATCGAGAACTTCTTCTGTAAGCTGAAAGATTTCAAGAAAATTGCCATGCGTGCTGAAAAAACGGATGAGTCGTTTGCTGCTAATATCTATTTAGCAGCGACGATTATCCATTTACGGTAATTGTCAACACACCCTAGTTAAAGCCAGTAAATATAAAAAAACGCACTGCCGCTTATCGCCAGTGCGTTTTTCTTATTATCATTGCTAAAGGTTATTTATGCAGAAGCATGCTCGGCGCGTAACGCAGTGATTAAGCGTTCATTCTGCTCGGTAGTGCCCACGGTAATGCGCAAATACTCATTAATACGCGGCTTATCAAAATGACGCACAATGATACCTTCTTCACGTAAATGCGCCGCCACGTCACTGGCATTGCCCGCAGGGGGACGGGCAAAAACAAAGTTGGCTTGTGACGGCAATACGTGATAATCAAGCGCGCGCAAGTCCTCAATCAAGGCAGTGCGCAGGTCAATAATCTGCTGGCAGCTGTCTATAAAGTACGCTTCATCTTCTACGCTCGCAGTCGCGCCTGCTTGCGCCAGCTTATCCAGCGGAAAGCTATTAAAGCTGTTTTTCATACGCGTCAAGGCTTCAATTAATGAGGCATTACCAAACGCCATGCCCACACGCAAACCCGCTAGCGCACGCGATTTTGAAAAGGTCTGCGTGACCAGCAAGTTATCAAACTCATCAATCAAACTGACCGCTGAGGCAGGCGCATCAGTATCGGCAAAATCAATGTACGCTTCATCAATCACCACTACCGAATGCGGGTGCATCGTCGCTAGACGGCGAATCTCATCGAGTGACAACAGCAAACCTGTGGGCGCATTGGGATTGGCAACAATCACGCCGCCGCACGGCTGGTCGTAATCGGTAATATTAATACTAAAGTCATCACGCAAAGCGACAGGCTGCAAATCGACGCCAAAAGTATGCGCGTACACAGGATAAAAGCTGTAACTGATATCAGGCGCTAGTAGCGGCGCGTCCTTTAAAAAGAAGCTGGCAAAGGTGAGCGCCAAGACTTCATCCGAGCCATTACCCACAAACACTTGCTCAATGCCGACGTTGTGACGTGTGGCTAAGGCTTGACGCAAATCATCCGACTCAGGCGCAGGATATAGGCGCAATGCGGCTGCCTGCTCGGCAATCACTGCGGCAATCGCTTCGGCGACTTTTGGTGATGGCGGAAAGGGGTGTTCATTGGTATTTAGTTTGCACAAGTTGTCGTGCTTTGGCTGCTCGCCTGGCACATAAGGCGAGAGCTGGCGCGCGGTCTGTGACCATAGGCGCGTATCAATCTGGGATGCGGTCATAAAAAATCCTAGCGGTTAATCAATACAGTGAATATCTATAGATTACGACTCGTAGCGGTAGCGTGCCGAGCGGGCGTGTGCGTCCAAATCCTCACGCTGCGCGAGCACGTCGGCAACTTGTGCCAATGGCTTGCTGCCTGCTTCTGAGCAATAAATCAGCGAGGATTTCTTTTGAAAGTCATAGACGCCAAGTGGTGAAGAAAAACGCGCCGTGCCTGAGGTCGGCAGCACGTGGTTGGGTCCTGCACAGTAGTCGCCAATGGCTTCTGGCGTATGCCGCCCCATAAATATCGCGCCCGCGTGACGGATGTCATCAATCAAATCATCAGGCGTATCGACAGACAATTCTAAATGCTCAGGCGCAATGCGGTTAATCAGCGCCAAACCTTCAGCGCGGTCTTGCACCAAAATCAGCGCGCCGCGATGACGCAACGCATCACGCGCGATGTCGGCTTTGGGCAGCTCGGCGAGTGCCGCATCAATGGCTGTCTCGACCTCCGCCAATTGCGCCGCGCTCGTGGTCACAAAGATGGCTTGGGCAATGCGGTCGTGCTCAGCTTGTGACAATAAATCCATCGCTAGCCAATCGGCACGGTCGGCGGCTTCGCCTTCGGCATAAACCAACACTTCGGAGGGACCAGCTATCATATCAATGCCCACTTGACCAAACACCGCACGCTTTGCCGCGGCCACGTATTTGTTGCCAGGGCCTGTGATTTTATCAACTTGCGGAATGCTTTGTGTGCCATACGCCAGTGCGGCAACTGCTTGCGCGCCGCCAACGGCAAACACGCGGTCAACTTGTGCCAAATGTGCGGCAGCCAGCACTAAAGGATTGAGCACACCTTTTGGCGCTGGCACGACCATAATGACGTCCTTGACGCCTGCGACCTTTGCAGGGATGGCATTCATCAGTACCGATGACGGATAAGACGCCAAGCCACCCGGTACGTAAATGCCCACACGGTCAAGCGGTGTGACCTTTTGCCCCAAGCGATTGCCCAGCGCATCGGTATATTCCCATGTCTCTTGCACTTGGCGCTCGTGAAAGCTGCGTACACGCTCGGCGGCAGTGCTGAGCGCGTCTTTAACGTCATCATCCAGATCGCTAAAGGCTTTGGCCAAATCTTCTTGAGAAATCTCTAGTTCATCCATGCTTTGGGCAGGATGCTGGTCAAACTGCTGCGTAAGATGCAATACCACCTCGTCCCCATGCTGGCGCACTTGGGCGATGATGTCGTCAACTGTATGTAGCAACTCTGGGTCGTTGACCGTCTCAAAGGCTAACAGCTCAGTTAATTGTTGTTCAAAATCGGCATCTTGGGTAGAGAGCTTACGCATAATCAAATCCTATATGACCACGAAAAATAATCGTCTGTGACACTTATATTAGCGCGCCCTGCGCTGGTGCACATCAGACAAAACAAAACCAGTTTAGCACGCCTAAAACGCTGGCGAACAAAACTGGTTTAAAAAATAGCGGTAATCTTAATGGGTCTATAACGGGGGCAAAACTGCCATTATCATATCGTTATAAAATTAAGACGCCTGCTGGATGCTGTCTTTAAAACTGTCCAAAATCGGCTCAAGCAATGCAAATTTGCGCTTGTAGCTGACTTGGTTAACAATCAAGCGTGACGACACATCGCAGATATGCTCGAGTGGCTCAAGACCATTGGCACGCAAGGTATTGCCTGTGTCCACCACATCGACGATTAAATCACCCAGTCCGACTAAGGGCGCAAGCTCCATCGAGCCGTACAGCTTAATCACATCGACTTGCTGACCTTGACTGGCAAAGTAAGCACGCGCCACGTTGACATACTTGGTGGCGATACGCAGACGGCGGTTGGGCATAGCCGCCCCTGTGATGCCTGCAGTCATTAATTTGCACTGCGCAATCTGTAAATCAAGCAGCTCGTAGACATGATTTGCCCCATGTTCAAGCAATACATCCTTGCCCGCAACACCAAAATCTGCCGCCCCATGCTCTACATAGGTCGGCACGTCGCTGGCACGCAATATCAAGACGCGTACCTGTGGGTGCGAGGTCGGAAAAATCAGCTTGCGCGAGGCATCTGGGTCTTCTAACAGCTCAATCCCTGCCGCTTTAAGTAGCGGCATGGTCTCTTTTAAAATGCGTCCTTTGGATAAGGCTAAGGTCAAGCCTGAAAATTCATTGTCCACTTCGTTTAGCAAGCCGCTTTTTTGTAAGCGTTCAGATTGCTCATTCATAATGACATCTTGTCCGTGTCGGTGTGTGGTGGTATGGCGCAGTCGCCATGTGTCTGTCTGCTCGTCCGTTAGGCGTGGACGTCAGCTGAGTTGACACGCTGGATACATACCCCAAGGCTACGCAGTTTATTTTCCACATCTTCGTAACCGCGGTCAATATGATAAATACGGTCGATTAGGCTCTCACCCTCTGCTGCCGCTGCCGCCATGACTAATGACATGGAGGCGCGCAAATCCGTTGCCATCACAGGTGCTGCAGTAAACTTATCAATACCTTCAACCACCGCAGTATGCCCATCAACCTTAATATCCGCGCCCAGACGCATCAGCTCAGGCACGTGCATGTAGCGGTTTTCAAAGATGTTTTCGATAATGGTACTGTTGCCACTTGCCAAGCAGCATACCGCCATCAACTGCGCCTGCATGTCGGTCGGAAAACCTGGGTGCGGCTGGGTACGGATATCAACTGGCTTGGGACGCCCTGTCATCTGTGCGCGAATCCAGTCATCCCCTGTGGTAATCACCGCACCCATCGCTTCAAACTTTTTGAGTACAGCGTCAAGCAAATAAGCGTGCGTGTTTTTGGTCAACACATCGCCTTCGGTCATCAGCGCGCCTGCCAAGTACGAGCCTGTCTCAATGCGGTCGGCAACCACGGCGTACTCGCAGCCGTGCAAACGCTCAACGCCTTCGATGGTCATGGTCGCTGTGCCGATACCGCTGATTTTGGCGCCCATCTTCACCAGCATGTTTGCCAAATCAACCACTTCTGGCTCAAGCGCACAGTTGCCAAGCACGGTCGTGCCTTTTGCCAATGCTGCTGCCATGATGACATTCTCAGTACCGCCAACGGTAACCATGTCAAAAGAAAAGCTCGTACCAATTAAACGACCACCTTTTGGCGCTTGCGCTTTTACATAGCCATTTTCGACACTGATGGTCGCGCCCATTGCTTCAAAGGCTTTTAGGTGTTGGTCAACGGGACGTGAGCCAATCGCGCAGCCGCCTGGCAAAGACACTTCTGCCTCACCAAAACGCGCCAGCAAAGGACCGAGCACCAAGATGGAAGCGCGCATGGTCTTTACCAAATCATAAGGCGCGTAGTAACTGTCGATATTTTTGGTATCGCAAGTGACCGTGCTGCCTTCTTTTTGGATATCAATACCCATACCCGCAATCAGCTTTACCAACGTGCGCACGTCTTGCAGAGACGGCACATTATGTAGCGTCGTGGGCGTCTCTGCCAATATCATTGCGGCCAATAAGGGCAAGGCGGCGTTTTTTGCGCCTGAAATGGTAACTTCCCCTGCGATACGACTACTACCGGTAATTAAAAACTGATCCATAAAGGTGACAACCTAATTTAAAAATAAAAAATAAAAAGGCAACCCATCACTAGCTTTGTGACTGCTGGGCTTCCCATTCCTCTGGGGTTAGTGCTTGAATGTTTAGCGCATGAATGTCTCCACTGGCGATTTTTTCATTCACTAACGCATATACGGCTTGTTGACGCTGTACCAAGCGCTTGCCAGCAAAGCTTGCGTCCACAACACGGACATCAAACTTGTTGCCTTGATTGGCAGCTTGGATAAAAGCATCTGGAAAATGCTGTTGTAATAAGGCGATTAAATCATCCGCGTTCATACTCATAACGATACCTATTTTGACTACTTTTGGGTAAGTGCTTGGGTGAATCTTCTGTGAAAGAGGGGCGTCATTGCGCATCTTATCGAAACAAAGCGGGCATCATTATAGCAAGAGTTGTGCTTGCATACAGCCATCATCACACGCTAATTGGCGCTGTTTTCTAATGATTCTGTAGACTTAGGCGATGCGGCGGACAGCTGACGCTGTAAATAGTTGAGCACTTGCGCGCGGCTGTCATTCAGCCAGCGTAGTGGCGAGGCAAAAGCGCCGATACTGGTGGCGTGGCTCGCGCCCTCAATGACGCCTGTCTCCACATCCACACCATGCTCAAGCAATGCCTTTTGCATGTTGATGGCATTTTGCGGATAGACGGTTTTGTCATTGCCAGCGGTTAATAATAAATACGGCGGCTGTGCGCCAGTGATGTGTCTGTCAGGCATAACCTCACCAGGGGTCGCGCCGTTTGGAAAGGCAACGGCGGTCGGATACTCCCGAAAATCATAGCTGTACGGACCCGCGATACCCACCACAGTACGAATGTCTGTCGGCTGCATGCCATAAAGCGCTAAAAATTTCTTATCAGCAATCGCGGCCACGGCGTTAAACGCGCCCGCCGAGTGACCAACGACTGCCAGTCTGTCGGCATCCGCATGATAGTTGGCAGCATGCTCGTGACTCCACGCGATAGCCTGTGCGGTATCTTGTACATAATCAGGATAGACGTGCTCAGGCGCTTTACGGTAATTAATCACGGCGGTGACGTAGCCTGCTTGGGCAAAACTTTCGCCAACAAAGGCATAATCGTCTTTGTTGCCACTTTGCCACGAGCCGCCATGTACAAAAACCACCATCGGATAGTCGCGACTGACCGTCCCGCTGTCTGATTGACGTAGGGCTTTGGCAAGGTCTTTGGGATAATAGATATCGAGGTTTTGTAGCGCATCATCGCCGTAAGCAATGTCTTTGGTCACGCCAACGCCATTACCGAGGCTAAATTTATTGACCACATCCAAGGCACTAATAGCGCGCGCTTGCGGTGCAAATACCACCCCACTCGCCACAACAAGAGCGCTCATCAGCGCCAAGCGGCGAGGCAGGCTGTCAGAAAGAGTCGAGGTAGGCGATAATGGCTTCATAATACAATCTTATGTGGCTGCATGGAATAATGTCAAAACACGCTTAATAACTCGACAGCGTGTTCTTAAGACTTTGCATTGTACCGGTTATAAAGCGCACTGCCGTCTCTTTCCTGTTACCCATGTTTAGCGTTCTTGTGACAAGATACAGACTGTATTTATATTACTGCTGATACAGCTCAATATAGCCACTGGTTTCTTCAGCGGCTGCAGTATTATCAGCCGCAAGCATAGGACGGCTATGGATATTATTGCCTTTAATCAAAGGCATGGCTCGGCCTGATACGTTACTATCGGTGCTGCTATTGCTGTTGTTTTCATACATGATGTCTTTATCATCAATCGGCGCGCCTCTGTCATTGACGAGCGTGGTCAACAGCACCAGCTCCGTGACACCTGCGGTACTATTGGCAATATCAATCAGATTGCTTTGCTGCGTTGGCGTCATGCGTCCCATAACATAGACCACGCCATCATCAGTGACCGCTTTGATTTGCGATGCTTTAACACCGTCATTGGCAACGACCTTGGCCATCAATTTAGAAGTAATATAGCCATCATGCACCGTTGCGCTATAGCCACGCGCCACGCCGACACGCAGCTCGTTATATACGCGGCGTACGTCGGGCATTGAGGCAACCATATCACCGATTTCTTTTTTAATCGCTGCGTTTGGCACTTCGCCTGTTAATAACACTTCGCTATAAAAGCTATCAATGCTGATGCGGCTGGTCTCTTTTAGATTGTCTTGTAGGCCATAGGCATTGACTTTGATGGTGTGCTCAATACTGCTATCGAGCAGACGCTGGGGAATGGTACGCTCAGTAACGGGAACGCCGTAGGTGCCTTGAGTGCTGTTGGTCAAGTAGTTGGTGGTACAACCTGTGCTAAGGACAACAGCGGCTACCAATGATCCTATCACCATGCGGCGAGCGGTCGGGCGAATAAGCGTGTGCAATCTGGTCATGTGATACCCCATAGAGCCAAGTGAAAATGAGTGCGCTGGCGCGCGCCGTCATACTGTACTGAATTTTTGTGTATGATGGTTGATTTTTTGGTAACGATATCTTGTCAAAAGCTTACTTAGCACGCATCATCACCATGCGTCTGCCATAAATGCCCCTTGTACCCATAAAGGTGGTACGGACGTGGATGGCTCGTTAGCATCATCAATGCTGTTTGTAGTTTTACGCTGAGCTTGCGTGGGTGTGCTGTCGTAACCGATCACATCAAAACGACATTCACACTCAGCGTATTGTGGATACTGCTGCAAAAAGTAGCGGGCGGTTTTGATGATTTTTCGCTGCTTGGCGCGTGTGACACTGGCAAGCGCATCACCGAACTGGGACGCGCGGCGCTGACGTACTTCGACAAAGACCACAATGTCCCACGCCCTGCCTTGCTCTAGCATGATAAGGTCAATCTCACCTGCATTTGTACGCTGCCAATTGTCAGCAAGGCAAATCAGTCCTTTTGTTTCTAAAAAGATACGTGCATGCCTTTCAAAGGCATGACCTTGGCGCTGTTTGGGTGCGGTCAAGCGCATTGGAACAGGGGTTTGTTTAGACTTTTTGGCAGGCGACATACTCACGGTAAGGCTCAATGAACATTTAAGAAATATCATAGCACAACATGATAAACTAGCCACTGCTGTATGGCTTGCCATCTATATCACTTGCTTGTTTTTTGCCTAGTTTTACTTGCCTATCATTATGAGGTTTTCATGTCTGCACCCGCGTCTTTATATATCGTTGCCACGCCTATTGGTAATCTGGAGGACATGACGCCGCGCGCCATCGCCACCTTAAAAGAAGTCGCCATCATTGCCTGTGAAGACACACGCACCTCGGGTAAATTGCTCGCCCATTTTGGGATTGATACTAAAGGCCTGACGGACGATGGGCGTACGCTCAATCGCTTATGGGCATATCATGAGCACAACAGCGCGGTGCAAACGCCAAAAATCATTGAAATGCTACAAGAAGGGCATTCGGTGGCGCTGATTAGCGATGCAGGCACACCGCTTGTTAGTGACCCTGGCTACCAACTGGTGCAAGCGGCACATGCGGCAGGCGTGCCCGTCTCGCCTATCGCTGGCGTGTCAGCGGCGATTGCTGCCTTATCCGCTGCAGGTTTGCCCTCTGACCGCTTTAGCTTTATTGGCTTTTTACCCGCGAAAACGCATGGCCGACAAAAACAGCTGGAGCAACTGGCTGCACGCACAGAGACGATGATTTTTTATGAAGCGCCGCACCGCATTGTGGCCAGTATTGAAGATATGGCAGCGGTACTTGGGGAGACGCGTGAAGTAACGTATTGCCGCGAGCTGACCAAGACCTTTGAGACGGTGCATAAGTCAACACTGGGCGAGTTATTAACCTTTGTCCGTGGTGATGACAATCAGCAGCGCGGCGAGATTGTTTTGGTGGTCGCAGGCGCGGATGGCAGCGCGGATGCCGATGATGTGTCCGCGCATGATGCTTTATTACAGCGCCTTTTGGTAGACTTATCCGTCAAAAAAGCGGCGGCACTGGCAGCAGATATCACGGGGCTGAAGAAAAATGCACTGTATCAACGCTTACTTATTTTGCAAGACTAAGCTATAGTAAAAAGTTTTTATTTGTTCACTAAATTTGGAGATAGCGGCATGTACGATGTCATGGCAGTTGGTAATGCTTTGGTCGACCACGAATATCTGCTCAGCGATGCAGCGCTTGAAGAGACTGAGCTGACCCGCGGCAATATGACCCTTGCTGATTTTGAAGAACAGCAAAAACTGCTGGCCTATTTTCAGCTCGCTGATATTGCGCCATCTAAGCAAGCAGGCGGCGGCTCGGCGGCGAACACCATGTTTGCCTTTGCTAGCCTCGGCGGTAAGCCGTTTTATGCCTGCCGTGTGGGTGATGATGAGCAAGGTCAATTTTATTTAAAAGACTTAAATGACGCAGGCGTAGCCACTTCAGAAAACTCTATACACCAAGGCGGCGTGACAGGCTCTTGTGTGGTGGCAGTCACTGAAGATGGCGAGCGCACGATGCAAACCTACTTAGGCACATCAAGCGATATTGCTGACGATAACATCGACTTTGATGCTTTGATGCAATCAGATTGGCTGTATCTAGAAGGCTATTTGGCAATGTCCGAGAGCATCCAACCTGCGATGAACAAGCTGCGTCAACAAGCAGGCATTCACAATGCCAAAATCGCAGTGAGCTTCGCGGACCCTGCGGTGGTGAAGTTTGCGAAAGACGGGCTACTTAATATGCTTGGCAATAAAGTGGCGGTGATTTTTTGTAATAGCGAAGAAGCGCGCTTGTTCACCGAGAAAAAACAGCTCAAAGCCGCTGCACGCGCCCTACTCGACTACAGTAATATCGCTGTGGTAACCGATGGGGCAAATGGTGCCCTCATCGCCCACAAACCTGATGCTGATAATGAAATTGTCATTCACGAAATTGCCACGCCAACGGTAGTCGATGTAATTGATACCAATGGCGCAGGTGACAACTATGCAGGCGCATTTTTATACGCGCTGTCGCAGCATCACGCCTTGCCTGAATGTGGGCGTCTTGCCAGCGAAGTGGCCTCACAAGTGATTCAGCAATTCGGGCCACGCCTTGAGTCACAGGATTATCAAGAGATTGCCCGCCGTGTGCTGTCTGCATAAACGCCAATCTACTGATTCAACAAGCGCTCATAAAAAAAACCCATATCGTCATGATATGGGTTTTTTGCTAGCTGCTAGCGTATTATTTATAGTACGCGTTTTCGGTGCGCGTGTGGTCAGTATCATCCACCACTTGAGTCAACTCAGGGATTTGCTGCTTGAGTTGCACTTCAACGCCTTGACGTAACGTCATATCCACCGCCGAGCAACCTTGGCAGCCGCCGCCGAATTTTAGCACCGCGGTCAGGCCAATGCCTTCTTCTTCGATCAATTCAAGCAGTTGAACATCACCGCCATGCGCGGCAAGACCTGGGTTAATCTCTGACTGAAGCACATAGTTGATACGCTCTTCGATGCTCGCATCCGCGCCGACTTTGGGCACTTTTGAGTTAGGCGCACGGAAAGTCAACTGTCCACCAAAACGGTCTTTATTATAGTCAATGACCGCATCTTCGAGATACGGCACAGAGGCAGCGTCAATAAAGGCGCTAAAGTCGTCATAGCGCAGCTGCAAATCTGCCGCGTCTTCTTCGCCAGGTTGGTTATATGCCATGCAGCATTCAGCGCGCGGCGTGCCTGCATGCTCAACAAAGATACGCACGCCGATACCGTCGGTGTCTTGCTTTGACAAGAGCTCTGCTAGGTAGCCTTGCGCAGATTCGGTAATGGTGATATTGCTTTTGATATCGGTCTGTTCGGTATCTAGCGCAGATTGGTAGTCGGTCGTTTGGGCGTCACTCATAATCATTCCTAATCGGGTGTGTGAGATAAAGTGTCATTACCACAAGCGCTTAACGCTTTATAGCAGCACGTCTTATCGTTATCGGTGATTGCACCAGCTGGCGGCGACCCGTCACTGGCAATATAAGGGCAATCGCGCTTCTAAATGAGCTTTTACGCATTGTTTTGATGTAAAGCGCGATACAGTGCTTATCATATCGGTCTGATTGCCGTAAATATCAAGTCTGATTGCCTATTATAACGCAATCTTTATTTAATTCCGACCGCGTTACTGCGGATTTAATAACATCTGTAGTCGCGGCGCGCCTTATTGCATTTACTTGTCGTACTTGGATACGAGTTGTCACTTGTCAGCTCTTAGGGGCTATGTCAGTATTGGCAACACTGAAAATAAAAGCAATGCTAAGGAGCTGGCGGGTATGAGTATGCTACCTGAACACAATTTGCAAACGTCCACGGACGATACGCATAATCACGTGATGGACGACAGACATTATCAATATTTGGTCTTTATCGGACGTTTTCAACCGTTTCACCACGGACACAAAGCTGTGATTGACGAGGCGCTGACTCGTGCTGATGAAGTCATTATGCTGATCGGCTCGGCGAATCTGCCGCGCAGCCTGCGCAATCCCTTTAGCGTCGAAGAGCGTAGCGAGATGATTAAGGGCGCGTATTCTGCCGAAGACGCCGCGCGCATCCACTGCGTTGGGCTGGACGACGCGCTATACAACGACACCCGCTGGCTGCAATATGTACAAAAAAGTGTGGTCTCGGTCACAGGCGATGTCCACGCCGATATTGGCTTGATTGGGCATTCAAAAGACAGCTCGTCGTATTATCTGTCACTGTTTCCCAACTGGGCATCGGTCTCTGTGCCCAATTATCAAAGCCTCTCTGCCACGCCGATTCGCGACAGCTTTTTGATGGGCGCTACTCCCACCTCAGTACGTACGCCTGAATCGACACAACACGTGCTTGAACAGTTTAAACAAACGAACGATTACAAGCGCCTGCACGAAGAGGCAGGCTATATCGATGACTATAAGAAACAGTGGCGCGATGCCCCTTATCCACCGACCTTTATGACCGCCGATGCGCTGGTCGTGCAGTCCGGGCATATCTTGCTCGTGGAGCGCGGCGGCATGCCAGGGCGCGGACTGTGGGCACTGCCAGGCGGCTTTATCAACCCCAAAGAGACACTGTTTGACGCCTGTATCCGTGAGTTAATTGAAGAGACGGGGCTGAGCGTGTCTGAATCGGTACTGCGCAGCTCACGCCATAGCCAGCATACCTTTGATGACCCGTACCGCTCAGCACGCGGACGCACCATTACCCAAGCATTTTATTTTCAGCTTAAAAACGACCCAACGGGCTTGCCTGCATTGACGGCGGCGGACGATGCGGCAAAAGCGTTTTGGTTGCCACTGTGCCAGCTTGATGCGACCAAAATGTTCGAAGACCATTACGCCATTATCACTAAGATGGTGGGCTTATAAGGATTAAAAATGTAGATAAGCCTACCTTTATAGCACTGCCATAGTACAAGTCGTCACAACATAAAATAATTATCGATAAGAAAAGCAAAAAGTCAGGCACAGGAGCGCCGTATGTTTACCCGTAATTTGCACAATTTTATCTTAAATACCGACAGCTATAAGACCTCGCATTGGGTGCAATATCCCAAGGGTAGCGAGTATTTATCCAGCTATATTGAGGCGCGCAAAGGTGATTTTGATGTGCTGTTTTTTGGCTTACAAGCCTTTATTAAAGAGTACCTCAGCACGCCCATCACCCATCAGGACATTGACGAGGCAGAGGCGGTCATCAACGCGCACGGCCTGACCTTTAATCGCGCAGGCTGGGAGCATTTGGTAGACAAGCATGGCGGCTATCTGCCACTACGTATCGATGCGGTGCGTGAAGGCAGCGTGTTGCCCGTTTCAAACGTGGTCTGTCAGGTGGTCAATACTGACCCTGAGTTTTATTGGATGCCAAGCTACATTGAAACCGCCCTACTGCGTGCCATTTGGTATCCATCCACAGTCGCGAGCCTATCGCATTACTGCAAAGGTATCATTCGTCAAGCGCTAGAAAAATCTGCTGACAACACCGAATCGCTGACCTTTCGTTTGCATGACTTTGGCGCACGCGGCGCGTCAAGCATGGAAACAGTGGCGCTGGGCAGCCTTGCGCACTTGGTCAACTTTGCGGGCACAGACGCCTTGAGCGCGCTGGTCGCTGCCAGCCGCTGGTATAGCATGACCGATGAGATGGCGGCATTTTCTATCCCTGCCGCTGAGCACAGCACCATGACCGCATGGGGACGCGCGGGCGAAACTGACGCCTACGCCAATATGCTCAACCAGTTCGGCGGTGAGGGTCGCGCCTTTTCGGTGGTATCAGACAGCTATGACTTATGGAACGCTATTGATAACATCTGGGGCGGCACGCTAAAAACGCAGGTCGAGACCATGGGTGGCACGCTGGTCATCCGTCCCGACAGCGGCGAGCCTGCCAAGGTGGTGCGCGAGGCGTTAGAGCGCCTTGCAGTCAAGTTCGGCACGCATACCAACAGTAAGGGCTACAAAGTCTTACCCGACTATATCCGCATTATCCAAGGCGATGGTATTAATCCGCAAAGCTTGCAAGGCATCCTTGACACCATCATGCACGCAGGCTTTAGCGCAGAAAACGTCACCTTTGGGATGGGCGGTGGTCTGCTGCAGCAAGTTAACCGTGACACCATGAGCTGGGCGATGAAAGCCAGTGCAATTTGTATCGATGGGCAATGGCATGACGTCTACAAAGACCCTGTCACCAGCCACGCCAAACGCTCTAAAAAAGGTCGCATGGCACTGATAAAAGACAATAACGGCGACGTCAGTACCGTTCGTGCAGAAGAACTGCGTGACACAGATGATAATCTACTACAGACAGCCTACCTAGACGGCAAGCTGATGATTGATGAGCGCCTTGATGTGATTCGCGAGCGTGCAGGATGGTAAAGCGCGCCAAGCACCTATTTTTTGCGCCGCTCTACCTGTATCAAGGGCGTAAAGTCAAACGCAGCACCCTGCGCTTGCCTGAGCCTATAGGCGAGCGCTGTGGGCAGATTGATTTTAAACGTGATGACAATGCCCAAACGACTCAACGTCAGCAGGAATTAAGACTGATGGTCGTCGGCGACTCGGCTATGGCTGGGGTCGGTAGCGATACTCAGCAAGACGCGCTCGTGGGACAATTGCTCTTGGCATTACCGCAAAAACCGTCGATAACGACGCAATTTAAAACGCTCATATGGTCGGTCAACGCCACGACAGGGCATACCAGCTTTGATGTCCTGCGTCGCCTTTATGTACTAGAAAAACCGCCGCAGCCTATTGACGTGATGGTCATCAATGTCGGCGTGAATGACACCACCAAAAATGTCACGCGCGCACAGTGGCAAGGGCAGCTGACGCAGATTATCGTCATTGCGCAGCGCAAGTTTGGGGTGCAGGCATTGATTTTTTTAGGTCTACCGCCGATGGCAGACATGCCTGCCCTGCCTGCACCGCTTAATGGCTTTATCGGCGCTAAAGCGCAGCGTCTGGATCAAGATTTACAAGATATCTGCGCGCAGCATGACGGTGTGTATTATCTGCCTGTTGACTTCTCAAAGTTGGCTACGCAGAATATCAGTTCTACTGCGATATTCGCTCGTGATGGCTTTCATCCAAGCAGCCTGACCTACCACCACTGGGCAGAGCAGCTGTCAAAAAAGATTGCCGAGCTGCTAGATAAGCGCTAAAGCACGCGGCATGACCATAAAAGATAGACCACATAAAACAGGCACAAAAAAACCGCTGAATAAACAGCGGTTTCTGTGGGTAAAAAGAGCAGCTTATTCAGCAGCTTTTTTCTTACCACGACCGAAAGCGCCGAAACGCTTGTTGAAGCTAGCAACACGGCCTTCAGTAGACGTTTTACGCTGTTCGCCAGTGTAGAACGGGTGTGAAGCACTTGAGATATCAAGTGGGTAGTATGGGTATTCTTTACCTTCATACTCACGAGTCGCTTTGGTGCTTACGGTTGAGCGAGTCAAGAAATACACGTCAGCATTGGTGTCGTGGAATAGAACTTCTTGATAGTTAGGGTGAATATCTTTACGCATAATATACTCTCTAGGTCCGATGTATCGGCAGCGATTGCCGTTACGTGACTGAGGCACTAAGCCCATCTGAAAATACAGCAACTGGGTCACTGGCTCACTCCAGCACCAAGCACCATATCTTTGTTTACTTAGCCTTCCCCAGTGGGAAAATCAAACCGCGATTTTACCGTCTTTTGATGTCAGTGGCAAGGCGCGATTGTGCTGCCCTTTTCTTATTTTCTTAGTAATAAAGGATTAAGATAAATAGCTGTACCTGAAGACTCAATAAAATTTTAAAAAACCGTAACATAAATAGTGGCAACAATACCCAAAAAATTCATTATAATAACTTCTAGATTCACAATTACATTCACTTATTAAGATTAATTAAACAATTAAACTTAATAACATTTTATCATTCTAGAGAAAAAGGATAACGTTATGATTCGTCTATCAAGCCGTTTTGCTGCTAAAGCTGCCGTTTTTGGTGCAGTTATCGGTGCCAGTACTCTTGCCAGTGCTGCCCTACCCACCCAGTGGGAGCTGGACAACTCACACACCCGCGTTGGGTTTTCGGTTGACCACATGGGCTTTTCAACTGTGATGGGCCGCTTTGCTGACGCCAAAGGCACCGTTAACTACAATATGGCCAACCCAAACCAAACGACGGTCAACTTCACCATTCCGACCAGCAGCATCGATACAGGCTGGGAAGCGCGTGATGAGCACCTGATGAGTAAAGATTTCTTTAATGTGAAGCAGTACCCAACCATGACGTTTAAGTCAAAACAAGTACAGTTTTTAAACCCGCAACAAGCCAAAGTCATGGGCGATTTCACCATGCTGGGTCAAACTAAGCCACTAACGCTAAATGTGACGCTCAATAAAATCGCCAATAGCCCATTGACCAATGCACCTGTTATTGGGTTTCGCGCGACAGGTAATATCGACCGCACTGCCTACGGCATGGACGCGTACGCCGCTGGCATCACCACCAATGTACCGATTCAAATCGATGCTGAACTGGTCGAAAAAAAGGCAAAATAACCGCTTATACTGTCTTTTATGACACATCTAAATAAAGAAGGCCCGCAGCTTGAGCTGCGGGCCTTCTTTATTTTTGACTTATTTGGCAGGAATCACGTGCCATACGTCAAATTTTTCGTCGCCATGCATATCGCCGACCTCAGTATCATTGGCATAAAAATACAGTGGTTTACCATTCATTGCCCATTGGTATTTGCCATCACTGCGCTGGAATGGGGCAAACTGTCCTGAAGCCTTAGCATTACTTGAGGCCATAAACGCAGGCCATGCGACCATACATACCGAACCACATTCTGAGCGATTCATTGAATCTTTGTCATACGTGTATAGGGTCATATGGTTGTTAGCATCCACCAATACACCATTTTTACTGCTCACAGGAGCCATACTGTTGGTATTGCTATAGACGTCGTGCATACCTGAATCGTCACTGCCAACCACGTTTTTAAGCGTTGAACAGCCTGAAAGTGTCAATACACCGACAATAGCTGAAGTTAAGATAATATTTTTCATGAGTGCTTCCTTGATGTCATTATTGTAATGAGAGGTTTTATTGCTTTTTTTAGTAATAGACAATACAAGTTATGGTCACCTAGACGCCGACCGACAACAGGCATCGATAACCGTATTCTTGTTTTTTTGTACCGCTGCATCAATAGTAGTAGTGAGCAGATAGCGCGCGAGGTGTGCGGGAGTACCTGTGCTTTGCTCAGCCTTATTCTTGCTTACGCTATTGATGTACTCAATATAGCACAGCCTAAAAACCGTACTGGACTCTACTGCAAAAACTTACAAAACCGTATAAAGGGTATACAGTGCTGCTCAGGGTACAGATACGGTTAAACGCCTGTATTTACAGGGCTGCAATGAAATAAAAAACCATGTTGTGTTTGACAAAACTTATGTATCTGCTTACGTATTTACTGCGTTAATTGCCTAATTATCTCGTACACTACGCTTATAGATGCGTGACACGCCTCTGTTCTCTTTTATGACTTATTCGCTGGTATTGTTAAACCTAAATAAAAAAGATACACCATGATAAATCTTCGCGATTAAAAGATATTTTTCTTGCCTGCTGTAACTTCGTTTTTTGATGCTACGAAAAATACCCTTTAATCTTGTTGTATCGATTTTATATTGGGCTAACTATAGCAACACCGCTGATAATAATTCCAAGGATATAATAACGACCATGACCGATTCTGCCTCTTTTTCTGCGGACGCTTCTGTACTGTATCGAGACACTGCCCATAACAAGGCGACGCCAACTCGGGTAGGTATTTTGGGCGGCGGCACAGCAGGCTCAACCATTGCCATTCGACTGGCGGCACTCGGTATCGAAACGCATCTTTTTGAACAAAAAAATTCATTAATTGACGGCCCGCCTATGTGTCATTTGCATGCAGGGGGCAACCTTTACCGCGAGATACCTGATGAAGATTGCGTGGCACTGCTCAAACAATGTATTGATATTTTGCGCTTATATCCATATACCATCGATGTGCGCCCGACTGTCTTTGCTGTACCGACGCGTGATGAAGGTCAGCCTGAGGACTTATTACCACGCTTAGACAAGCTCACCACCGCTTATCGTGAGCTGATTGAAGAGGATGAGCTTAACAAGGTTTTGGGCGAGCCAGAAGATTATTACCAGCTTTACAGTCACGAGCAGCTGTTAGCGCTGGCAGAGTGCGAGCAAGTTGCTGTACCTCGCTCTATTGATGAATGGATGATTCCTGTCGCCAAGTATTTGGATTTAAATAAAATCAAATACCCGCTGATTGTGGTACAAGAGTACGGCTGGAATATTTTCCGTTTGGCGGCGTCTGCTACCCTAGCGCTTGATGCTTATGACCACACGCACGTTTATACCAAAACTACGGTTAAAAAAGTCTCAGACAACACGCCTACTGCAGATAGCCATGCGCCTGTCCTAGATACACATGCGACGCCGCGCTGGCGCATTGACTACCAAGCAAAAGATGGTAGCAAAGATTATGTCGATGTTGATTATTTGGTCAATGCTTGTGGTTTTGAGACGGGTATTATTGACGACATGGTCGGCGTAGATGTCACCCGCATGGTGGAATTTAAATCCTCTTATATTACCCATTGGGGACAAGCAGGGGGACAAATTCCTGAAATTATTATCTATGGCGTGCGTGGTACGCCCGAAGGCATGGCACAGCTAACGCCCTATCCTGATGGCTACTTTCAAATCCACGGTATGAGTAAATTTATTACTTTATTTGAAGATGGTCTGGTGGCCTCCAGCAAGGACAGTGCCCAGCCTGTATTGCCTGAGCAGTATTTGCATTATATTAAAGACGGCTGGGACAAAGCACCTTTACAGGCTCGCAGTCAGCAAGCGATTGATTATGTGAGTGAGTTTGTACCGACCTTTAATAGCGCGCGTACGGTGGGCAATGCCCTATATGGCGCACAGCAAATTCCTGGTGAAGACGATACGCTGCGTGTCGCAGATGTCTGCCTATATACGGACAAGTGCTACGCACGGGCGGAAAATGTCAAAGCCTCATCGACCCTACTTGCAGCTGATGAAATCGTCGGTGAACTACAAAAACTACAGCTCATTGACCAAGACCTACCTGCCAATCGCGATCGCTACGCCCATGAATGGGAATATTTGGTACATACTGATGAAGGGACTGTAGATGCGGTTGCCCACTCGCTAGCGTCTGAGCGCGGCTTTCCAACAGCAATGGCTAAGGTCAACCACAGTTTGCGTGAATTAAGCCTTGCCAGCTTGACCCCCTTTGCAGGGTAATCGCCAACTTTTACGACAAAATTAATATCCAAAAAAGGCGCTGCGTATCAACACAGCGCCTTTTTTATGATGTAGATATTGAATGATTACAATCAGTTGCCTACCATGGTTTCCGTATCGATTTGATCATCAATTGTGACGATAACTTGCAGCGCATCAATAGCTTCTGCCACGCTATTACATACCACAAGGCGCTCTAAATCTTCTGCTTTCATAAAGCCTTGCTCTGCGGTATAACGCAGATGCTCGAGCAGACGGTCATAAAAGCCATTGATGTTTAGAATAATCATGGGTTTTTCGTGTTGGTACAGCTGACGCCATGTGGCGATTTCCATAATCTCTTCAAGAGTACCCAAACCGCCAGGCAGTGTGATAAAGGCATCGGCATATTCTGCCATGACGGTTTTGCGCGTGTGCATGGTGTCAGTCAAATGTAGGCGCGTTAGGTTTTGGTGCGCCACTTCGTGCTTGAGCATAAAGGTCGGAATCACGCCGACAGCTTCTGCGCCACGTGCCATGACTGCGTCAGCGACCGTACCCATCAGACCGATGCTCGCGCCACCATACACCAGCCCCATGCCATTATCAGCTAGGGCATGACCAAGCTCAGTCGCTGCATCAGCATAAACAGAATCACTGCCCATACGCGAACCGCAATAGACGGCAACAAGGGGCATATGTAGGCTGGATTTATCCACTGCCTTTTCGATATGACTTAGATCTCTGCTGGTCAATACTTCATAGTGCTCATTAGCACTCAGGTTACGATTTGTTTGCATATACTGTCCTTGATGAATGATAAAGTTAGAATGATGTGGTTATCATTATTAATATTTTTATAAATAATCGTTAATGAAAGGGGACTTCTTCATAGTAGCACAAGCCATGTCAATGCGTAAAAGCGACTGTGCATTAATACGCAATTTGTACATGAATCAACCCCATAAAAACGCAATATCATCCAAGGAGCGCTATGTCTATTCACGAGGACAAACCAAGCAAAAACCGCGCTCAGCGTACGCTCAGCACGGTATTAAAAGCTGTCGCGGTGATTGCGTTTTTGTTTGTGGTGCAGATGGTCATCAGAAACGGGTTGCCTGATATGTCCATCTATGTGCAAGAAAAATGGCAAGGCATTCGCCTGCTGCAAGCGCCACTACCAACCGAAAACAGCTTGCCCAATCCGCTACCTGAACGACGACTGGTGGACACATGGGGCGCAGCACGCAGTAATGGGCGTACGCACGAAGGCATTGATATCTTTGCGCCACGTGGTACGCCGATTCAAAGCACCACAGATGGTATCGTGCGCAAGGTTGGCGAAAACACACTCGGCGGGCGCGTGGTCAGTATTGTTGGCCCTGGCGGTTCTGGGCATTATTACGCGCATTTGGAAAATTATGCGGACATCGCGGTCGGTGACTGGGTCGATGCAGGCGAGGTCATCGGCTATGTGGGTGACAGTGGTAATGCTAAAGGCACACCGCCACATTTGCATTATGGCATCTATATCAATGGCAGCGCGGTCAATCCTTACCCGCTACTCCAAAAAGAGGCGCCTACTGAACGGTAGCACCTTTCTTAATTTATCTACATGTCATAAAAAACGACGCATTATATAGTCAAGTTAATTTAAAAATAACACAGCAAGATTAAATACTGTTTTTCGTAGCCTCTGTAGACGAAGTCACAGCAAGCAAGAAAAATAGTATTTAATCGAGCGCATTTTTGATGTTATACCAGTTTTATTTAGGTTCTACTACAGCAGCGGCATTTTGGGCAATGGTTGTTGTCTTTGCACGGACTTCTCATCAGTTTTAAGACAACTGTTAGGAAAGACAATACTAAAGGTCGAGCCTTTGCCTTCTTCTGACTCAATGTGCAGCTTGGCATTGTGCTGATACAAGACATGCTTCACAATCGCCAGACCAAGCCCTGTACCGCCTGTTGCGCGACTGCGACCACTATCGACGCGATAAAAACGCTCGGTCAAACGCGAGATGTGCTGCGGCGCAATGCCAATACCGTCATCGGTCACTGAAAATTCGCAGCCCTCAACCACCGATTGCCAGCTGATAACAATATTGCCACCCTTTGGCGTGTATTTGATGGCATTCACCACCAAGTTCAGCAGCGCACTGTTTAAGTACAGCTCTGCACCATATAAATTGTCATCGCTATGAATCTCAAGGCTGATATTATGCCCATAATCCTTGTTATAGACTTTAGCGTCGTCATACAATTGGCTGAGCAATTTGCGCATGTCGATTTTGGTTAAGGTCGGTTTTTCTTCATTTTCAAGACGTGACAATAGCAGCAAATCATTGACGATACTGTTCATACGCGCCGTTTGCTGAGTCATGAGCGACAACCCGCGTTGCCATTTTGGCTCAAGGTCGGGTTGATCAGAAAACGTCTCCAAATAGCCCATCAATACTGTCAGTGGCGTGCGCAGCTCGTGGCTGACATTGGCCACAAAGTCGCGGCGCATTTGCTCAAGATGCTGGAGACGGGTGACATCATAGATGATGAGCAGCTTGTCGCCGCCAAAGTGCATGACTTCGCATTTTAGATAACGATCAGGGTTCTTCCACGAGACCAAATGAATGCCATTATTGGGCATGGTCGTGGTACGGTAATAATCTCGAAACTCAGGCTCAGTGATAAGGTTAAAAATACTGTTGCCTTGATCGCTCGACTCAAGCACCAGTAGATCCTCAGCCGCTTGGTTCCACCACTCCAAACCATCATCGTCATTAAGCAATATCACCGCATCTTGACGCGCCAGCAACGAGCTGCGGATTTTTTTGACCAAGCCCATCATTTTTTGCTGGGTGATTTGTTCTTGCTGACGACTGTGGTACAGCTGGGTTGCCACCACACTCAGACCGCCGAGCATGTCAGGCGGTGGACTGGTAATAGAGCGATTAATCCACGCATTAAAGCAATGCAGCGCATACATGCGCCAAAAAATATACAGTATCAGGGCGACAGTAATAGAAGCCAGCAAATGCGCGGTATAGAGTCCAAGGAGCAGTCCTAAGCACAGCGAAAACAGCAGCCAGCGAATATCGGCCAATAATAGCGCGTAGCGATGGATCTTTGGTTGCTCTTGATGATGCGGCATCATGGTCACGCCTACCCTATTGGTTTTAAAATAAAAAACGACACATCGCGCCGTTAGCGCCCATTACGACTCAGACTCCATGACGTTTGAAAAGCGGTAGCCTGTACCGCGTACGGTCTGAATCAGACCCGCATAATCATAGGGTGCAAGCAGTTTACGTAAACGACGAATATGCACATCAATGGTACGATCTTCGATATACACATTGCCACCCCACACCTGATCGAGCAGCTGCGTGCGCGTATAAGCGCGGTCAGGATGGCTCATAAAAAACGCCAATAAACGGTATTCGGTTGGCCCAATCTCAATCACTTTACCATCAGCACTGACACGCTGGCTTTTTGGGTCAAGGCTGAGGCCAGAGACGGTAATCGGTTTGCTGCCACTTAATGCACTGCTGCGGCGCAAAACGGCTTTAATGCGCGATACCAGCTCGCGCGTTGAAAATGGCTTGGTGATATAATCGTCCGCACCTGCGTCCAGCCCATGTACCTTATTGTTTTCTTCGCCTTTTGCCGTGAGCATAATCACAGGGATTTCGGACAATATCTCATCTTTTTTGAGCATCCGACAAAAATCAATGCCGCTTTTATCGCCTGGTAGCATCCAGTCCAGTAAAATCAATGCAGGACGATGGTCAACCACTTGCTGATGTGCTTCTGAAACATCTACCGCCTGCAAGCACTCATACCCTGCCATCTCAAGTGTCATTGTAATCATCTCACAAATGGCGGGCTCATCTTCGACGATTAAAATTTGTTCACTTTGCATAGTTTAGCCTCATGGATGTTTGCATTTCGTACAAAAAAAATGATAAATACTCGCCACTATGCGCCTATTAAACGGCTTTTGTGTGACGAGTTGATGACATTTTAGTGTCAATTGATCTCTAGTATAAAATTAAGTGGTCCATCATTGGTACTGCTGACTTGCATATTGGCACCAAATTCACCAGTCGCGACCTTTGGGTATTTGCTTTTGGCATAATCGACCAGCTCAGCAAACAAATCGCGCGCTGCATCAGGTGCCATGGCATCACCAAAGTCAGGGCGGCGTCCCTTCTGTGTCCGAGCCATCAATGTAAACTGCGACACGAGTAGCAAGCCGCCGCCGACTTGCTCAACGTTTAAATCCAAAAGACCGCGTTTATGCTCATCCACCGTATTTTCAAAGATACGATAGCCGAGGATTTTGTCAATCATGCGCTTGGCATGTATGAGCGTATCGTCATGCCCAAGACCAATATACGCCAAAATGCCCTGCTCAATCTCGCCTACAGAACTACCATCAACCACGACTGAGGCGTGCGTCACACGCTGAATCAGTGCTTTCATCTTACGCTCCTATTACGATTATACGCATACCTGCTGATGCGGGCGTGCTACTATGATGCTTATAATAACAGCGCAGCAGCGAGGCGAACACTTTGATGCTGTGATACATATCCGTGATGTTGCTGTCAGCAGTACAAACGTACTGACAGGCAATGTCCCTTTTATCTTATGTAGGCGGTTTTGATATGAATGTATTTACCACGTTGCAACAGCTTGTACCCCAGCAGCGCTTAAGCGAAGTGGCTGGACGTTTGGCGGGCAGTCGCCACCCGATGGTAAAACGCGCGTTTATCCGCAGTTTTGCTAAGGCATACAATGTCAAATTGGACGACTATGCGCGGCAAAATCTAGATGCGTATGAGAGTTTTAATGACTTTTTTACCCGCGAATTAAAGACTGACGCGCGCCAAATTGAACATAGCACACACGGTATTATCAGTCCTGCCGATGGTGTCATCTCACAAATGGGCCAGCTGAGCGAGCATAAACTACTACAAGCCAAAGGCCGCTATTATGATGTGGGTCAGCTGCTTGCCAATAGTGACGATGCCAGCCACTTTCTTGATGGCAGCTTTGCGACCATTTATCTCGCACCGAGCAACTATCATCGCGTTCACATGCCGTTTGCGGGTACGTTAACCAAGACACGTTATGTGCCTGGCACCCTATTTTCGGTCAATAACACCACAGCCACGCACATTCCTGACTTGTTTGCGCGCAATGAGCGCCTCGTGTGTCTGTTTGACACCGAATATGGCAAAGCTGCTGTGGTTATGGTCGGCGCAATGATTGTGGCGGGAATCGAAACCTGCGCAACAGGTAAAATCAGCCGCAGTGAGCACATTCAAGAACAAACGCACAATCTGCGCTTGATGCAGGGTGACGAGCTGGGACGTTTTTATTTGGGTTCAACCGCGATTGTGGTACTGCCCAAAGCTGCTGGCACAAACTGGCAAAGTCATCTACGCGCGCAAATGCCCGTGGTCATGGGTCAGCTGTTGGGCGTCGCGGCTGGGTCTGCCCAACCTGTTGTTGAGCCTGCGCCCGTGGACAGAAAAGCGGATCAAACACCGTCAGCAACGGTCGATTTGGCCGTATCTGACGATGATGACTCGGCAGATGAGCCATTGCCACCGACCACACCGCAGTAACTTGTCTTATTAGGGCGTATTGAACATTCGACCATGGCACTGACAGCGACTATTTTTTAGGCGATTCGAGGTTAAAAATAATAAGTTTAGTCACTCTAAGCGCTTATTTTTAACGATGAAGCGGCAAAAAAGAGTCCTGTCCCTGCGGGCTGATGCTAAAATTGCCCCATACTGCGTTACAAATCTCGCTAAGGCATCTGC
>NZ_JACDXT010000042.1 GCF_016464015.1 Psychrobacter sp. bablab_jr014
CGAGGTTAAAAATAATAAGTTTAGTCATTCTAAGCGTTTATTTTTAACGATGAAGCGGCAAAAAAGAGTCCTGTCCCTGCGGGCTGATGCTAAAATTGCCCCATACTGCGTTACAAATCTCGCTAAGGCATCTGCATTATCATCGCTTTGTGCCTTGTCTGGAACAATTTTAGCGATCAGCAGTGCCTATTTGCGAATGTTCAACACGCCCTAATAAATCAATAATCATCATAATGATAAATAAGGACACCAATTATGAGTGAAAATATCTCTGTTACCCCCACCCGCCCTTATATGGTACGCGCCTTGTATCAATGGATTGAAGACAATCTATTGACCCCGTATTTGATGGTCGATGCCACCTTGCCCAATGTCAGTGTACCAACTGAGCATGTACAAGAAGGCCGTATCGTACTCAACATTGCCAGTCGTGCGACAGGCAATATGACCATTGAAAACGACTTTATTCATTTTAATGCGCGCTTTGGTGGTGTATCGCGGGAGATTTGGGTGCCGATGCCCGCAGTCATGGGTATCTATGCGCGTGAAAATCAACAAGGGATGTTTTTTGACCCAAGCGAATATGAAAACTATACGCCCGAAACGGATAAAAGCAGCACCTCTGCTAACAAGCCAAAACGCGATAATAAAGCAGGCTTAAAGGTATTGAAGTAACAAGCTATTGAATTACTTGAGCTACTGTCAAAAAGAAGCACAATAAAAAAGCTGGACGTATCATACGCCCAGCTTTTTTGTTTTTAAAATATCATTAGCACACTACGTACGCGGCAAGGTCACACCGCGTTGACCTTGGTATTTGCCGCCACGGTCTTTGTAGCTGGTCTCGCAGACATCGTCTTTATCGCTTTGGAAGAACAGCATCTGTGCCACGCCTTCACCCGCATAGATACGCGCTGGCAAATTGGTGGTGTTACTAAATTCTAGCGTGACGTGCCCTTCCCACTCAGGCTCTAGCGGCGTGACGTTGACGATGATGCCGCAGCGCGCATAGGTTGATTTGCCAAGGCAGATGGTCAACACATCACGCGGGATACGGAAATATTCCATCGTACGTGCGAGCGCAAACGAGTTTGGCGGGATGATACATTCATCACCAACGATGTCGATAAAGCTTTTGTCATCGAAGTTCTTTGGGTCAACAATGGCAGAATGCACGTTGGTAAACACCTTAAACTCAGGAGCGCAGCGCACATCATAGCCATAGCTTGAAGTGCCGTAGCTGACCAGTCTTTCTCCTGCGTCATTAAAACGCACTTGCCCCGCTTCGAACGGTTCAATCATGCCGTGTTCAGCGGCCATTTGACGAATCCAGCGGTCAGATTTGATAGACATGGGTATTCCTTTGTAAATATTAAGTGGCGGTGATTATACGAAATTGTCCGAAAAATTGACAGCTTAGCAACTGCGCTTAAAAAATACGCGTCTCATCGCTTGGCTTGGCAAATTTATCAATATTGCTTTCGATATTTTTGGCAATATTGACATAATACTCAGCAAAGTCATCGTTGGCTAACACGCTTGGCGTACCGCTATCGACCTGCGCGCGGATACCACTGGCTAACGGCAGCTGCCCAAGTAGCGGTACGTGGTATTGCTCAGCAATGCGCTCGCCGCCGCCTGTGCCAAAGATGGCTTCGGTATGGTTGCAGTTGCTGCAAGTGTGTAGTGCCATATTTTCGACCACACCCAATACAGGGATATTCGTTTTATTAAACATCTCGATGCCTTTTTGCGCGTCCAGCAAGGCGATGTGCTGCGGTGTGGTGACAATGACTGCGCCTGTGACGGGAATGCGCTGCGCTAAGGTCAACTGAATGTCCCCTGTACCAGGCGGCATATCAATGACCAAGTAATCGAGCTGCGGCCAGTTGGTTTGGTTAAATAGCTGCATCAATGCGCCCGTGGCTTTTGGTCCACGCCACGCTACAGGGGTATTGTCTTGTCCAAGCAAACTGCCAATAGACAGCATCGGCATGCCATGCGCGTCAATCGGTACGAATTGTTCATTCTCAAGCTCAGGGCGCTTATCCGCCACGCCCAGCATGCTTGGCACACTTGGACCATATATATCGGCATCCAAGACACCGACGCGATGCCCCAACTGTTTTAATGCTAAGGCAATATTAACGGTGGTAGTCGATTTGCCCACGCCGCCTTTGCCTGAGGCAACGACGATGATATGACGGATGCGCGGATGCGCCGCGATATCGCTTTGCTTGGGCGCGCCTTTGGTAATGGGTGCTTTGTCGTCTTGCGGGTCGCTTGATTTTGGCATAGCATTGGTGGTCTTCGGCAAGCTATGACCTGCGCCTTTTTTGGCGGCCTGCAAGCGCACATTCATGTGAATCACTTGGATGCCATAAGGCTTTAACAAACTGCCCAGCTCTGATTGGATACGCTCAGGCTCGCTGTCCTCAGGCAAGCGCAGCTCAAGCGTCAGCTCGTGCCCGTTACGCTCAAGTCGTGTGAGCATTTGCGCAATGCTCGTGCCCGCGACTTGGTAGTCTAATAAAACAGTGTCAATGTGCTGATCAATCTCAGCATCGTGCGGCATGTCGTTTTTATTGCCGCGTTTTTTCATAAAATCAAACATGATGGTCTATCGCTATGTGGTTCGTATTATATAGGCGGTACGCGCCATAATCGTGCGGCGCGTAAGTAAGAATGTGCCTAGTGTAGCCCAATTAAGGGTATAAAAAAACCACAATGCCTGTCTGTACTTACCATCTCGTTGGCGCAAATAGCACTGACTTTTTATCCAGCACGCCGCGCTATCTTTTGTACCGTGGCATAAGCTTTTGCATAAATCACGGTTGATTTTGCGCCAATCACCTGCATCACGATAGCGCGCGTTGGTAGAATTTGTTAGTCAGTAACCAAAATCCGTCTGATTTACGGTATCATAGAGCCAATTTTTAGCCTTTTGGGGCGCACGCGGTCTTGTAGCCATCAGCATAAATTTGTTATGGACAGCCAAGAGCACAGCGGCGCAAACCATTTTTTATTCTTTTATTCTTATTATAGGTGATGAAAGTGCGTGAGATTCTAGTAACCAGTGCCTTGCCTTATGCCAATGGCGATATCCATTTGGGGCATCTTGTCGAATACATCCAAACAGACATTTGGGTACGCGCTATGAAGGCGCAAGGGCATCAGGTAACCTACGTCTGCGCCGATGACGCGCACGGTACGGCAATCATGCTCAAAGCCGAAGACAACGGCGTCACCCCAGAACAACAAATCGCTAATGTCAAAGCGGCACACGAAGCCGACTTTGCCAAGTTTTTGATTGATTTTGATAATTATCACTCCACCCATTCAGAAGAAAACAAGCATTTTTCAGAATTGATTTACCGCCGTTTGAACAGTGCAGGTCATATCAGCACCAAAGACGTCGAGCAATTATTCGACCCTGAAAAAAAGCTGTTTTTAGCCGACCGTTTTGTTAAAGGCACATGCCCTGAATGCGGCGCTGAAGACCAATACGGCGACAACTGCGAAGTCTGTGGCACAACTTATAACGCCAATGAGCTAAAAAACCCGCGCTCGACGCTGTCAGGAGCGACGCCTGTTCTCAAAACCTCAAAGCATTATTTCTTTAATCTGCCTGAGTTTGAGCAATTTTTGCAAGAATGGACACGCAGCGCCGACCGTTTGCAGCCGTCTATTGCTAATAAACTGCAAGAGTGGTTTGACTCTGGACTTGCCAGTTGGGACATCTCGCGTGATGCGCCGTATTTTGGTTTTCAAATCCCTGATACACCAAGCGATGAGCCAGACAAATACTTTTATGTGTGGCTGGATGCGCCTGTCGGCTATATGGCAAGCTTTAAAAATCTATGCGAGCAGCGTGCGGGCACAGACAAGGCGCTCGATTTCGACCGCTACTGGGCGCAAGAAAATGAGAACAAAACCGAGGTCTATCACTTTATTGGTAAAGACATCGTGTATTTCCATGCGCTGTTTTGGCCTGCCATGCTTGCAGGTAGTGAGCTGCGCACGCCAACAGGCGTTTTCGCCCACGGTTTTTTGATGGTCAATGGCGAAAAAATGAGTAAGTCACGCGGCACGTTTATCAAAGCGGACACCTATGCCCAGCACTTGCAGCCTGAATACTTGCGCTATTATTTTGCCAGTAAGTTATCGGACAAAGTTGAGGACATTAACCTTGATTTAGAAGACTTTATGCAAAAGGTGAACTCTGACCTTGTGGGTAAAGTGGTCAATATCGCCAGCCGTAGTGCGGGCTTTTTGGTCAAAAAATACGACGGCAAATTGTCAGAAACGTGCGCTGAACCTGCACTATTAGAAGACATTACCAAAACAGGTGACGACATCGCCGCCGCGTACGAAAACCGCGAGTTCTCACGCGCTATGCGTTTGATAATGCAGTGTGCGGACAAGGCAAACGAATATATCGACACCAAAAAACCGTGGTCATTGGCAAAAGAAGAAGGCACGGAGCAAGAAGTCCAAGATGTCTGCTCGGTCGCTATCAATATTTTCCGTCAGTTGATGGTCTATCTTGCGCCTGTATTGCCTGAGCTGACCGAAAACGCCAAAGGCTTCTTAAACCTAGACGATTTGAGCTTTGCCAGCCGTAGCGAGTGGTTGCTGGGTCATCAAATCAATAAGTTTAAGCCACTAATGCAGCGTATCGAAAAAACGTCTATCGACGCAATGGTTGACGACTCTAAAGCCTCACTTGCCGCGGCTGCGACCACAAAAGACGACAGCAAAAAAGACGATGCTAAGGCGAAAAATAAAAAAGCGGACGCAAAGTCTGCTGACAATGCGGACGCGGGCGACTACATCGGTATCGAAGACTTTTCCAAAGTGGAAATGAAAGTAGCCAAAGTGCTTGAGTGTAATCACGTTGAGGGCGCAGACAAGCTGCTACAGTTTACGCTTGATGTTGGTGAAGACAAGACACGCAACGTGTTTAGCGGTATTCGTAAGTTTTATGAGCCTGAGCAATTACAAGGCAAAAAAGTCATCTGCGTGACCAATCTTGCCCCACGTAACATGAAGTTTGGCATCTCTGAGGGTATGATTCTCTCCTCAGGCGATCCAAAAACAGGACTGACCGTGATTACGCTACCTGAGGCGGCAGCCGTGGGTGACACGCTGGCTTAATTGGCTGGTGATACCACACTTAACATACTGTTTATAGTGACTTTAAAAAGGCGTCTTTATGGCGTCTTTTTTTATATAACCATAAGTTGTATGACGGATAGAATTTATTTTTTTATTGCGATATATGACAGTGCTGTCATAATATAGCTAATTTATTTATCGACTGATAATCTTTGTATCCAAACGAGAGCGCCCGCCGCTGTCCTATTTTTGTACTTTTTAACCTATGAGCCCATCATCATGACCATCGCCACCACGCTACGTCTGAGTCTTTGTAGTGTTGCCCTTAGCGCCATCAGTACTTTAGGACTGGTCGGCTGCTCAGAAACTGCCCCTGAGACCAGCAGCACCGACAGCACCCCCGCTGCCAATGAAAAACCCGCCAAAACCCTTGCTATCACCCAAATCGTTGAGCATCCCTCGCTTGATGACATTCGTCGCGGCATCGTGGATGAGCTGGCGGACAATGGTTATGTGGATGGGCAAAACCTCACGGTGAACTTCCAAAGCGCGCAAAGCAACACCGCAACCGCAGGGCAGATTGCCAAGCAGTTTGCAGGCGACAAGCCTGATGCCATCGTGGCTATCTCAACGCCATCGGCGCAATCGGTGGTCGCCGCCACCAAGCAGACGCCCATTATCTATACAGCGGTCTCTGACCCAACCGCGGCCAAACTGCTTAACACAGACGGCACACCGTTTCAGGACAATTTAACAGGCTTATCCAGCCAGCTGCCGCTAGAGCCGCAGCTTGATTTATTACAACAAATCAAACCTGACGCTAAGACGGTCGGCTATGTGTATAGCCCAGGGGAGGCCAATTCTGTCGCTCTACGTGACCGCCTAAAAGAAGCGCTGCCAAAGCGTGGACTGGCACTGCTTGACGTGCCTGCCAACCGCCCAACCGATATCGGTATGGCAACGCGCAGCCTACAGGGTCGCGCTGATATCATCTATACCTCGATGGACAACAACGTCGCCTCAGCCTTTGAAGCAATGACGCAGGCGGCAAATGAGCTAAAGATTCCTATCGTCAGCTCGGATGAGTTTAGCGTTCGCCGCGGCGCAACCGCTGCCCTTGGCGTTAATGATTACAACTTTGGGCGTACCACAGGCAAGATGGTGTACCGCGTGTTAAATGGTGATGCGGTCAATACCATTGAGCCAAGCGTTATGAATACCTTGACCTTATACGTCAGTCCTGAGCACGCTAAAGCGCAAAACGTGACCTTGTCTAAAGATATTTTAGACCGGGCCATTAACGTCGATGAGACGGCAAGCAAGACCGACAGTAAATAATTTGCTATTGATATTGGGCGCTTTACGATCAGTATATGGATATGCGCCCCGATCACCATCATTCTTCAGGAGTCAGACCTATGTTATACCAAAAGCGTTTTGCTAAAGCATTATTATGGGGCGGTATCTGCACTGCCGTGCTGACAGGATGTAGCCAGCCTGCAAAAGACGAAGGCGGCGCGGATACGGCAGCAGCGACGGATGGCGCAGCCAGCGAAACCAAATCGGTTGCCATCACGGCTATCGTTGAGCACCCTGCGCTTGATGACGTGCGTAAAGGCGTGATTGATGAGCTAAAAGAAGAAGGCTTTACCGAAGGCGAAAACCTAAAAATCAACTTCCAAAGCGCGCAAGGCAACACCGCGACTGCTGGACAGATTTCTAAGCAGTTCGTCGCGGACAATCCTGATGTGATCGTGGCGATTGCGACGCCATCAGCGCAGTCTATGGCAGCAGCAACCAACAGTATTCCTATCGTATTCTCAGCAGTTACCGACCCTGTTGAAGCCAAGCTGGTACCTAAGCTTGACGGCTCAGGCACCAACGTCACAGGCGCATCTGACGCGCTACCGTACGAGCCACAGATTGAACTGATGCGTCAAATCATACCGAATCTAAAAAATGTCGGTTACGTATACAGTCCAGGCGAAGTCAACTCAACCATTATCCTAAAAAACCTCAAGCAGCAGCTGACGCCAATGGGTATTCAAGTGGTTGAAGCGCCTGCGCAGCGCAGTAACGATATTGCGATGGCAGCACGTAGCTTGCAAGGTAAAGTCGATATGATTTATACCTCAACGGACAACAACGTGGTCTCAGCCTATGAGTCACTGTTCCAAGCGGCAAAAGAAAGCAAAATCCCACTTATCGCCTCAGACACCAGCTCGGTTGAGCGCGGTGCGGTCGCAGCCCTCGGCGTCAACTATTATGACCTTGGTCGCGAAACAGGTAAAATCGTCGGTAAAATTCTAAATGGCGAAAAGGCAGGTAATATCCCTGTATATACCCCGCAAAAGCTTGATCTGTATGTCAGTCCAAAAAATGCACAGTCACAAGGGGCGACCTTGCCACAAGCGGTTATCGATAAAGCCAAAGAAGTGGTAGAATAAGCCTTGCTGTCGCGCGGTGCTGTCCTCGCACTGCACCGCTGAGTAGTATACTTTTTTAGTCATGCTCAGCTGTCCTAACAGTAACTTGCCAGCGCTTATCCAGCGCTGGTCTTACTTTAACTGCAGATAAGTTTATCTGTTAAATTTACTACTCAGTTGTTAGCACGCCACAGCGCTATACCGTATGCGCATTGTGCTTGAGCAGTTGGGTTATGATGTATTGATATCTTATGTCTTTAATCTCTTTTTTCGCCGCGCTTGAAAGTGGTTTGATTTACGGTTTGGTGGCACTGGGCGTCCTGATTTCGTTTCGTACCCTCGACTTTCCTGATTTGACCGCCGATGGTAGCTTTCCTTTAGGTGGTGCGGTGACTGCAGTGTCTATCATCGCTGGTGTCAATCCGTGGCTTGCGTGCATTTTTGGTATGCTGGCAGGTTCGGTGGCAGGTATCGTGACTGCTTGGTTACACGTCAAGCTCGGTATTTTGCAGCTGCTTGCCAGTATTCTTGTGATGGTCGCGCTGTACTCGGTCAACTTACGTATTATGGACGCGCCAAACATATCCTTGTTGGGCGAAACGACGGTCTTTAGTAGCCTTGTTACCGACGATAACGGCGCGTGGATGCGCTGTATCATTATCGGTGCGGTGGTGCTGGTTGCCAAATTGATGCTCGATTGGTTCTATAACACCGAGTCAGGTCTATCAATGCGCGCCACAGGCTCTAACCTACGCATGGCACAAGCGCAAGGCATCAATACCTCACGTATGACCGTGGTCGGTATGGCAATCTCTAACGGCTTGATTGCCCTTGCAGGCGGTCTGTTCGTACAGACGCAAGGCGGCGCGGACATCTCTATAGGTATTGGTACGATTGTTATTGGTTTGGCAGCCGTGATTATCGGTGAGACCATCATCCCTGCCAAGCGCATTTGGCTCATTACCCTTGCGGTGATTGTCGGTGCTATTTTGTACAAGCTCTTTATTCAGGTGGCGCTATCAAGCGACGGATTGCGCAGTATTGGTTTTGGTCCGCAAGATTTGAACTTGGTTACCGCCTTACTTGTGGTGCTGGCTTTGGTATTGCCCAAAGCAAAAAACAAAATCTTAAGCCGCAAACTGCGCGTATAAGGCGTTGTTGCCTTTCATTTAAAGTGCTTATAAGGAATCGCAACCATGATGCAAGCCAAAGACTTACGTCTTACCTTTAACCCGGGTACGCCCATCGAAAACCCTGCCCTACGCGGTATTGATTTAAACATTGCCGATGGCGAGTTTGTCACCGTCATTGGCACCAATGGCGCGGGCAAATCCACGTTTTTGAACGCTGTCAGTGGTACGACGCGTGTCGATAGTGGCTCAATCTTATTAAACGGCATTGATGTCACCAAAAAGACCGCCCATCAGCGCGCTCATTGGATAGCGCGCGTGTTTCAAGACCCAATGGCGGGCACCTGTGAAGCGCTGACCATTGAAGAAAATATGGCGCTCGCATACAAGCGCGGCGGCAAACGCGGCTTAAGCTTTGCGCTCAACAGCAACAACCGCGAGCTGTTCCGCGAAAAGCTATCGGTGCTCAAATTGGGGCTAGAAAACCGCTTGACCGACCGTATGGGTCTGCTTTCAGGCGGTCAACGCCAAGCGGTGAGTCTGCTGATGGCGTCATTGCAGCCGTCCAAAATCTTGCTGCTCGACGAGCATACCGCTGCCCTTGACCCAAAAACTGCCGCCTTCGTACTTGAGTTGACCGACAAAATTGTCCATGACAATCAGCTGACCACCATGATGGTTACGCACTCGATGCACCAAGCCTTAACGCACGGCTCGCGTACCGTGATGCTGCACCAAGGACAAGTAGTGCTTGATGTCGCTGGTGAAGAGCGCAAGGGCATGACGGTCAATGATTTGCTCAATATGTTTGAGCGCACGCGTGGCGAAAAAGTCGAAGATGACAGCCTGATTTTAAGCTAAGCCTGTTTGCCTGTTGAATCAAATCGTTTATCAGCGCTCACTTCGGTGGGCGTTTTTTTATGGCGGTTTGGTAGATTACTGCCCTGCTCCTTTGCCAAGAACCTTAGCTCATTATCAATATTGATATTTTTGCGTCAACGTCTCCTTGATAATTTTCTAAAAGTACCAACATTATAGTTACGAATATATTTACAATTGGCACGCTTTATTTATATTTTATAAACAATAAGACAGTCAACTTGCTTTATAATACAGTCTACTTGTTTAGTATAGCTTTACTATTTGCCTAGTTAGACAATGTCAAGAATTCCTATTGATATCGCGTGTTTGATGCCAAGGAGCATTTTAATGACCACCACTCTATCTGATACCACTCATGCCGACGTCACACAGCGTACGGTAATCAAACAAGTCCCTGGCGTTGCCACCTCTGATGGTGACGGCGTGAAATTGACACGTATTATCGGTACGCCATACTTAGACATGCTTGACCCATTTTTGATGCTCGATTGTTTTGAGAGTGATGAGGCAAGTGACTATATGGGCGGCTTTCCGACCCACCCGCATCGCGGCTTTGAGACGGTGACTTACTTGCTAAACGGTCGCATGCGTCATAAAGACAGCGCAGGTAATGAAGGCGTGATTGAATCAGGCGGCGTGCAGTGGATGACGGCGGCGCGTGGCATTTTGCATTCCGAAATGCCTGAACAAGAAGAAGGGTTAATGAAAGGCTTTCAGCTGTGGGTCAATTTGCCTGCCATTGAAAAAATGAAAGACCCTGCCTATCAAGAATATTCGCCAGAAGCCACACCGTTTGAGACGCGTGACAATGGCACACGTATCCGCGTGATTGCAGGCGAAACCAACGAAGGCACTAAAGGTCCTGTCATCAACCCGCACACCACGCCGACTTATATGGATGTGACGCTGCCTGCGGCTACCGATTTTGTCCAAAATCTCCCCGCTGAACACAATGCCTTTGTCTATGTAATTGCAGGTACGTTGCAGCTGAGCAATGCAGACGGCAAAACGCTGAACGTGGGCGCAAAGAACCTTGCTATTTTAAGCCAAGGTGAGCAGCTCACCGCCAATAGTGGCGATAGCGAGACGCAGTTTTTATTAATCGCAGGCAAACCCTTAAAAGAGCCTGTGGTACGCGGCGGCCCATTCGTGATGAATACCCGCGCTGAGCTGATGCAAGCCTTTGACGACTATCGTAACGGCAAGTTTTAAACCACAGATAATTTGGTATACGAATACATCAATAAAAATTAGGAGACACTCATGGGCTTACTGGTTGACGGTAACTGGCAAGACAAATGGTACGACACCGACTCGAACGGCGGTCGCTTTAAACGTCATGAATCCAGCTTTCGTAATTGGGTGACCAAAGACGGCAGCGCGGGGCCAACAGGTAAAGCAGGCTTTAAGGCAGAGGCTGGTCGTTATCACCTGTACGTCTCACTTGCCTGCCCATGGGCGCACCGCACGATTATCTATCGCAAGCTCAAAGGGCTTGAGGATATGATTAGCATGTCGGTGGTCAATCCGTTTATGGGCGAGCATGGTTGGACCTTCGCCCCTGCCGAGGGCGTGGTTGCTGACCCGATTTTTGATGCCGATTATATGTATCAGATTTACACCGCTGCCGATAGTGAATACACAGGTCGCGTGACCGTGCCTGTATTGTGGGACAAGCAAACCAATACCATCGTCAATAACGAATCTGCGGAGATTATCCGTATGTTTAATGAGGCGTTTGACGATATTGGCGCAACGCCGCTCGACTTTGCACCTGATGATGTGCTCGATGAGATTGACTCACTAAACGAGTTTGTCTATCCCAACATCAATAATGGCGTGTACCGCGCAGGCTTTGCCACCACGCAAGAAGCCTATGAAGAGGCGGTGACTGATTTATTTGACGCGCTCGATAAGCTTGAAGCACGCCTTGCTGACAAGCGCTATTTGACAGGCGAGCGTATTACCGAAGCCGATTGGCGCTTGTTTACCACGCTGGTGCGCTTTGATGCCGTGTACTTTGGACACTTTAAATGCAATATCCGCCGTATTAGCGACTATCCAAACCTATGGGGCTATCTACGCGACTTATATCAAGTCGATGGCGTTGCCGAGACGGTCGACCTATCGCACATCAAGACCCACTACTACGCCAGCCACGATATGATTAACCCCACACGTATCGTTCCTGTCGGTCCTGATCTTGACTTTGATGCCCCGCACGAGCGCGCAAAACTGTCAAAAGCGTAAGCGTCTAGCTGCTCAGTCATTTTATTTAATATTAAACATTTATCCTACCCCGAATCGCATCAGCTGCGGTTCGGGGCTTTTTTATGCTGGTCATTATTGGTTACTTACTTCAAGCCTGCGCTTTTATAAATTGCTCGGTTGACTGCTCCTCGGTCATGATTTATTTTTAATAAAAAACAAAATACAGGCAATACCACCATGACTCCTGATTTTTGGCAAAACGCTTGGCACACTCAGCAAACAGGCTTTAATCAAAGCAAACCCAACGCCATGCTAAAGCAGCACTTTGATAAATTAAACGTACCTAAAAAAGGGCGCGTGTTTGTGCCCTTATGCGGCAAAAGTGTCGATATGCTGTGGCTTTTTTCCCAAGACTATCATGTGGTCGGTGTCGAGCTGCATGAGCAGGCGGTTAAAGAATTTTTTAATGATCATGAACTCTGTGCAACGGTCACCGCGCACCCGACCCAGCCGAATTTAAAACAGTATCGTGCCGCTTATCAAGAGCAAACGCTAACGATTTGGGTGGGCAATCTGTTTGATGTACAGCCTGATGATATTGGGCAGATTGATGCGGTTTATGACCGCGCAGCACTGGTCGCCCTGCCCGATGATGCGCCTGAGCGCATGCGCTGGCAGTATACGCAGCATTTGGGCACGCTCACTGGTTATGCGCCTCAGTTGTTGCTCGCGTTTTCTTATGATGATGACAGTGCCATCACTGACAAGGCGCTGCCGCCGTTTTTGGTGACAAGGGCGGCGCTGGACGATTACTACGCCGCGCATTACGACATACAGCTCATTGCCAAAGAGAAAGCCGAGTATGTGTCTACGAGAGATAATTCAGGCTATCGGCTGGCTTATTTACTGGAGGCTAAAAGCAGCTGATAAAACCAACATACACAAAAAAACCCCAAACAATCTAATGTTTGGGGCGAAACTTGTATAAAACTTAAGTTTTAAAATATGGCGCAGCGGACGGGACTCGAACCCGCGACCCCCGGCGTGACAGGCCGGTATTCTAACCAACTGAACTACCGCTGCTTAGGTCGTCTAGCTTTTTTACCACAAGCTAATAAGTGGTGGGTGATGACGGATTCGAACCGCCGACATTCTGCGTGTAAGGCAGACGCTCTACCAACTGAGCTAATCACCCTGAGCGAGGATATAGCGAAGCACTGCTTCGTCCGAGCGCAAGAGAATTTACATTTTCGTAA
>NZ_JACDXT010000043.1 GCF_016464015.1 Psychrobacter sp. bablab_jr014
TATAGTTAACTCTAAATAAAAACGATACAGGACAATAAATTCATTTGATTAAACGCTATTTTCCTTGCTTGCTGTGACTACGTCTTTTGATGCTGCGAAAAATAGCGTTTAATCTCATCGTATCGATTTTATAGTGAACTGACTATATCTCATGGCAAGGACTTTTTAATATCGATAATGGCCACGTCAATACTTTATAACCTTTTGTAAAGTATTTTTTCTTTTATATTACAATAACTTTTGTATAACGCGCAGAATATAGTTGGATAGGCTAACTGTATGATTTTGTTACATTCTATTTTAGGTTTTTTTACGTTAAACGCTGTAATTAATATTTGAGTTTCGTAAGTTTGAGTGTTAAGCTAAGTTTCACAGAGCTGTCAATGGATTGACTGTCTTTTATATGACCGCCTGTCTTTTTTTACGACCACTTATCGACTTGCTATCATATATTTAAGTTGAAAGTATGACTGGCTTAATGGTGACATGTTTATATCACCGTTTATCACAGGTTCGCTCATATGCTTGTCTTTGCGGCAACAATGACGATGTTTTTATGTTTTATCTTGGAGCTGCTATGAAAGTATTGAAGGCTGCGTTATTTACGGCTGTATTCTCGGTCGCGGGTTTGGCAAATGCAGAGCTGACCGCTAATGTCCCATTAGATACCTCACGTTTTGAGTTGATGGAAGTTGGCGAACTGTCTGCCCGTGCAGCAAGTGGCAATGACCATGCGCAATTCTATCTAGCTAAACGCCTACAAAAAGGACAAGGCGTCGCAAAAAATACTCAAGAAGCCATACAGTGGTACACGCGTGCCGCCGAACAAGGTGTTGCCCCTGCTCAGTTGAACCTTGCCATCATGTATTTGCGTGGTGAAGGCGTTCAGCCTAACCTACAAAAAGCCCGTGGCTGGTTAGAAAAAGCTGCCATGCGTGGCGACAACCGTGCCAGCTATACGCTCGCGCTCCTCGATGAAAAACAACAAAACCTCGTTGATGCCTATAAGTGGTATGACCTTGCTGCCCGTGATGGCATGCTGGACGAAAAAGTCCGCACCAAGGCCCGCGGTAAAATCGGTCAACTGGCATTGAACTTGTCCAGCTCAGATATCGCCAGTGCGCGCAGCCAAGCAGACAGCTGGTTCCAAAGCAAATAAGCCAAGCGCTATTGATATCGCGTATAAAAAATCCAGCCACTGTGCTGGATTTTTTGTGTTTGCATTTTTATTTGCTGACTTTAAAAGCCATTAACTGATAAACTTTTGTTTTTATTCTATAAAACGAGATGTACTGTGGCGGCAAATAATGTACAGCAAACAAAAAATATAGCAGGGCTGGGCGGCTGGCTTATCCTCGTCGCCATTAGTATTGTTTTTGTGCCGTTTAAAATCGCTTTTGATACCGCGTTGCTGTATTCTGAGATTCTTACCGAGGGCTATTGGGACTTATTAACCACACCTGATACCGAATATTATCACGTGTTGTGGAAGCCAATTTTTTTGGGTGAGATTGGCTTCAACCTGATGTTATTGACGCTCTGGCTGTGGGTCGCGTTTTTGTTTTTTAATAAAAAACGTCAGTTTCCAAAGTGGTATATCGGCGCGCTCTTAGCTACCTTTGTGCTGATTATTCTAGACGCCCTTGCTGTCAAGCTGGTGTTGCCTGATGTGCCTATATTTGACGCAGATACAGGCAAAGAGGTCTTGCGCACGCTGGTGTCTTGCGTGATATGGATACCCTATATGCTGGTGTCAAAGCGCGTGAAGGCGACGTTTATTTACTAGCAGCGACTTGTTTTGACCATCAGCATTATTGCCAATCTGTTCATAGGCTATTCAAACCCTCATAAAATTTGCTACACTACGCACGCCTTGGCGCAATTCCACAATTACGCTAATGGTATTTTTTTCTTTAATTTTAAAACAATGCACTGGGTTTGCGACCCAGCCCGCAGGAGAGCACCATGACGAGCGAAACCAAACACCCCGCTAGCCCCGCCTATGACAGCGAAGTGAACAACATCGTCGTTGCCGCGCTGTACAAGTTCACGCCATTTGCAGAGTTTGAGCAGTACCGCGAACCAATCCTAAACACCATGCTTGAGCATGGCGTCAAAGGCACGCTACTCATCGCCCATGAAGGCATTAACGGCACCATCTCTGGCACCCGCGCTGGCATTGATGCCGTGCTGAACTACTTACGCAGCATCGAAGCGATTGGCGAGTTTGTGTTTAAAGAGTCGTACACTGACAGCCAGCCGTTTTACCGCACTAAGGTAAAGCTCAAAAAAGAAATCGTGACGATGGGCGTAGAAGGCATCGACCCGCTACAGTCGGTCGGTCGCTACGTCAAACCGCACGAGTGGAATGCGCTCATCTCCGACCCTGATGTGGTATTGATTGACACCCGTAACGATTACGAAGTACAAATCGGCACCTTTGAAAACGCCATCAATCCTGAAACCGAGACATTCCGTGAGTTTCCTGAGTATGTGGCAAAGACCCTTGACCCAAGCAAGCACAAGAAAGTGGCGATGTTTTGCACAGGCGGTATCCGCTGCGAAAAATCAACCGCCTATATGCGCCAGCAAGGCTTTGAAGAGGTGTATCACTTAGAAGGTGGCATCTTAAAATACCTAGAGGAAGTGCCTGCTGAAGAGTCGATGTGGAAAGGCGACTGTTTTGTATTTGATAACCGTGTGGCGGTCAATCACAACCTAGAAAAGAGCGACTACGACCAGTGCTACGCGTGCCGCATGCCGATTACCAAAGCCGACCAAGAAAGCCCCGCCTATGTCAAAGGCGAGTCTTGCCCGCATTGTATCGACAAGGCGACCGAAGAGCAAAAAGCCCGTTTCCGCGAGCGCGAGCGCCAAATGCAGCTTGCCAAAGCACGCGGTGAGACACATATCGGTAGCGATGTGCTGGACGTCATCGAGCAGCGTAAAGCGGCAAAGCTTGAGGCGCGCCGCCGTGCTGAAGAAGCCAATGAGGCAAAGTCTAAAGCGTAATATAAACAAGTCAATTTAAAAATAGCATAGCGAGATTAAAGGCTATTTTTCGCAGCATCAAAAGACGAAGTCACAGCAAGCAAGAAAAATAGTGTTTAATCAAGCGTGTTTTTAACGCTATATCAGTTTTATTTTGGTTTGACTATAACAGCCACTTTTAACCCTACTTTATAACGTGTTTGCTGATGACTGTAAAAAACGCACGTATAAAAAAAAGAGAGACGATAGCGCCTCTCTTTTTTTATGCTTAATGTTTTGTATCGTTTAGAACAAGATACGGATGCGGATGGTTTCTTCCACGTCTTTAAGCTGGTCAAGCGCCGCACGCGAGTCGTTATAATCCACGTCCATCACCAGATAACCCACATCGCCTTCAGTCATCAGGCTCTGCGCGATGATGTTGATATTGGCTTCAGCGAACAGACGGTTAATCTGTGACAATACGCCTGGCACGTTTTTATGGATGTGCAGCAGACGGTGCGTGCCTTCTTTAAACGGAATAGACACTTCTGGGAAGTTCACAGCAGTGATGGTGTCACCTTGGTCAGAGTATTTCACAAACTTCTCTGCCACTTCTAGACCGATATTGGCTTGCGCTTCTTGGGTTGAGCCACCGATGTGCGGGGTCAAGATGACATTGTCAAACTTACGCAGTGGTGATTCAAACTCTTCGTCCGCTGATTTTGGCTCTTTCGGGAACACGTCAACCGCTGCGCCCAAGATTTTGCCTGACTCTAGCGCGTCAGCTAGGTCATCAATCTCAACACACGTACCACGTGCGGCATTGATAAAGTAGCTGCCCGCTTTCATTTGGTCAAACTGTGCTTTTTTCATCATGTAGCGGGTGCTTGGCTCATCAGGCACATGTAAGGTCACGATATCCGCTTTGTTAAGTAGCTCATCCAAGCTGCCCACTTGCTGCGCATTACCGAGTGGCAATTTGGTTACCACATCATGATAGATGACTTTCATACCAAAGCTTTCGGCAAGCACAGACAGCTGCGAACCGATTGAACCGTAGCCCACGATACCAATGGTTTTGCCGCGTACTTCGTGTGAGTTTTTGGCAGATTTGCCCCAGCCGCCACGATGGACGACCGCGTTTTTCTCAGGGATGCCGCGATACAGCATGACCGCTTCGGCAAGTACCAGTTCAGCCACCGAACGGGTGTTTGAGTATGGGGCGTTAAAGACAGGAATACCCAGCTCACGCGCCGCGTCCAAGTCCACTTGGTTGGTACCGATGCAAAAGCAGCCAATACCAATCAGCTTGTTCGCCGACTCAAGCACTTCGCGCGTTAATTGAGTACGCGAGCGTACGCCAACAAAGTGCGCGTCTTTGATTTTTTCGATCAACTCGTCTTGGTCCAAGGCTTCTGCCAGATATTCAATATTGGTGTAGCCCGCGTCTTTTAGTACTTTTAATGCGTTGTCGTGTACGCCTTCTAGTAGTAAAAAACGGATTTTATCTTTTTCTAGTGATAACGCCATGTGAAACTTGTCCTATAACGATACTCGGTGAATGAAGTAAAAAACAGTACGGTTATCTTACACAAAATTGCCTATCGATGTTAGCCAATAAACTGAATTATTAACCATGAAGCCTGAAAACAATTTAGGTTAGCAGTGCAGACCGATAGCAATCGCCCAGCTCTTATTATGCCAGCTCGCACGCATTGACCCAAGGGGCGCTTGTCAGCCTAAGGCGAGCGGCTTCATTCGTGCGCGTCATAACGCCAAAGCGCGGCGTCAACCGTCAAGAATGGCTGCATAACTTATATTCGCGCTGATTTGCGCTGCTGCGTGTTGATACCCAGATGCATACTCTGTATTATCATGGGTTCAGCGTCGCCGTGCTGTTATCGGCTGCGCCGCCTTTTTGATATGTTTACCATGATATGAGTCAAGTGCCGCCAACTTGCCTATTGAGAGTTTATTATGACACAAAGCCAGACGCCGCTGCTTCCAGAAACCGTGCAAGCGCTATTAACCGCGCTCACGACTGAGCATCAGTTTGACGACAATCAAATCAAAACCGATGCTGAAAGTCTTGATTATTGGGGCAAAGACTGGACCAAACATTTTGCGCCAAAGCCGACTGCCATTGTCTTTCCAAAGACCACTGAACAAGTCCAAAGTATTGTCAAACTTGCCAATACGCACGGCGTGGTACTGACCCCAAGTGGCGGGCGCACAGGTCTGTCCGCAGGCGCGGTCGCTGCTGATGGTGAGGTGGTGGTCAGCTTTGATAAGATGAACCGCATCGGTGAGTTCTACCCTGCCGACCGCTTGGTCACGATTGAAGCGGGCGTGGTCACTGAGCAGCTTCAGCAGTTCGCCGAAGACAAAGACCTGTACTACCCTGTCGATTTTGCCTCTGCTGGCTCGAGCCAAATGGGCGGCAACATCGGTACCAACGCAGGCGGCATTAAAGTAATTCGCTACGGCATGACCCGCCAATGGGTGATGGGCTTGACTGTAGTCACGGGTAAAGGCGATATTCTCAAGCTCAATCGCGGCATGATTAAAAATGCTACAGGCTATGATTTACGTCAGTTATTCATCGGTGCCGAAGGTACGCTGGGCTTTGTCACCGAAGCACAAATCAAGCTTGAGCGTCAGCCACAAGACTTGACGGTTATGGTGCTTGGTATGGATGAATTTTCAGACGTCATGAACGTCTTGTCAGCGTTTCAAGCCAAGATTGACTTAACCGCGTTTGAATTTTTTGACAGCGTTGCGATTGATAAACTGATGGCACACGGTCAAGTCCAAGAGCCGTTTGAATCGCGCACCAAGTTTTATACCTTACTAGAATTTGAAGCGCCTTACGAGCCAATCATGGATAAGGCGATGGAAGTGTTTGAGTCGTGCATGGAGTCAGGCTGGGTGGTCGATGGCGTAATGAGCCAAAGCATTGCACAGGCCGAAGAGCTGTGGAAGCTGCGCGAATATATCTCAGAGACCATTTCTGTCTTTACGCCCTACAAAAACGACGTGTCGGTACTAATCAGCCGCGTGCCTGACTTTATCAATGACATCGACACCATTGTCAACGACAATTATCCTGACTTTGAGGTCTGCTGGTTTGGGCACATTGGCGATGGCAACTTGCACCTAAATATCCTAAAGCCTGAAAACATGAGCAAAGATGACTTTTTTGCTGAGTGCCAAGTGGTCAACAAACACGTGTTTGAAACGGTCAAAAAATACGACGGCTCAGTGTCCGCAGAACATGGCGTGGGCATGACCAAAAAGCCGTATTTGCACTACAGCCGCAGTGAAACCGAAATTGAATATTTAAAGGCCATCAAGAAAGTCTTTGACCCGAACAACATCATGAATCGCGGCAAAATCTTTGATGCCTAACTTTTGATACTTCATTATGGTTTATAGCCATAAAAAAACGCCACATGCTTTATAAGTATGCGGCGTTTTTTATTATCAAACTTACTTTTTTAAAATAAAGAAGCGATTAAAATCATAAAAACATCCACGTTAAGGCAAGCACCACAAGTAAAGTCAAGATACCTTGTACCAACAAAAAGGCTTGATGCGGTGCGGCAACATGCTGCACCATATTACCAAATGCATTATAGGTAATGCCTGCAGCGCGCACATGAGGCGGATTGTGAAATCCTTGGATCGTCTGTAAAAACTGGTGCGTGTGCCCCTCATTCCAGTGGCGCGGATGAAAGGGCATAAAGGGCGATAGTGTATCCGCTTGTGCTTTGGTTGTGGGTGACCACATCCAGCGCTCTAAAAAGAGTGAGCGCATCCGCCAATCAGCAAAGCTACGCTCTTTGATAGGACGTGCTATTAATATTTTTATATCCTTATGCCGCTTATCGGAGCATATACTCCGTTGAAGATTCAATATTTTTTGTTTAGTCCCTTCGATGCATTGGAAAAATTGTCCATTACCATAGCACAAAATTCCAGTAATGTTCTGCGACTGATTGTACTTGCTGGCTTGGCCTTCAATGTCGTCAAAGATAGACATATTCAGGCGGCTGCCAAGGCTAATACAGCTGACATAAACGAGCTGAACCAGCGCATCTTCAGCAACGTTTTGCAGAGCTTTTATTGTACTCACTTGACATTCGTTCATGACGATCAGTCCTAAGGATGACGTAAAAAATAACGGTAAATCAAAGACAAAGCTTCTTAAATAATCATATACGAAGCAGTAATAATTGAATTTATGCTTTCATTATATAATATTATATTTTTAACTGTCGTTTAGACCTGTTTCCCTTTCAGAATACAGAATTGTTTAGTTATCGTACAAAGTAAAACCAAATAAAGTATATTAATAACCATTATCACTCTTTTAACTTAAAAATAGGTAGCCAATGAGCAATATCGACAAACCAGAAGATTTTCATCTAAGCATTGCTGAAATCAAAAAAAAGGATTATCCGCAGCTAAAAGCGCTTATGGATAAGGTATATGTTAACCTCGGTGGTTCGTGGTCAAAAACGACCATTCATACCCTAATTGATGCCTTTCCTGAAGGTCAGATTGCCCTCTTTGACCACGATAAATTAATTGGCATTGTGCTCTCAATGCGCGTGGACTATGCCAAGTTTTCTAATCCGCATACTTATGGCGACTTAATCGGCCAACGTGAGATTATCAAAGACAACCCTGAGGGCGATGCCATCTATGGCTTGGATGCGCTGATTGACCCTGATTATCGCGGTTATCGTCTAGGGCGTCGTCTTTACGATGCGCGTAAAGAGCTGTGTCGCCAAATGAATTTCCGCGCTATTTTAGCAGGCGGACGCATTCCCAACTATTACAACCACAAAGACTTGACCCCTGGCGAGTATATTGATGCGGTTGAATCACGTGAGATTCACGACCCTGCTCTATCGTTTCAGCTGTCAAATGGCTTTATTGTTAAACGCATCTTAAGTGGCTATCTGCCTGATGATAAACAATCTAAAGGCTTTGCGACCTTGCTTGAGTGGTCAAACATCTATTATGAGCCGCAAGATTACAAACCCAACACCCGTAAATCCGAGGTGCGTATCGGTGGTATTCAGTGGCAGATGCGTGAGGTGGAGTCGCCTGAGGAGCTGCTACAACAAGTAGAATTCTTCGTCGATGTAATGGCGGATTATAATTCTGATTTTGCCTGTTTGCCAGAGTTTTTTAATGCGCCATTAATGGGCTTATGTGAATCAACAGATCAAAATATCGCCATTCGCTTTTTGGCCGATTATACCGAATGGTTTAAGAATGAAATCTCGCATCTAGCAGTCAGTTATAACGTCAACGTCATTACTGGCTCGATGCCCTTTTTGGACGAAGACGACACCTTATACAATGTCAGCTACTTGTGCCGCCGAGATGGTACGGTTGAGGAGCAGCGCAAGATTCATATCACGCCGCACGAGCGTAGCGCTTGGGTTATTGAGGGCGGAGACAAAGTACAAGTCTTTGATACCGATGCCGGGCGCGTGGGCATCTTGGTCTGCTATGACGTTGAATTTCCTGAGCTTGCGCGCCTGTTGGCTTTAGATGACATGGATATTTTGTTTGTACCGTTTTGGACCGATACCAAAAACGGTTACTTACGGGTGCGTCATTGCGCGCAAGCGCGCGCCATTGAAAATGAATGCTATGTGATGATTTGCGGTTCGGTAGGTAACTTGCCGCAGGTTGAAAGTCTAGACATTCAGTACGCGCAGTCCTCTATCTTCTCGCCGTCTGACTTTGCGTTTCCGCACGATGCGATTATGGCGGAAACCACGCCAAACACTGAGATGATTTTCTTCTCAGATGTGGACTTGGACAAGCTCACACACGTGCGTAACGAAGGCTCGGTACACAACTTAATCGACCGCCGTGATGACTTATTTAGTCTAAAATGGAAGAAAAAGTCCAAAGTATCGGCGAGTAAACTGAGCGATGCCGAACGCCGCGAAAATTCAGGCAGCGTGCTCATTGGTAACCCATTACAAGACCGCGCCCAAAAACCATAGGATAACCAATAACTGCTAACTATGCCCACGCCTGATACCCCGACCGATAAGCGCATCGCGCCTGATAACACGACTGATAACGCGCCAGCATCGACACCCAGACAACGCAGCCTATGGCAGCGGCTGCGCGGTTGGGGCTTCACGCTGTTGTTATTTGCCGTGCTCTATAGTGTACTCAGCTGGTGGCGGCAGCCTGTCATGCCTGCCAATCCCAATCTGCAATTACAAGACTATCAAGGTCACGAGATAGATATCGCGGCATTAAGCACGGATACGCCTGTATTGGTGTATTTTTGGGGCAGTTGGTGCAGTGTGTGTCATATTACCTCCCCGACCATTAATAACTTATCGGCGACGGGTGCTTATCCTGTGGTGACGGTCGCTATAAAATCGGGCGATAAGCAAACGCTGGGGCAGTATTTACAGACAGAAAATTTGAGCTTTACCACCATTAACGACAGTGATGGGCGTATTTTCGCCGATTGGCAAGGACAAGTCACGCCTTCTTATGTGATTATTAATGATGGCAAAATGACGCAAGGATTAACGGGCATTCAGCCTGCATGGTCGCTGCGTTTGCGTTTGTGGTTAAGCGACCTTTTACACTAATCTTTAATTTTTACTTATTATTTTACTTATTTTAAAGACAAAAAAATACCGAACGCGATAACCCGTTCGGTATTTTCATGGGTACATCTAGTGCTTACTTATTAAGCAGGCAGTAGCTCGTTCACGTCTTTGTAGTCGTAGCCTAGTGCTTCGGCAACGGCTTGATAGGTCAAGTGACCTTGCAAGGTGTTCATGCCTTTCATCAACGCAGCGTCATCACGGCACGCTTGCTCAAAGCCTTTGTTGGCAAGGGCAACGATGTACGGTAAGGTAACGTTCGATAATGCGATGGTTGAGGTACGTGGCACAGAGCCTGGAATATTCGCGACGCTGTAGTGAATCACGCCGTGTTTGGTGTAGGTTGGGTTGTCGTGCGTGGTAATGTGGTCGGTGGTTTCAAACATACCGCCTTGGTCAATCGCCACATCAATCACAACGCTGCCTGCGCTCATAGACTGAATCATCTCTTCGGTGACCAGCTTTGGTGTTGCTGCACCTGGAATCAGTACCGCACCGATAACCAAATCACTGTCTTTTACGCTGTTTGCGATGTTGACTTTGTTTGACATCAGCGTTTGTACGGTATTGCCGAACAGCTCAGACAGCTGCTTTAGACGCTTGGCATCAAGGTCAAGAATGGTCACGTCCGCGCCTAAGCCAACCGCCATTTTCGCCGCTTCAGTACCCGCAACGCCGCCGCCGATAACGGTGACTTTACCGCGTTTGACGCCAGGTACGCCACCAAGTAGCACGCCTTTGCCGCCGTAGAAGGCTTGTAGGAACTGTGCGCCGATTTGCGTGCTCAAGCGACCTGCAATTTCACTCATTGGCGTCAAGAGTGGCAATGAACCGTCGGCTTTTTGTACGGTTTCATAGCTGATGCCGGTCACTTCGTTATCAACCAAGACTTTGGTCAATTCTGGGGCACTGGCAAGGTGTAGATAGGTGAATAGGGTCAGACCCTTTTTCAGATATGGATATTCGCTGGCTTGTGGTTCTTTAACTTTAATAACCAGTTCGCTATCCCATGCGGCATCAGCACTGTCAACGATGCTCGCGCCTGCTTGTCGGTAATCATCATCAGTAAAGTATGAACCCGCACCTGCATTGGTCTCTACCAATACTTCGTGCCCTTGGTCTACTAAAACACTGACGCCACTTGGGGTCATACCAACGCGGTTTTCGTTGTTTTTGGTCTCTTTTGGGATACCTATTTTCATTGCTACTCCTTGCAACTGAAATGTATGATAATCAGTTTTTTTTGAACGAAAACGTTTCGTTTATTGAAACGTCATAGCCAATCGCCAATCAGCAGCCATCATAAAAAAGAAACAGCGCTACCAATACCTTGTATTGATCCGCTGTTTGATGTTCTATGACAGTACATCACCACTATGGTGACTGCGTTGTCCGCCTTGCTGTATTGGGTGGTTACGGCATCTCTTTTGGACATACCCTAACGCATATCATGCGAACGATTTTGGTAAAATCGCGAGGTTATTTTCAGATAAGCACTCAACTGTGGTAGGTTATTACGTGTGCTTACTTCGCCTCCTTAGTATGCCAAAATAAACCGCCGATGCAACTATTATTTATGGGGCAAATAACATTTTTTTTATGGAATAAGTGCGCTTGCTTGCAGCCCTTTTTACCCTATCGGTTTTGTCATATAATAGGGCGATTGACATGCCTTTTTTTGAGGCCGCTGCTTTGAAGACATTGAATACGATAAGCACTGCTGCCCTGCCCTCACGTTTACTTTAACAAAGAACCTCTCTATGACTGACCAGAAAAACGACACCCCTAGCCAAGATTATAAAGACACCTTAAATCTTGCTGATACCGTATTTCCAATGCGTGCCAATCTCTCAAAACGCGAGCCTGACTGGCTGGCGGCGTGGGACGCTGATGACGTGTATGGCAAAATCCGTGCCGCACGTGAAGGCGCGCCCAAATACATTTTGCACGATGGCCCTCCGTATGCCAACGGTCAGATTCACTTAGGACACGCGGTAAATAAAGTCTTAAAAGACATTATTGTTAAGTCAAAGACTTTGTCAGGCTTTGATGCACCGTATGTACCAGGTTGGGACTGTCATGGTCTGCCTATCGAACAAAAGGTTGAAGCCAAAGTCGGTAAAGTCGGCCAAAAAGTCTCAGCGACTGAATTTCGTGGTCTGTGCCGCGAATACGCTGCCAGCCAAGTCAAGCTACAAATGGCGGACTTTAAGCGCTTGGGTATCTTCGGCGATTGGCAAAATCCCTATCTGACTATGAACTTTGCGCAAGAAGCGAACATCGTACGCGCCCTTGGCAAAATCTATGACAATGGTCATGTGACGCGCGGTATGAAGCCTGTCAACTGGTGCTTGGACTGTGGCTCTGCACTTGCCGAAGCCGAAGTGGAATACCATGACAAGGTCTCGGACGCCATCTATGTGGGCTTTGATATCGTAGATAATGCCGCGCACGCTGCACTTGCTGACATTGACGGCAGCATCATGGCAGTCATCTGGACCACAACGCCGTGGACCTTGCCCGCCAACCAAGCCATCTCGGTACATCCTGAACACAGCTACAGCGTGGTTAAAACCGATAAAGGCAACTTGCTGCTTGCAAGTGAATTGGTCGATAGCGCGATTGAATCTTTGGGTGCTGAAAACCAAGGCGTATTGGCGACTGTCACAGGCACCGAGCTGGAAAACATCCAAGTACAGCATCCGCTGATTGCTGAGCGTCAAGTACCGATTATCCTAGGCGAGCACGTGACCACTGATAGTGGTACGGGCCTTGTACATACAGCGCCAGGTCACGGTCTGGACGATTATATCGTTGGGCAAAAATACAACTTAACGGTTGAAAACCCCGTTGGCGCAAGTGGTGTGTATTTAGACAGCGCGGCGGTATTTGCAGGCGAGCATATCTATAAAGCCAATCCGCAAATCATCGCGGCACTTAATGACAATGGTCACTTATTGCACCACAGTAAGATTGAGCACAGCTATCCGCATTGCTGGCGTCATAAGTCACCGATTATCTTCCGCGCAACCCCGCAGTGGTTTATCAGCATGGAAGCACAAAACTTGCGTGCCAAAGCGCTTGAAGACATTCCCAAGGTTGAGTGGACGCCAGCATGGGGTCAAAACCGCATCGAATCGATGATGAACGGTCGTCCTGATTGGTGTATCAGCCGCCAGCGTACGTGGGGTGTGCCGATTACCTTCTTTACCCATAAAGACACAGGCGAGCTGCATCCAAACACCAGCGAGCTGATGGAAGTCGCCGCACAAAAGATCCAAGCGGGCGGTATCGAAGCGTGGTTTGATGCCAGCTGTGAAGATTTCTTGGGCGATGACGCGCAGTATTATGATAAAGCAACCGACACATTAGATGTGTGGTTTGACTCAGGCACAACGCATTTTGCCGTCCTTGAGCAGCGCGATGAGCTGACCAACCCTGCCGATATGTACCTAGAAGGTTCTGACCAGCATCGCGGCTGGTTCCAGACCTCGCTATTGACCTCAGAGGCGATGTACGGTCGTCCGCCGTTTAAGCAAGTCTTGACGCACGGCTTTACCATTGATGCCAAAGGGCGCAAGCTGTCAAAATCACTTGGCAATACCAAAGGCTTTGAGCCACAAGACGTGTTTGACACGCTTGGCGCAGATTTCCTACGTTTGTGGGTTGCCTCAGTTGATTATCGCTATGAGATGTCGGTCAGTAAAGCGTCATTCAAAGGCGCAACCGACCAATACCGCCGTATCCGCAATACTTTGCGCTTTTTGCTGGCCAATACCGATGACTTTGACCCTGCGACCGATAGCATGCCGATGGACGAGCTGGTCAGTCTGGATAAGTTTATCTTAGCGCGTGCAGAGGACTTGCAAGCACAAATCATCAGCGCCTATGACGCGATGGACTTTCATCAAGTCACCCAGCACGTGACCGCGTTCTGCTCACAAGACTTGGGCGGCTTTTACTTAGACATCATTAAAGACCGTCAGTACACCACTAAGGCGGATGGACAGCCGCGCCGCTCTGCACAAACTGCGATTTATCACATCGCACAAGCACTGATTCGCTGGATTGCGCCTGTGTTGTCATTCACGGCGCAAGAAGCGTGGGAAGTGCTGAACCAAAAAACTGCGGATGCCGACCGCTATGTGTTTACCCAAGCGTGGTACGACTTCCCAGCCTTTGAGCTGAGCCGCGTCACAGGTGACGACTGGCAACGTATCTTGGACGCCAAAGATGTGGTCAATAAATCTATCGAAACGGCGCGTGAGAACAAAACCATTAACAGCAATCTGTCAGCCAGCGTGACGCTATACGCCGATGGCGCGCTACATGACAGCCTTGCTAAGCTTGACGACGAGCTGCGCTTTGTTTTGATTACCAGTCATGCTGAGCTATTGCCATTCGCGGATGCGCATGAAGCTATCAAAGCGGCCACCACAACCGAAGACGGTGCAGACGCGCTCGCCGTTAGCGTGACGGCTGCCGAGGGCACCAAGTGTGTGCGCTGCTGGCACGTGCGTGATGATATCGGTGTCGATAGCGCCCATCCTGAACTGTGCGCGCGCTGCGTGAGCAACGTCGCTGGCAGTGGTGAGGTGCGTGATTATGCCTAATGGCGCAAACCATAACGAGCAGGCGCCAAGTAAACAACAAGACACGCGCGCGCCTGCACACGTCACGACAGGCAACTCAAGCGTGCCCAAAGGGCGTTTGAATAAAAGCCCAAAAGTCGTTGCCAACGGCAGCAAGGCATTTATGTGGTATGGCTTGGCAATTTTGCTGTTGGGCGTTGACCAATGGACCAAATGGCTGGCCGAGACCACATTGACCTTTTATCAGCCTGTGCCTGTGATTGAGCCTGTACTCAACTGGACGCTCGCGTACAACTACGGCGCGGCGTTTAGCTTTTTGGCCGAAGCGGGCGGCTGGCAAAAGTGGTTTTTTGCGGGGCTGGCGCTGGCAATGTCACTGTTCTTGCTCGTTTACTTGATGCGCGTTCCACGTCAAGCCAAGCTGCTGTCCGCAGGTCTGGCGCTGATGCTCGGCGGTGCGGTGGGTAACTTGATTGACCGCTTACTACATGGGCACGTGATTGATTTTATTCACGTGCATTATTACGATGCGTGGCACTATCCGATTTTTAACATTGCGGATATGGGCATCACCATCGGCGTGGTGCTGATTGTGATTGACATGCTGTTTTTGGAAAAACGACGTCAACGCTAACCGCCACTGATGTAAGCTGTTTGGTTAAAGTATTTTATAGCGTCCTGCCCTGCTTAACAGTAGGGCAGGATTTTTTATGCGCGATTTTTGATTCAATTTTGGTTAAAAAAGCATCATAGCGGTAGCGGCTGATAGTGCATCAATGCCAATAATACCGCCAAGTTAATCAACACCGTCATATAATAATTGAGGCGAAATTCTGCCTTTTGTGATTTATGGCGTAAGTAAGTCTGTGCGACCATCGCCCCTGCCCAGCCACCTGCCGCGCTTAATAAATGCAGCGTGGCCTCAGGTGTGCGCCAGTCATTATTTTGCGCCGCAGCTTTATCTTTGGCATACATAAAGTAAGTGACGATACCCAGCACGACATACCAGCCCACGACCAACCACGGAATGCTGCTTTTGACAGCAAGGACAATCAGTACCATATAAAAGCCAATAGCCAAATACAGACGCTTTTTTTGTCCCGCCTCAAAGTCTGCTTGCTGGCTGCGCTTTTGATTGCGCTTACGGATTTGGCTGTTTTTTTCTGCCATTTTTTTCTGCACGAACGCAAGCTCTTGCACCATTTGCGCACATTTACGTCCTTTGGCATCCTGACCGATTTGGAACACCACCGCCTCACCCACGCTCGGACGCCGTGCTGCCTTAAAATCACGGATATGAAAAAAAAGCCTGTCGCCGTTGTCAGTTTCAATAAAGCCAAAGCCCTTGTCATCGCGCCAATCGCGAACATGCCCTTGATATTTGGTTGGATTATTTGTGCTCATGCGTGACCTTTGATAAGTGGCAGTGATAAGCGTCCAATTATACGTGACTTTTGTGCTCTGTTTTACGTTGATATTAGATACTGTATGCTCGCCTCCTACGGATAGTCACTCTGCTACGCTTTGTAGCAATGGCGTGATTGTTTGTCTCTGACAACCATGAATACGCCCAGCTATGCTAGACTAGCCGCATTGTTTTTTATCAAAACGGTTTTTATTAAGAGAGTATGCCCCGCCATGACCGACAGCCAATTTATCAATCCCAACGAAGACACTCGCATCACCCACGGCAGCCAAGTCAAGCTGCATTTTGAAGTCTCGCTAGAGAATGGTACCGTTATCGACTCGACCTTTAGCCGCCCTGAACCTGTGACCCTCACCATCGGTGATGAGAGCCTGCTTGAAGGCTTTGAAAAGGTACTGATGAACCTACGCGCTGGCGACACCCGCACTGCACACTTGCCGCCTGAGCAAGCTTTTGGCGAATGGAATCCTGAAAATATCCAAAAGTTTAACCGCACGCAGTTTGCGCACGCGGTCGGCACGCCTGAAGTCGGTATGATGATGGAGTTTGAAGACAAGGGCAAAAACACCTTACCTGGTGTAGTGCGTGCTGTCGATGACGATGATGTGGAAGTGGATTTTAATCATCCCCTAGCAGGACAAACGGTCTTGTTTAAAGTACAAATTTTTAAAGTGACGCCGCCTGGGGTCACAGGCATACAGCTGATGTAAGTCTATCGATAGGCTCAAGCAACTCGTCTGTAACGCTATTGTTTGAAATATTTGCAACAATAATAACCCAACCAAAAAAAGGACAACGCCATGCAATATAACATCCTCCCACAAATTGATGAAAAAGTGTCCAAAATCTGTCTGGGCACAATGACGTGGGGCGAAAAGAACAGCGAAGCCGAAGCACACGAGCAGATGGACTATGCACTTGAGCGTGGCGTAAACTTTTGGGACACGGCGGAGATGTACCCCTCACCGCCAGATAAGGACAAACAAGGCGCGACCGAGCGCTGTATCGGCTCATGGTTTGCTAAAAACAATCGCCGTGATGAAGTAATACTTGCCAGCAAAATCTCGCCCTTAGGCTTTTTGCGTGATGGGCAAACGCGCTTTACCGCCGAGCATATCAGCTCAGCGATTGATGACAATCTTAAACGCTTGCAGACCGATTATATCGACGTCTATCAGCTGCATTGGCCTGAGCGTCAGACCAATTTTTTTAGCAAGCGCGGTTACACCAATGAGATGGCGGCACAGTCTTTGGACGATTTGACGCCATTTTTAGAGACTATTCAAGCGCTGAATGATGAGATTAAAAAAGGTCGCATCCGCGCTTATGGCTTATCAAACGATACAGCGTGGGGCTTGATGCGCTATCTGTGGGAAGCCGAAAAAAACGGCTTAATTCCACCGATTACTGTGCAAAACCCTTATAGCTTATTAAACCGCTTATACGAAGTGAACATGGCTGAGATTGCGCACCGTGAAAACGTCGGGCTGCTTGCCTATTCACCGCTCGGCTTTGGCGTCTTATCAGGTAAATATCTCAACGGTCAGCGTCCAGCAGGCGCACGTCTGACTGAGTATGACCATTATGCGCGTTATACAGGTGAGCAAGCAGAATGGGCCACCGAGCAGTATGCCAAAATCGCTGCCGACGCAGGTCTAGATATGGCACAGATGGCATTGGCATTTATCAATTCACGTGCCTTTGTCACCAGTAATATCATTGGCGCAACCACAATGCAGCAGCTCAAAAGCAACATCGACAGCATTGATGTGACCTTGAGCGAGGACGTGCTTGAGGCGATTGACGCAGTACACGAGCGCCAACCAAACCCTTCGCCATAACCTATCAGTCAGTCGAACAACCCGCACAAAAAAGGCGACAATACTCATATTGTCGCCTTTTTTATATTAGCTGATTGTCTTATGCCGATTTTGCTTGATTCATGCTGACGTCTTGTTCGGGCTGTGCGCCGTCTGCCAGTACGCGTGAATGCAGCTCTGCCAAACCATCGCGCATCGCTTTTTGTAGCTCGTTGGTCAGCTCGCTTTTGGTTTTGCCTTGCGCGTCAATCGCTGCCAGCGGCAACACATACGCGGTCACATCGCTGGTGTCGAGTACGCGCTTCATACTGCCCTTCATGGTTTGCTTGCCATAATAAGGCAGCTCTTTACTGAGCGTACCATCTTTGTTGACATAACACAGCACCATCGGCTGAATCGGCACATCGGCATCAGTCGCCGCTTGCAAGAGCGTGCCATGAATACGCTTGACCTTTGTGCCATCAGTAGTAGTGGCTTCGGGGAAGAAAATCACAGGAAAGCCTTGCTTTAAAAAGTCAGCAATCTGGGTACTGACTGAGCCGACATCACCTGAGCCGCGCTGAATAAACAGCGTGCCCGCCGCATGCGCCAACTTACCAAACACAGGCCACTCGCCAATCTCGGCTTTGGATAAGAAAAACGCAGGGCTGACCGTACCGACCACAGGAATGTCCATCCAAGAAACGTGGTTTGATACCCATAGGCCGTGATGCTGTGGTACAGGCTCGACCTCGACCACATCTACGCCAAATGAGCCTGCCATTTTGCGACAAAAAATCTGAATGTAGCGAGGCAGCTTGTCACGTGCAGGCTCACGAAATGAGCCAATACGATTGGCGGCGCGGAAGCCACCCACAAGCGTGCTGGTCATACCGACGATTTGCCTGCCACGATTGAGCTGGCGTCTGACTGAAAACTTTGAGCGGGCTTGGCTCATGGGACTCCCTCATTATTTCTCTTTATTAATAGAACACTGCTTGATTAGCGATAGGCTAAGCGGTTCAGTGTACAAACGTATGCCAGTATAGCAAACTTCATTTAAATGATAAGTCTTTGTTCGCCTTCGATGGACGTATGGTAAGAAGTAATGGATAAAGCTGCCTCTGACCTCATTTTCGCTCGATTTGCCGCGTGCTGGTCTGGTTTTGTCATGTAATAACATTCATGGGCTGAATGAAAGCCATGATAAGCACAGTCAGCGGGCAATTTTTTATCCTCCGGCACCGTTACAGGCTTTAATATTGCGATGCCCGCCCACATATAGAGCGGTATCCCTTAGGGCGTGTTGAACATTCGCAAATAGGCACTGCTGATTGCTAAAATTGTTCCAGACAAGGCACAAAGCGACGATAATGCAGATGCCTTAGCGAGATTTGTAACGCAGTATGGGGCAATTTTAGCATCAGCCCGCAGGGA
>NZ_JACDXT010000044.1 GCF_016464015.1 Psychrobacter sp. bablab_jr014
AATCACGCTGACAGCAGGCGGTGCTAGCATCGTCTTAGAGGGCGCGAATATTACCATCAGTGCCAATCAGTTTACAGAAAAGGCAGGTAAGCACAGTAAAGCGGGTGGCGGAATGGATGGGCTTGGGTTGGCGGGGTTGCCAAATATAATTCCTAAGAAGAAAACTCTTATGGATGGTGTTTATAACTTGGCGTATCAGTTTGTTTTTGAAAACGAGAGACCCTATGCAAATATAAACTATATAGCTAAAAACCTCCGGACTAACCATATATCAAAAGGTCGAACTGATAATAATGGATGGACAGAAACTTTTAATACAAGAACCAAAGATGAAATAGAAATAAAATTAGATCTACCTTGGCAATATGAAGATGATAAAAATATATATAATATATCTTATCAATTTACAACCCCTGAAAACAAACCTTATTCCAATATAGCATATACAGCAGTTAATAGAAGAAATAATCATAAATATTATGGAATTACAGATATTCATGGTTATACAGAAACATTTTTTTCAGATTCTGAAGATACAATTGAAATCCACTTACATCTACCTTGGCAAAACAATAAGGATTCTATATGAGCGACCCTATAGCACATGCTAAAAGATATACTAGAAATAACACTAGTTCAAAACCTAATAATGTAGTGGTGCAGAAAATATCATATATTTCTGAAGAACAAATAAGTAATATCGAGGATAGAGCAACAGACATGGTTGTAACGGCTTTATTAAAAGAATATTCGAATGCTCCAGGAGGTCTTCTAGGTGCTTTACAAGGTGCATTAGTGGGTGGGCAAGTAACTATAAATCAAATAAAAATTATATTCCAAAGAGACTACAAGTGGTACAAAGCTACTGGAGAAAGACTAGAGTATCAAGAATTAAGTTCTATGCCTGGTGTTAGAAAATGTTTAGAATATATGGATTGGGACAAATATGCTACTTTTGAAGAAGCATGGAAAGATGTTGGAAATCAATGCTACAGCAAATAAGGATAAATTTATGTTATTAAAGTCAGCAAATATAGCTATTCTAACTAGTGTTATTTTTTTACCGTGTTGTACATATGATTACAAAAAAAACACTTCAGAAAATAAAAGCTTAATTGATTATTTGGATATAGAAAATATAGATAAATACGATGTTAAAACTCAAGAGAAAATGAACGCTATAATAAAAAAAGATAAAATATTTTCTGAAGAGTATAACATTTATAATAATGGCTATTACATAATATTAAGCAAGAAGGAAGACCCCTCTCAAATATTCATACTAAATAATAAAAAATTCATTGCCTTTTTTGACAAAAATTCTAGGGTTCTTTACTCTGACGATACTATTATTCCTACAGAATTAGATGCTTTTGTAAAATACTTTCCAAATATACCTTCTATAAGTTATGAATCTAAAAAATTTAATTATTATGATTTTAAATTAGATGGTGTTGATATAATAAGTGAAGAAATGCCTAATAGCGATATTAGTTTAGACTATTTACATTCAGAAATATTAGGCACAAAAAACCTTAGTATCTATAAAGCAGTAATACCTAATAAAGAATGTAAAGCCCTAGCTGGTAATATTGCATGCTGCCTTTCTTCCAACTCAAAATACGATGCCTATAGTTTTAGCTATAAAAGCGGGTGGAATATAATAAAAGAAAATGAAAAAATAGAAAAGATATGCAACTCTAAAAATTTTGAAAATGAAAGAAAAAAGCTGAAAGATATACTAAAAATACAATCCTAACCAGTGATTGTTATAGTGGCTACTTTATCACTTTAGTAACAGGCGGGCGCGAGCTACGGCACGCACTTTACTCACCGCGCTGATGACCAAACCCTCATACAGTCGATTGGTGATGGCGAGCATTTAATCAATGCAGGCAGTCTCTTGTCTGAGACGCGCCCTAGCCTCTTTGCTACTGAGAACGAGCAAGCTATCGAAAGCGGCTATCGCCATCAAGATAGTGGCACACTCACGGAATGGGTCACTGACCATAGAGACACACAAGCGCACTCACAGTGGCAAGTCAAAGGCAATAGCGCGTCACGAGTCAAAATGGGCATCATTGACCCCGCTACAGACAGCACTGCCAAGCGTGACGGCATACAGCTATCGACAGACGCACAAATCAGCGTTAAAACAGGCAACGCACTGTCACTCTCAACCTATCCACAAACGCACCTACAATCTGGGGAGCATGACTATCAACACCATACCCCGACCCTCACCCAAACCGCCCTCGGTGGACAACATCTGACCGAGCGTCTGACGCAACTGGCAAAAGGACTGGGTAAAACCGTCAATGACCATAATAATATCAAAACCCAGCTAGAGACTGTCAGTGAAGAGCAGCAAACCAAGACGCATCAAGAGACACCCTTTACCCTAATAGACAGCGCTGCCGATATCAGCTACAGCAGCACAGAGACCCTCATTACCCGTACTATGGGTGAGATGCTCAGCACAACCCAAGGTGACTATATCCTGACCAGCGGTGACACCTATAGTCAAGTGAGTAACGAAGCCATGACTGTGGTCGCTGATGGCAGCATCAGTATGACCAATGCCAAGGACAATATCCTACTCTCCGCACATACAGGTAAGCTTGAAGCAACGGCAAAGCAGGATGTCAATATTGCCTCATCAACGCAAGCTGTTGAGGTAGTGGCGAATGATAAAATCACGCTGACAGCAGGCGGTGCTAGCATCGTCTTAGAGGGCGCGAATATTACCATCAGTGCCAATCAGTTTACAGAAAAGGCAGGTAAGCACAGTAAAGCGGGTGGCGGAATGGATGGGCTTGGGT
>NZ_JACDXT010000001.1 GCF_016464015.1 Psychrobacter sp. bablab_jr014
CTGCGTTGCAAATCTCGCTAAGGCATCTGCATTATCGTCGCTTTGCGCCTTGTCTGGAACAATTTTAGCAATCAGCAGTGCCTATTTGCGAATGTTCAACACGCCCTAATCATAAAAAGTATTATACCGTTACGGTTTCAGATGCCGCCCCATCGGTACGGCGCTTTACCCACAAAAAAACCGCCAAAATCAATAAGCGCAAGAGCAATAGCGCCCAAACGCTAAGCCAAATACCCGCTACCGAAAACTGCTGATACAGCCAAAAACTGAGCGGGAAAAATAGCACAGCAAGGATAATCGCTGCATAACGAATCAAGCGCCCAGCGGTCAAACCAAAGAAAATCCCATCCAGCCAATATGCGCCAACGCCGACTAAGGGCAGCAGTACAGCATAATATTGGTACTGCTTTGCAAGTGCCAGCACTTCGGTAATGTCCGTCATCGCATCTAGATAATAAGGCATCAACAGCCACCACAGCAGGCTAAGCGCCGCTGCGAGCACATAACTGACCAAGCCTGTGCGCGCTACCACCTGATAGAACTGCCGCCAATTGCGCCGCCCGTAGGCTTGCCCGCTTAACGTCTCTGCTGAGACCGCTACACCATCTAAGGCAAAGGCGGAAATACTCAGCACTTGCAGCAAAATGGCATTGGCTGCCAATACCAAGTCGCCACTTTGCGCAGATAGGCGGGTAATCCAAGCAAAGCTTACGGTTAAAATAAGCGTACGGATAAAAATATCTTTATTTAATGAAAATAGCCTAAGCATCTTTTCACGAGTGAAATAGATGGCATTTGGCGTGAGAAGAGTACGCCAGTGAACACCCAAATGACGCTGGCTCAGCCACAACGCTAAACCAATACCCAGCCAAAAGGCAAGCACCGTACCGAGCGCCACACCTGCCAAGCCCATATCCATGACATACACAAAAAACAGCGTTGCCAAGACATTAATCAGCGCAATAAAGCTTTGCTGATACAGCATATAGCGGGTCTTGCTTTGCCCTGCAAACCATCCCAAAAAGGCATAGTTCATCAGCTCAGCGGTCACGCTCCAAAAGCGCACGTCCAGATAGGTCTTTGCCGCCGCGCCACTGGCGGTATTGGCAGAGAGCAGCTGGAGACCAATATCAATAATCCACGGCTTAAGCGCTAATAGTAGCACCCCAATGGCAAGCGCCAATACCAACGCCCGCTGTAAAATCGACAATAGCGGCGCAGGGTCAATAGCGTGTGTGTCTTGTTGTTTGCCGAGTGCCTGTGCGGAGAGTCCCGAGGACGCATATTGCAAAAAGTTAAAGCTGACTAAGGCTAAGGAGAACAGCTGAATTGCTAAGCCCATGCCCGCCAGTTTTGCCGCCTCAGGCATATTGCCCACAATTGCGGTATCGATGACACTTTGCATTGGAATGGCGAGATTGGCGAATATCACAGGAATCGCAATCGCCACAATACGCCGATAGCTGATATCAGAAGATGGGGACGAGGCAGTAGACATGACGTACAACCTTGGAGTGACAAGTAACAAGACAAAGAGGGTAATGATGAGCTGAAGTGTTAGGGCGTGTCATAAAAAAGTAAAGCACCTAAGGACTAGGTGCTTTATTTAATATATCACGAAAAGGACACATAAGGGTTAATCTGTCATTTTTGGGTCATTAAAGCTGACGATTTCTTCTTCAAATTCAGGTTTCACTTTGACCACGAAGTCATCGCGTGACAAGCCCATACGTAGTGGAATCGAGCTTGCGATATACACTGAAGAATACGTACCTGCCAATAGACCAACGAACAGCGCCACTGAGAACCAGAATAAGCCTTCACCGCCTAAGAACAGCATCGCGAGTACGACCAGCAGTACCGTCGATACGGTCATGATGGTACGACGCAGCGTCTCGGTCAATGACAAGTCTAGAATCTGACGTGGACTGATACCACGCACGCGGCGGAAGTTTTCACGGATGCGGTCATATACAACGATGGTGTCGTTCAATGAGTAACCAATCAGCGCCAGTACGGCTGCCAGTACGGTTAAATCAAATGGAAAGCCAAATAGGGCAAACACACCCAACGTGACGATGGTATCGTGGAACAGTGCCACGACCGCACCAAGCGCCAGCTTAAACTGAAAGCGTAACGCCACATAACCAAGCATACAGGCCAATGCCAATGCCAATGCCATGACCGAGCTGAGATAGACCTCACCACCGACCTGACTACCGATGATATTGACGTTACTGATAGAGGCATTGTTGTTTGGCAAGTCCAGCGCTTTATCAAGTGAAGCATTTAGGCCATCGACGTTGTCCGACTGTGGTGGTAGACGTACCAGCAGCTCATCACGCTTGCCCAAATACTGCACGACCGCATCATCAAAGCCATTGCTTGCGAGCGCATTGACCACTTCTGATTGCTCAACAGGCTGCTCGTATTGAATGTCTGCAGACACGCCGCCTGTGAAGTCAAGGCCGAGATTTAGACCATTGACCGCAATGGCGATAATACTGCCAATAATCAATAAAAATGACAAGATTGCCATTGGCTTTTCAATCTTCATAAAGGGAATAAGGCGCTGTTCGCCGATGGCTTTGACGCCACCTTCGGCATTGGCAGCCGCTTCATCCGCACTATCAAACGTATCGGCTGTCTCAGCTGCTGCCGCGTTTTGACGCTCATTGATAGCTAAATTGGCATTGGCGGCTTGATTGCTGCCTTTACCATTACGGCGCGGCTTCTTACGGCGGCGGCGTGGCTCAGGCGTACCGTCTGTACTGGTACGCGTATTGCCCTGCTCATTGGGGTTATTTTGTTCAATCGCCATGTTTTTCTCCTAGCCGATGCTCAAACGTTTGATAGATTTGCGCTTGCCATAAGCGATTTGTACCAGCGCGCGGGTGACCAAAATAGCGGTAAATAGCGAGCTGACGATACCAATCGCAAGGGTAATCGCAAAGCCTTTAATCGGACCACTACCGATGGCAAATAGAATAAACGCCACCAAAAGGGTCGTGATGTTGGCATCAAAAATACTACTAAAGGCACGGTCAAAACCTGCCACAATCGCCGATTTGGGGCGGACGCCATTGGCCAATTCTTCTCGAATACGCTCAAAAATCAGTACGTTGGCATCGACCGCCATACCGATGGTCAAGACGATACCCGCAATACCTGGCAGGGTGAGTGATGAGCCTAAAATCGACATAATCGCCACCATAATCACAAGGTTGATACCAAGTGCGATGTTGGCAATTAAGCCAAAGAGGCGATAGAAGATAATCATAAACGCAAAGACCAAAAGGTAACCCACTTGCGTTGAAAATAAGCCTTTATCAATGTTTTCTTGACCGAGCGATGGGCCAATAGTGCGCTCTTCAACAAAGTACATCGGTGCTGCTAGTGCGCCTGAGCGTAGTAGTAGGGCAAGCTCAGCGGCTTCAGCGCTGCTGTCTAAGCCTGTGATACGGAATGATGAGCCAAGCACGGCTTGGATGTTGGCACGGTTAATGACTTTGGTTTCGGCATACGGTGTGCGCACTTCTTGTACTTCACCTGTGGTAGGGTCGGTCTCGTAAGTGATGCGCTGTTTGTTTTCAATAAACAATACGGCCATTTGCTGACCGACAGCCGTACGTGTGGCGTTTTGCATCAGCTTACCACCTGCGTTGTCCAAGGTAATGTTAACCTCTGGACGACCGCTTTCATCAACGCTGGTCTGGGCATTGGTGACCTTATCACCCGTCACAATGGCTTGGCGTTTTAACAGTACAGGTGGGCCATCGAGCGTTTCAAACGGAAAGGCTTCTGTGCCTGCTGGAGGAATACCGCCAGTATAGGTGTCACTGCCATCTGCGACCAAACGGAACTCAAGGTTCGCGGTACGACCAAGAACACGCTTGGCTTCAGCAGTATCTTGTACCCCTGGTAGCTCAACCACGATACGGTTTGCGCCTTGTGACTGTACCAAGGCTTCGGCAACGCCAAGCTCACTGATACGGTTACGCAAGGTGGTCAAGTTTTGGTTGACCGCGTAACTGTTGATTTCGTCAATCGTTGCATCATTATAACGTAGGGCTAGGGCAGGGCCTTGCGCATCAATCGTTGGCTGTAGACTAAAACGTGTGCCGACCGCTGACTGCAAGACATTTTGGGCGCGGCTGCGGGTATCGGTGTCAGCAAAGTGCAACACGATGCCTTGATTGTCTGTTTTAATACCTGTAGTCGCAATACGCTCACTACGTAAGCTACTACGCACTTCGCGGCTATCATTACTCAAGCGCTGCTCAAGGGCCTTGTCCATATCAACTTCGAGGACAAAGCGCACCCCGCCACGCAAATCAAGACCGAGCTTCATGGGACGCGCACCAATATCACGCAGCCACTGCGGCGTGGTTTGTGCCAAGTTGAGCGCAACCACATAGTCTTCGCCCAAGTTTTGGCGCAGCACCTCTTGTGCTTTTAGCTGCGAAACAGCGTTGTCTAGGCGCACCAGTGCGCTATTATCTTCAAACGTACCGTTGTGATAGCTGATGCCAGCGTCTTTAAGTACACTCTCAGACTGCTCTAAGATGCCCTCAGACAACTGCGTACCTGCTGCCGCACTGGTAATCTGTACCGCAGGCTCATCAGGATAGAGGTTGGGTGCTGCATAGAGACCGGCAATGATAAGCACGACGGCAATGAGTAGGTATTTCCAAGTGGAGTATTGCATAATCACTTCTTAAAATTGATGAATACTGGTAGACAACCTAACGCTAGTGATGACCATGTATACTAAGGCCAGTCAGACAGTATTAAGCAGTAAGCCAGTCGGTCAAAACACGACAAGCAGATATGAGGACAGCAAAAAAAATGCTAAGTCTATCATCAGCCATAATCGGAGAGGGCGGCTCATGATGAGCAGATACTGTGTCGCGGACTAATAGCAAAAAATGACCGCCTACCATTAGCGGTCATTTTAAATAAGGGCGATAATACCGCTAAAGTGATTATACGCTCTCAATAGTGCCTGCAGGCAATACTGAAATGACAGAGGCGCGCTGTACTTTAATCTCGGTGTTGCGGTTTAGGCTAACGACAGCATAATCGCCTTCAATTTTTTCAATACGTCCCATCAGGCCGCCCGCAAAAATTACTTCGCTACCTACTTTGAGTGAATCGACCATTGCGCGATGTTCTTTGGCGCGCTTTGACTGTGGGCGAATAACCAAAAAGTAAAAAATGGCAAAAAATGCAACAGGCAGCAAGATAGAGCTGAGCATAGAACCTGCAGTGGTTGCCTCTGGTGCAGCGTGGGCAGCTTGAATAAAAAAGCTCATAATTTTTCTCAGTAAGTGGAAGATAAAAATAAAATTAGACGCATAGTAACAAAAAATCCTAGGCTTGGTAACTGTTAATGCGACGTGCGAGCGATTTTGTGGCGTAAAAATTGTTCTTTATTTTATGGTCTTTACCACATTTAGGTCTTAACGATGACGATTTATTAGCAGGGCACAGCACTGAGGCAAATAATTGAGTGATTAAGCAACGATAGCCACTGATACTATAATTTGTATATCAATAGGGTGTATTGCTTTTTAAGCCATAAATATAAGAGAAACAGTAATATAACCATAAGATGCTGCTGCCTACTTTTTATTAGAATATTTTGTAAGCGCGTTATATCACCTTAATTTAAAATGACGCCAGCATTATCGTTTTGTTTATTCTAGCGATGATTGTACAATCGAAATATCAGTGCTACTATCAAACGATTATAATAGCACCACAATTTAACTTTCTTTTCACTTCATCTGATTGGGTTATCTCACTTGTTGACCACTTTGTTTTCTGTATCTTCTGTTCAGCGCGCAAGCGTCTATTGTGAGGAGGCAGCATCAGAGCCTCCGCCGACATCACGATATATGCCATCTGGGTATCGTAAATCTGTGTTGTCTGTTATAGGCATACTTGCCGCGCTATTACCTTATCCAGCCCTTGCTGTCGGTGCTAGCTCATCGGCCACAAGTGTGGCTGCTGAACCTACGGCGCTAAATATCTTGCTGTTAGCGCTCTTTGTATTGGTAGCGATTGGTATCTCTTTTATCTGCTCTTTAGCGGAGTCTGCACTGCTTAGCATGACGCCGTCTTATATTGCAGATGTGGAAGAGAGTAGCCCTAAAAAAGCGAGCATGCTCAGACGCTTAAAGGTCGATAATATTGATCAGTCGCTTGCGGCGATTTTGACCTTAAACACCGTTGCGCATACCCTTGGCTCCATTGGTGCGGGCGCGCAGGCGACTATTGTCTTCGGTAGTGCTTGGTTTGGTCTGTTTTCTGCGTTTATGACGTTGGCGATTTTGTTTTTGTCAGAGATTATTCCAAAGACATTAGGCACGATGTATTGGCGTCAATTAAGCGGTGTAGTCGCTTATTTTGTCCGCGGCATCATTTTACTGTTGTATCCTTTGATTTGGATATCCGAGCGTTTGACCAAACTGCTGGTGCGCGGCAAGGAGCATCAGACTTTTAGCCGTCGTGAGTTTGCAGCACTTGCCAGCATTGGTGAAGAGTCAGGACAGATTGATCCGCTAGAGTCGCGCATTATTCGCAATCTGCTTGCTTTTGGGGCAATGAAAGTCGAGGACATCATGACCCCGCGTTCAGTCATGCTTGCCTTTGAACAAAATAAAACGGTCGCAGAATTATTGGTAGATAGACCGAAACTGAGCTTTTCTCGTCTGCCTGTCTATGATGGCGATTTAGATAATATTACGGGTTTTGTTCTAAAAACAGATATACTACTTGCCAAAGCCAATCATGGTATGAATAAGCCGTTGACGCAGTTTCAGCGTGATATCAGCTTTGTCTTTTCAAAAATGAAGCTGTTTGACTTACTGGATTTGATGCTCAAAAATCGTATTCATATTGCGATTGCGGTAGGTGAGTATGGCGAGGTCAAAGGCTTGGTAACCCTAGAGGACGTGTTCGAAACCTTGCTTGGGCTTGAGATTGTGGACGAGATTGATCGGGTCGAAGATATGCAAGCGCTCGCCCGTCAGATGATGGACAAACGTGTAGAGCGTTTGGGTATGCGCTTGGCCGATGACGAATCAGCCGCTCAGATGGGTAGCGAGCAAAAATCTTCCTAAACTGCATAAGCGTTACTTCAAAAGAAGTAGCGCTTTTTTAATACAAACAATTGAAAAGCATAGTGCTCAATAAGTACTTATATGCATAGTCGGTACTGACGCAATAATGACACATCGTGTTACATCTCTGTGATGAATTAATGATACGCTAAAGAAAAGGCTACTGCTCGTTACTTAATATTTAACGAATGAGCACGCCATTACTGCTATCAGCAGATTAAGGATTATTATGAAACGTATGCTAAGTAAAAGAGTATTGGCGCTGATGATTAAAGGCGCAAGCGTAGTGACAGTCGCTGCAGCAATCAGTGCTGTTGCAGTACAAGCGCAAGCAGCAAATATGACAGACAGTTTGGTTGAAAGCTATGCGGCTGCAATGAAAGCGGCTGCCAATAGCCAAGATATCAACCGCGTTGCCAATCTTGTTTCTGATGATGCGCTGATTTCGTTGTCTCGCCGTGGTAAAACGACCAGCCTGAATAAAGAAGGCTATCTTAATTTGTTACAAAGCAGCTGGAACCAAACCTCAAACTATCAGTATGATATCAAAATAACAGATGTGGTAACGTCAGGCACGCAGGCCAAAGCCAATATCAGTACCGTTGAAAGCTGGGTCAAGGATGGTAAAAAGGTCAACTTTGTTACCAATTCGCGTGTGACCTTGACGGTCGCCACGGGCAATGCAGTATTGTTGCGCGCGGTATCACAAGTTACTATTAACTAGGACTAAAATCTGTAATCTGGGTACATCTATGTACTATGGCTATGAGTACATTACCAACCATCGTATATTGAATATCGATGGTTTTCGTTAGTCAGAATAGATTATAATTTTTGTTCACTTTTACTTATTATTGCTGTTAGGAAGTCATCGTTATCATGTCTATTGTGTCATCCTCTTCTCGCTCTTTTATTGCGTTACCTTTAACCTTGGCAGTCTCTACTTTACTTATTAGTGCCTGTAGTAATACAACGGCAGTAAAGACGCCTACGGTCAATAACCGTACCCCTGTTGTTAAGGGTAATACGAAAAGTAAGCCATCCCCGCGTCCACAGAATACGACAGATGAAGGCTACTCAACCGCCTATCTTGACGCAGAAAGTTTGGATGAGCTGGCCGACTTGCTTGAAGCGACCGATATGACGATGGTTGAGGATAATAAACTGGCCATTCAGCAGTATGGTGATCTTTGGAACCGTTTGCGTGCAGGCTATCGTATGAATGGCGGTACGCATGGTTACAATCAGCGTATCGAAGCGCAAAAAAACTGGTTTATTACCCGCCAAGATTATCTAAACCGCCTAACTGCTCGTGCCAGTCGCTATATTTACCATACCGTACGTGAAGCCGAGCGCCGCAATATTCCAACCGAGCTTGCGCTATTGCCTGTCATTGAAAGCTCGTACGATCCAAGTGGTACCAGTAGCGCCGCTGCCGCAGGTTTGTGGCAGTTCATCCCAAGTACAGGGCGTATCTATGGTCTGAATCAAAGCAGCACTTATGATGGTCGCCGTGATGTGATTGAGTCGACTCGTGCAGCTTATGACTTTTTGACCGCGCTATATAACCAATTTGGCAGCTGGGAGCTGGCATTGGCAGCGTATAACGCAGGTCCAGGCCGCGTACAAAAAGCCATCGATGCCAACCGTGCAAATGGCCTACCGACGGATTTTTGGTCACTCAAATTGCCAACTGAGACCATGAACTATGTCCCGCGATTCTTGGCAGTGGCAGAAATCGTCAGCAAACCTGAACAGTACGGCGTATATTTCCCAGCGATTGCCAACCGTCAGCATTTCCGTAGTGTACCTGTCAACTACGGTGTGAGTTTGTCTGAAGTTTCTCAGATCACAGGCGTCAGCTACGATGAGCTACAAAAGCTAAATACCGCATTGCTATCAGGACGTGTCGATTCGGCAGGTCCACAGCGTGTTATCGTACCTAATGATGTCAGTCTAAACGCCGATGCCAAGCTCAGCATGCTACGCGGTAATGGAACCAGTAACGTCTTAGCCGCCGCTGCCAACACGCCTGAACCGACAACCTCAAGCAGTAGCGCGCCGAGCTACAATAATAAGCCCTACAGCAGTGGGGCATTACCGACCACGGGTGCAGGTCTTGCCGAATATGCTGCCAGTGCAAGCGTGCCACAGCAAACGACCAGCTACATTCCGCCAACGCCAAAACCCAGCAGCAGCTCAGTGTATAGCAGTAGCGCACCAAGCTATAGCGAACCACCTATCAGCAGCAAAGAAACCAGTCGTATCAATGCTGAGCTAAAAAACAGTAACAGCTTGCCAACGACATCAGCGCAAATCACGCAGAATAACACTATTGTACAAGAGCCAGCGCTCAGCAAAGCTGAACGTGACTTTATCGCGCGTCAAATTCAAGCGCAAACGCGCGAAAGCGATGTGGTCAGTCCAGTCGACGGCAATATTAAACTGTCCGCGATTCAGACACAGCAGTCTATTCTAGAAGCCAGTGGTAAAGAGAAAAAACTCAGCTTTTCAACCAGTAACAATACCGCCAAACCAAAACCACAAGGCACACGCAGTACTTATACTGTCATGCGTGGTGACACGCTATCAAACATTGCTAGTCGTGCTGGGGTAAGCTGGCGCGATATCGCTGAATGGAACCAGATCGACCCTGCAGCGAATTTATTGGCAGGCTCAACGTTGTATTTATACAATGCAAAACCCATTCAACCGCTTGTTAGTAGCGCCAGCAGCGCATCAAGCAATAGCGCGTCAAGTAGCCGTAGCAGCAGTAAGCCAGACAGCTATACCGTGCAGTCAGGGGATACACTGACAGGGACAGCAAACCGCTTTGGCTTGTCGGTATCGCAGCTCGCGAGCTACAATAATTTAAGTACTCAAGCGTCCTTACTCCGTGGGCAAAAGCTGTGGCTCGTGCCAGGCAAAGTGACTGCGTCAAGCCGTAGTAGCACACCTGCCAGTACCAGTAGCAATACCAGTAGTTCAAGCAGCGTACGTACGCAAAACTACAAAGTCCAAGCAGGTGATGGCTTAATTGCGCTCGCACGTCAATTCAATATGTCATCTGCGGCGCTTGCTGATATGAATGGTATTAGTGCAACTGACAATCTATACGTGGGACAAACGCTAAAAATCCCAGCCAATGTGGATGTCAGTGCCGCCAGTAAAGCAAGCAGCATGAGCAATACACGTAGCAGCTCAAGCAGTAGCAGTGCTAGCAGCTCGCGCACACCAACCAGCACCTATACGGTGAAGTCGGGTGATACACTAATAGGTATTGCCAATAATTTAGGCGTTAGTGCGGCTGATATTGCAGCTGTGAACAGCAGCTTTGATGCTAATGCGCGCTTGCAACGTGGACAGCGTATCAATGTGCCTGTGGCACAAGCGAAGGTGGACTTAAAACTGAACGACAAGCCTGTCAGTTATAAAGTCCAGTCGGGCGATAGCTTGACCAGTGTTGCGCGCCGTTACAATATCGGTATCAGTGACTTGGCGGCGGCGAATGGCTTGAGTACCACATCGAACCTTATCCTCGGTCGCAATATCACCATTCCTGCTGGTGGTAGTGCACCTGCGGCAACCAGTAGTGCATCGAGTAGCAGCTCAAGCAGTAAAGCATCAACCAGCAGCAGTGCACCAGCAGCAAGCAGCAGTGGTAAAAAACTGGGTAATACTGAGCGTTATAAAGTTCAGTCAGGCGATGGTCTGATTGCGCTTGCGCGTCGTGCTGGTGTGTCGGTTGAGGACTTGGCAGCGACCAATAATCTTGCGCCAAATGCGCAGCTACAAGTTGGACAAGTAATTCAAATTCCAAAAGCGACCGTCAGTTATACGGTAGGCTCAGGCGATAGCTTGATTGGGCTGGCGCGCAAATACGGCATCTCGACCCAAGCGCTCGCAGATATGAACAATATCCCAGCTGATACCATGCTACAACGTGGACAGCGTCTAACCGTTCCAAATCGCTAAGCATAAACGTAACGCATAAAAAAACGGCATCTAAGAATGCCGTTTTTTTATGCGTACAGATTAGGGCGTGTTGAACATTCGACCATGGCACTGACAGCGACTATTTTTTAGGCGATTCGAGGTTAAAATAATAAGTTTAGCCTAGATATTAAAAGGAAAGTATTGATGTAGCGAACGGTCGTCACACCATTTGCGTTTTAATCGCTTCAAGGTAGCTGCGAATATTGCTGACATAGTGCATGCACTGCGTATAGCGACTGTTGCGCGCTTGATTTTTATCCAGATACGCATAGACATTATGCCAGCTGTTGCCGTCAATACCTACGGTAGCAAGCTTGTCTTGAATATTTTTTACGGCATTGGGTCCCATATTATAAGCGGCGAGGGCAAACCACAGACGATCGCCTGTCGGTACATCGGCAAACTCTGCCTTCATTTGCTCCAAATACTTTGCGCCGCCTGCGATGCTTTGGATAGGGTCGACACGGTTGGCCACACCCATTGCCTCTGCTGTCGCATTGGTCAACATCATCAGTCCGCGTACCCCTGTTGGCGATACCGCATCGGCATTGAGGTGCGACTCTTGATAGCCCATCGCGACCAAGACTTGCCAGTCGTGATTGTATTCACGGGCTTCTTTTTGAAAATAGGCCTGATAACCAGGCAGCTTTTGCGTCAAGGTGTCTTTAAAATGCTGCTGGCTATAAGCGTCTTTTAACAGTTTGCGGTTATAAAAGGTCGCAAGCTGCTTGGTATTGTCGAGTTTGACATTGTCACATAAAAAGTGGCTGGCTTTTTTGGACAAGGGGTCGCTCGACTGGCGAAAGCTCCAGCTGACTTTCGGATGCAGACCGTTTTTGGTCAAATTGCTGTCATAGCCGCAGCTTAAATTTGCTGAGGCTAAGTTGAGCTGGCTTTTTAGCTGCGTACTGGCGGTGGTGAGTGCTATATCGGCCTGTCCAGATTTGAGCGCCCGCAGCGCCGCCTCATCGGTAGCGTAGCCTTTTAAATGTACCGCAACGCCCAATTCGTCCGCATACTGACGTACCAAATCGTAGCCAAAGCCATGCTGAAAACCATCAGTCGCAAAAAACGTACTGTCCCCAGGCACAGCCGCGATGGTCAGGGTTTTTTGTGCCATCACTTGGGTGTAGGCGGGCGTCTGCATATTGAGCGCAGGCGCACTTTGGGCAGGCAGGGACAATAAGGCAATACTGGATGCTTGTAGTAAACGCTTGGTCGAATGATACATACTCTGCTGCATGACGAATCTCCTAACTGTGGTCACTAAGCTACCGTGCATAGCGACCATCGATAATGGTGCGTCATGCAGTTTTGATGCCAAATAAAAACGGTGCAGGAATGGCAAAATCGGTAGGGTCATGAAAACGCGATTGGACATAATGTCATCACATTGTGCTATGAGCGGGGTATGGCAATCGGCAGCGTATGCCGCGCAATATAGGTGACCCGCAAGTTTCATGACAAGTAAATTGCTTAAAAGGATTAGGGCGTGTCTTCAATTCAAACGTTTATGACTAAATGATTTAGAAATGGCTAAATCTTCGGCAAACGGTGTCAAATAACTGGTGAATATCTCGATATTATCTGCGCTATTTTCCTTGTTTGCCTGTAATTTATCTCATTTTTATCACCATTTTTAAAATGAAGACACGCCCTAACAAAATAACGAGGTAGCCATAAGATAGGGGCGCAGCGGTCGTATTCAAGTTTATGTCACTCTAGCGAAAGGTTTAGTAACATAATTAGGTTAAGTGTTTGAAATTGCGAAATTTTTCAATTAACATTCTTAGCATTGCTGTGTATCTTTTGCTGGGCGTGATAATAGCACGGCGATATCACGCCCATGTATCTGAATGCTGACTAAGTGCAGTGGCGATGTGACCTGTGTATGTCGCAAAAAGGGCTTAAACAAAGCAATTTGCCATTGATACCAACAGTCGCTTAAGCAGCCTAAGCAGGGTTATCAATATCAATAAAGGTCACAGGCAAGTCAAATTCTGCGGCAATGCGCTTGCCTAAAGCCTGAATACCGCCGCGCTCGGTGGCGTGATGTCCTGCGGCAAAGTAATGAATGCCCAGCTCGCGCGCGCTGTGCGTGGTACGCTCGGAGATTTCCCCTGAGATATAGGCGTCACAGCCCATCTGCGCCGCTTGCTCAATCATATCTTGCGCGCCGCCTGTACACAGCCCCACTCGGCGAATTAAACCGTCATCATTAGGCAAGTCAGCCGCGATGTGTAGTGGTGTGCGTCCCAGTGCGTCTGCAATCTTGGTCGCCAGTGCGTCTACCGTTTGCAGGGCGCAGGTGGCAATATTACCCACAGGATGCGCCTCATGAGGATACAGTCCGCCTGTAATCTCTAAATCCAGCAAGTCCGCCAAAGTGGCATTGTTGCCCAAGGTCGGGTGCGCATCGAGTGGCAAGTGATACGCGATAAGTGAGATGCCGTGGGTCAAAAGCTTGCGGATGCGCGTGCCTTTCATGCCTGTCAGTGGGGCTGGCTCGCCTTTCCAAAAATAGCCATGATGCACCATAATGGCATCGGCATTATCCGCAATCGCCGCATCAATTAAGGCTTCGCACGCGGTCACGCCTGTGACGATACGGCGAATCGGCTGCCCGCCATCGACTTGCAAACCGTTTGGGCAGTAGTCTTTAAAATTAGCAGCAGACAAATAATCATCACAATAGGCGGTGAGCTGCTGGGCGCTGATGCCGTCATTGGACGTATTTGAAGTATCGCTCTGGGTGCTCATAAAAAACTCCTTATATCATTGTCGTTAACGCCGTTTTAACATGCGCACTTATGCTTAGATTTTGGTGATTGCGTGGTCGTTAGGAGTGAACTGCGCCAATCACAGCACAAATTAAAAATGGCATTAGCCCTTGTCATGTGGGCGCTGTATCGATTGCCTATCTTAACATAGGCAGCAAAAAGCCCGATAACTTCACTAACTGAATAAATACACGATACGTTACTATTCCTAGGGTGCGACCGTTATAATTTGAAAGCCAACCGCACCATGTTTACACTATTTTGTGTCGTCTATTTCATTTATGTACTGAGGTTTTTGTATGTCTGCACCCAATAACAATCGTAATACGCCTTTTTTCCGCTGGTTGCCTTGGGCACTGCTTGCCGCTGCGGTTGTGGTCGCGATTTGGTTATTTATCAATACAAAAAGTGCCTCAGAGGAGACGTGGCAGCCGCCGAGGACACCCGAAGCGGAAAAAATCACCCCGCCGCCTGTGAGCAGTACCGCGCCTGCGGTCAGCTCGTACCATGATGCCGTAGCGCGTGCGGCGCAATCGGTGGTCAATATCTACACCACCCAAAGCATGGCGGAAAACCCGTATATGAATGACCCCGTGCTGCGCCGATTTTTCGAGTATCATAATGGCGTGCCAAGTGACCAAGGCGAAACCAATTTAGGCTCAGGCGTCATCGTGTCCGATGATGGCTATATCGTCACCAACGCGCACGTGGTCGAAAAGGCGGACGAAATCATCGTCGGTCTGAATGATGGGCGTAAAAGCCGCGCAACGGTGGTCGGTGCTGACCCTGACAGTGACCTTGCAGTAATTAAAGTCGATATGAAAGGGCTGACGCCGCTTGCGTTCCGTGAAGCGCCTATTCAAGTCGGTGATGTGGCGCTGGCGATTGGTAACCCCTTTGGTGTTGGGCAGACCGTAACGCAAGGCATCATCTCAGCGACAGGGCGTACAGGTCTTGGTGTCAATAAGTTTGAGGACTTTATCCAGACCGATGCCGCGATTAACCCTGGTAACTCAGGCGGCGCGCTCGTCGATGCCAGTGGCGAGCTGGTGGGTATCAACACCGTGATTTTCTCCAAGTCGGGCGGCTCGATGGGTATTGGCTTTGCCATTCCGACCGCACTCGTTGAGCAGGTGATGACCGCGCTGATTAAAGACGGCCGCGTCAGTCGTGGCTGGCTGGGTATCGAGATTCAATCCCAGCTGCGTGACCCCACGCAATTAGAAACCTCAACAGGGGTCGAGGTGCTCAATGTCGTACCCAATGGTCCAGCAGCAAAAAGCGGTCTAAAAGTAGGCGATATTATCCTAAGTATCGACGGCGTTGAGATGACCGATGCCAATACCTTGGTGCAATATGTGGCACGTAAACCGCTCAATACCAAGCTCAATACCCAAGTATTGCGCGGCGGTAAAACGGTACAGGTAGAAATCACCCTGACCGCCCGTCCACAACAAGAAGAAAGCCCCGCGCAGCCTGCGTCGTTTGAGGGCGACTTTAATAATGACATGGGGGCGCAAGATGAAATCCAAGAAGCGCCCACCATGTCAGAGGCAGAACGTCTACGCCTGCGTGAAGAGCTGCTACAATTGTTTGAACAAAATGGCATGGGGCAGCCACAACAACAGCCCACACAATAAAGGTAACGTATAGGTTGCGCTCGAGGCATAAAACGCAATTGAATCTATAAACCCGCCATAAAAAAGCGCCCGTTAATGATAGCGGGCGCTTTTTTATGGTTTTGCCTTTCGATCATCTCAATCATCAAGCCATTCAACAGGCAATTAATCAATAATCAACTCTTCATTAATATGAATCACGCCTTGGACGCGGCAGCAGCAGGGCAATATTTCGTCTTCATCAACCATTGCCAGTGGGTGAGTCACATACTCAATCGGCTCAGAGTGCGCAATCTTTTGTACGCGGCAGCTGCCACAGTAGCCTTCGCGGCACTGATAATTGATATTGTGCCCAGTACGCAGTAAGCCGTCTAGCAAGGTCTCGCTATCGTGCAAATAAAAGCGCTGTTTGCTGGTCACTACCCACGTCATTGCCCAATCTCCTGATGGTTGTTTTTATTGGTATTTTTTGCCTTGATGATAGCGCGCCCACATGACAGCGATATGTCATCGACGCGCTAATCACACCTAAAAATTACAGCTCAAAGTCGTCAAAGTCACTGTTAGACAAGTCAGAATCAATCTGCCCCACCAAGTACGAGCTGATTTCCGTCTCTTGCGGCGCAACCTGCACATTATCAGACGACAGCCATGTGTTAATCCACGGAATCGGGTTTGATTTTGAATGCGGGAACGCTGCTGGCAAGCCCACCGCTTCCATACGCAAGTTGGTGATGTACTCGACATACTGGCACAAGATGTCTTTGTTGAGACCAATCATCGAGCCGTCTTTAAACAAGTAGCCCGCCCAGTCTTTTTCTTGTTCGGCGGCTTTACGGAAAATTTCAATACTCTCTTCACGGCATTCTTCGGCAATCTCTGCCATTTCAGGGTCGTCTTTGCCGTTACGCATGAGGTTAATCATGTGCTGTGAGCCTGTCAGATGCAGCGCCTCATCACGGGCAATCAGCTTGATAATCTTGGCATTGCCTTCCATCAGCTTGCGCTCGGCAAAGGCAAATGAGCAGGCGAACGACACATAAAAACGAATCGCCTCTAACACATTGACCGCCATAATGCACAGATACAGCTGTTTTTTAAGGCTGCGCAAGTCAACGGTGATTTGCTCGCCATTGACCGTATGCGTGCCCGCGCCGTATAGGCTGTATAGCTGGCTGTTGCGGTACAAGTCATCATAGTAGTGGGCGATGTCTGAGGCACGCTCTAGGATGTTGCCATTTTCCATGATGTCGTCAAACACAACGCTTGGGTCATTGACGATATTGCGGATGATGTGCGTATAGCTGCGCGAGTGGATGGTCTCAGAAAACGACCACGTCTCAATCCATGTCTCTAGCTCAGGGATAGACACCAGCGGCAACAGCACCACGTTTGGGCTGCGACCTTGAATCGAGTCGAGTAGGGTCTGGTACTTAAGGTTGCTCAAAAAGATATGCTGCTCATGCGATGACAAGTTACCAAAATCCATGCGGTCGCGCGACACATCGACCTCTTCGGGACGCCAAAAAAAGCTGAGCTGCTTTTCAATCAGCTGCTCAAAGATGGGGTGCTTTTGCTGGTCGTAGCGCGCCACGTTGACGGGCTGACCGAAGAACATCGGCTCGCTCAAAGCATTGTTTGGGGTTTGACAAAAGATTGAGTAAGTCATGGCATTGCCTTTTTGGGGTTTTCGGTTTTTGTGTAAAGTAAATGAGTTATAGAGCGCTATGCAGTCGCTCGATTAAACGTTATTTTTCTTGCTTGCTGTGACTTCGTCTCCAGAGGCTACGAAAAATAATGTTTAATCTCGCTCTATCGTCTTAAGGTCAAACGTACAATATATAAACTATAAGTTATCTAACGCTATCTGCGCTGAGCCTTGTCCATCATTGATATATGCCTTGAGCATTTCGCTCAGCTCGCTGTCATCAAGCGCCTCTAGCTCATCAAGCGCTTTCTCCCGCGCTGCTTCTTGATGACTGGTGTCCACCGCACGTGGGGCGGGTGGCGTTTTTTTTGCGGGGCGCTTGGCGGTCTTTTTTGGCGCTTTTGCCGCAGGCTTTGGCACGTCATCGGTATCTAACTGCTGGCGAACACTTGCCATATCAACGGTCACTTGGACGACATGAGCGCGGTCGTCGTCTAGGTCTGAAAATACATTAGGAATAAACAAGCCACCATCTTTGATGATTGCGGTATATTGCACACGACCTCCGTTTTTGAGTGTTGGTTTGCGGTTAGGGTTAAAGAGCGAGACCTAACTTATTTCAAATAGTTGAGTGTTACAAAGTTTATCCAGCCTACGATGACTTGCCTTTATTGGTTATTGAGCTTAATAAGTTTGTGATTTGATCGAGACCATCAAACGTATTAGGCATTTGATCCTCGTTAGCTACTATAGGTGCAAAAATAACTTTTTCAAAATTATCAAAGCTTTCCTTCATTCCTTCTCTTAAACCCTCAGTATCTAAATTATAGTTATGTATAAACTGGCAAAGTGTTATACGTAGATCTATTTGAAGTATTTGAGAGCGAATAGACTTTATATTAGAAAGAGATATTCTAAAAAAGTATAAAATAACAAGTAGTAAAAAAATAGTAGAAACAGTAGCAGTGATAAATATAAGGTTATTTATATTTTCTTGACTTAAGTAAAATATTGACCATAAAAATTTTGCTATAATAATTAGTATTATACAGCCCATTAGTATCCGATATATTGTTTTTTCATCGTCCATTTCCTTTTTCTTTACGTCTTTCAAAGATGTAAAACCTTTCGATAGAGATACGAAATTATATTCGCTTCTCTGCTCTTCTAGAGTGTTTTTAAGATCTTGTGTTTGCTTAAGAAGTTTTTTACTTGTTTCTATATTCTTCGTTATTACATCTTCATTTTCCTGTAACTTCTTGATATTTTCCAATGATTCTTTACTCAAGTTTTGCTTTAAATGAATATCAAAAACTCTTTTTGGTATAGAGAACCATAAAAATGATAATCTTTTGAAAGAATCATCTGATAATATATCAGAATAATACTGGAAATCTTGGACTGTTTTATTTAAGTAATTTTTAATTCCTGTCTCTGTACATATGAGAGATGCTTCATATATATCCGCATATATAGTTACATAAATAGCATCTACTAATTCTTTGAATTTAAATCCATTTAGACTTTTTTCATTTTCTGCCCTGAGTATTGTGTGATTGTAAGATGACAGCAAATTACCAGATGCTGCAATATGTACATCAGTCCAACTATTATACTCCAAGTCTGCTTTGTCTAAAAAATCGGTTATATTTTCATCAATGACGTTCAAAAAGTGAACAAGTATTTCTACTAGTTTTTTTAATTCTTTCGATAGCGATTCTTTTGAAAGCTCTTCAATTAATATATCACACAGTATTTTTCTTAGATTCTTAAATTCCGAACTACTGTATTTATAAAGCATATTTATATCTTCTATAGGGTTTATTTTAAATAGAAATATAAAGCTATTTTCTTAATTCCCAAACACAACTTCTTAAACAACGAACCCAGCCCCACAGCCGAGTTCGCTTTTTTATTTACAACTTACACGCGCCGCCAGCACAGCCGTCATCTTCCATATCCGCTTGGGCATCGTTCGCGCCGTCACGGGTATTGTGGTAGTACAGCGTTTTTACGCCCAGCTTATACGCGGTCAATAGATCTTTTAACAAGACTTTCATCGGTACGCGCTGACCCTCAAAGCGGGCGGGGTCGTAGTTGGTGTTCGCCGAGATGCTTTGGTCGATAAACTTTTGCATGATGGCGACCAGTTTTAGATAGCCGTCATTGCTTGGCATTTGCCACAGTAGCTCGTATTGGTTCTTGAGCGTGTTAATCTCAGGCACGACTTGTTTTAGGATGCCGTCTTTTGATGCCTTGATAGAGACCAGACCGCGTGGCGGCTCGATGCCATTGGTCGCGTTGGCAATCTGACTTGAGGTTTCAGAGGGCATCAGCGCCGATAGGGTCGAGTTGCGCAGACCGTGTTCGGTGATGCTGCTGCGTAGCGCTTCCCAATCGAGATGTAGCGGCTCTTGGCAGATGCCGTCCAAATCCTTTTTATAGGTGTCAATCGGCAAGATGCCTTGCGAGTACGTGGTCTCGTTAAAGGCAGGGCACGCGCCTTTTTCTTGTGCCAGTTTGTTTGAGGCTTTTAGCAAGTAGTATTGCAACGCTTCAAAGGTCTGGTGCGTGAGTCCAAGCGCACTGTCGTCCGAGTAGCGTGCGCCATTTTTGGCAAGGTAGTAGGCGTAGTTGATGACGCCCACACCGAGCGTGCGGCGGCGCATACTGCCATTTTCGGCAGCGGCGACAGGGTAGTCTTGATAGTCAAGCAGAGCATCAAGGGCGCGGACGATCAGCTCGGCTGGCTCTTCGATGTCGCTCACGTTGTCGACTTTACCAAGGTTGACAGCAGACAGCGTACAGAGCGCAATCTCGCCTGTTTCGTCATTGATGTTGTCCAACGGGCTGGTCGGTAGCGCGATTTCCATGCACAGGTTTGACTGGCGAATCGGCGCAACTTTGGCATCAAAAGGGCTGTGCGTGTTGCAGTGGTCGACGTTTTGGATATAGATGCGACCTGTGCTCGCGCGCTCTTGCATCATCAGGCTGAATAGGTCAGCGGCTGGGATTTGGCGCTTGCGGATGCTCTCGTCTTGCTCATATTGAGTGTATAGCGCTTCGAATTTGTCTTGATCTTCAAAGAATGCATCATACAGACCAGGTACGTCTGAAGGTGAGAACAGGCTGATGGCTTGTCCTTTAATCAGGCGCGTGTATAGCGTTTTGTTAATCTGTACGCCGTAGTCCATGTGGCGCACGCGGTTGTCTTCGACGCCGCGGTTGTTTTTGAGCACCAGTAGCGACTCAACTTCTAAATGCCATAGCGGATAGAATAGGGTCGCTGCGCCGCCACGTACGCCGCCTTGTGAACAGCATTTGACCGCCGTTTGGAACAATTTATAAAACGGGATACAGCCTGTGTGCTGCGCTTCGCCGCCACGGATAGGGCTACCCAATGCACGGATGCGACCTGCGTTGATGCCGATGCCTGCGCGCTGAGACACATAGCGGACGATGGCGCTGGTGGTGGCGTTGATAGAGTCAAGGCTGTCGCCGCACTCAATCAAGACGCACGAGCTGAACTGGCGCGATGGCGTACGCACGCCTGACATGATGGGCGTAGGCAGTGAGATTTTGAACTGTGACGCGGCGTCATAAAAGCGCTTGACGAAGTCTAGGCGCGTGTCCTTGTCGTAGTTTGAAAACAGGCACATACCGACCAGCATGTAAAGGAACTGCGGGCTTTCAAAGACTTTTTTGCTCACGCGGTCTTGCACAAGGTACTTGCCCGCCATTTGCTCAACGGCAGCGTAGGCAAGGTTCATATCGCGCCAATGGTCGATATAGTCGTCCAGCTCGTCAAATTCAGCCTTGCTGTAGTCGGCGAGGATGTGCTCGTCATACTTGCCCGCGTCGGTCAATGTTTGCACATGGTCAAGCAGGTGCGGCGGGGTAAAGGTGTTATACGCAATCTTACGCAGATGAAAAATCGCCAAACGCGCTGCTAAGTACTGATAGTCTGGGGTGTTTTCAGAGATGAGGTCAGCGGCAGACTTGATGATGGTCTCATGAATATCGCGAGTCTTGATGCCTTCATAAAACTGAATGTGCGACTTTAGCTCCACTTGCGACACCGACACATTGTCCAAATCATGTGCTGCCCACGTGATTACCTTATGGATTTTGTCCAGATTAATCGGCTCTAGACGTCCGTCACGTTTGGTCACTTGAAGCTTGTCAATATGTGTCATGGTGTCCTCATGGATTGATGGTGCAAAAGTGCTGAGAGGCTATAATTCATCTCAGCCTAAAGTCATACGCTGTCTATAGTTAGGCAAAAATAGCCGTGAATTTTAGGCAATACAAAGCCGCTATCTACTGTTCGTTTTTTGAACAATAAATACTATATATAGCGTTCGTTGTTGTTTGTAGGCACAATATAGCGGGATTTTTTTTAAAATACTAGATTGATTTTAGCCAGATAATATGTTGGACGTACCAAAAATTTGGCTTGATTTTTCGCAATGAAAGAGCGCATAAGGGCTAAGCGGTTTTTGTAAAAAATTAAATTTTTTTGTGCTTATTTTTGCCCTGCTTAAATGAGCTATCAAAAGGCGTGAGTAGCGCAAAGGGCGCTGATTGTAGCGCAAAATGCAGCAAATCGCCAGCCATTCGCGTGACGATTGTGCTTATATAAAAACTTAGGTAAAACTGGCAATAAAAACAGCAGAGAGGATAGGCGCGTTACAGCACCATACGTACCGTTTTGGCGTTATCAAGTGCCGCATACAATTCATTGACCTGTTCGGCTGAGGTCAAGTGCAGATTGACGCGTACTGAATGAAAGCGGTTGGTTTTTGAGGGTTTGACTTCCATTGAAGCAAAATCAAACTCAGGGAACATGCCGCCCAAAATAAGCTTTAGCTCATTGAGTAGCGTGTCGTGCTCGCCTTCGTGCCCGATGATGCTCATCGGATAGTTCATCGGAAAATCCCACAGCTCAGGATTTTGGATGTCGGTTTTTTTGCCGCGGATGCCTTTGGCTGCGCCAATCGCGTTGATATTCAGCGCTTTATTGGTTTTGTTGTCGTTGTTTTGACTCATAATAAATGCCTTGTTTTGACGGTATCAATAAAATGGGTAGTAAGTGCCCTTGTTTATAATGGCACGTTGTGCATTATTCAAGCGCACATAATGAGTGCTTGAGTGCTAAGTACTAGAAGGGCTAAGGCAAATAGCCACTCACAGGCGCGATATCGGGTGGTACATGGCCCTCATTTAAGGCCTCTAACAGATTGACCTCAATCGTGCGCGATAAGGCAAGCAACGGCAACTGATTGGCGGCCATACCAAAGGGATCTTCAAGCTCTTCGCTCAGCGCGTCCAAACCAAAAAACGTATAGGCAATCACCGCGCAGACAAACGGCGTCGTCCAGCCCATCGACGCCACCAAACCAAAGGGCAGCATAATACAATAAATATAAGTGGTGCGGTGCACGAGCAGCATATAGGCAAAGGGCAGCGGCGTGTTTAAGATGCGCTCACACGCAGCAAGCACAACGGTCATCGAGTTTAAGCGCTCATCCATATTTTGGATGATTTGTTCAGAGACCATTTGTTGGCGGCGGACATTGCCCAGCGTTTTACCAAGCATGCGCATGATGCCGTCAGGGACATTGCGTACATTTTGTAGCTGTGTAAGCTGCTCAGGCGTCATGTAGGGCGCAATATCCGTCCACGGTGCGGTGCCACGCAAACGGTGACGCACAGCATGGGTAAAGGCAATGGTCAGATGAATCATTGTGCGCTGGGCGTGTTGTCCTGCCTCGGTATCGCTATCAATATAAGAGATGACTTGACGGGCAAAGCTACGCGCATCGTAAACGAGCTGACCCCATAGTGTGCGCGCTTCCCACCAGCGCTGATAGCTGGCATTGTTGCGAAAGCCCAAAAACAATGACAGCGCAATGCCCAATAAGGTAAACATCGCGGTACTGTAATAGGGAAAGGATTTGGGCAACTCATGCTGAATGATGGTCACGATTAAACTCAGCAGCGTGACCAGTAGAATCTGCGGATAGATTTTGGGAATAATTGAGCCGCGTAAGGTAAAGAAAATTCTTAATGGGTGCGGTTGTTGGCGGACAATCATAGCGTTTCCTAGTGCAGGCAGGTATAAAAGCGGACAATGCGCTTACTGAGTGTGAACATTACCGCGCCCTATGATAGCAGCAATTTTTTATAAGCCAACAATATAATGGTCATCAGAAATATAAAAAGGGACAAGCGCTTGTTAAACTTGTCCCTTCTTGTATGCCTACATATACTCAAAAATTTAGCATTAAACCATTTCTTCTTCCCGCAGCGTCAACACTTCATAGCCGTCCGCCGTCACAGCGATGGTGTGTTCCCACTGGGCAGAGAGTTTTTTGTCCGCCGTGACCACCGTCCAGCCGTCTTTTTTCATTTTGATTTTGGCCTTGCCTTGGTTAATCATTGGCTCGATGGTAAAGGTCATGCCTTCTTCTAACACCAAGCCCTTGCCTGCGCGTCCATAGTGCAGCACTTCGGGCTGCTCGTGCATCTCGCGCCCGATGCCGTGTCCGCAGTATTCCCGAACAACCGAGTAGCCATTTTTTTCGGCGTGGCTTTGGATGGCATGCCCGACATCGCCGAGCGTCGCGCCTGCTTTTACCACACGGATACCTGCCCACATCGCGGCATAAGTCTCGTCCACAAGGCGCTTAGCTAACGGCATGACCTCGCCAATCATATACATTTTGCTGGAGTCGGCGATAAAGCCATTTTTTTCTAAGGTAATATCGACATTGACGATATCGCCTGATTTGAGCGTCTGCGTGTCTGAGGGCACGCCGTGGCATACCACCTGATTGACCGAACTATTGAGTACATATTGATAGTCGTATTGACCTTTGCTGGCAGGTCGTGACTGTAACTCATCGACGATGTAGCGCTCCGCCAAGTCATTAATCGCCATCGTGGTGATGCCTGCGCTGATGTGCTGGTCTAAATAAGCAAAAACTGATGCCAGTAAGCGTCCAGATTCACGCATCAAATCAAGCTCTTCTGGGGTTTTTAAGGAGATATTAGCCATCAATTAAGTTCCTTACATTCACATCGGCGTGTTTTAGTTGCTCGTTAATGATATCAGTGTAGGACAGATGCGGGTTGGCTTCGGCGAGCATGCCTATTTTTATCCAATATTCCGCCTGTGCGTTAATTGAGCGCACCATAACGCTGCTGGCTTTACGAATCTCTTCGTGCAGCGTGTCATCAATTTTTACAATACCCATAAGTTTTCCAATATATGAAACGTATACGGAATATATATACTTTATAGTGCTGTTTCAAATGAAGGGTTGAACGCTCGCTCTGGTTCATTGCTTTGCGCTTTTATTAAATAAAGGCCATAAAAAAAGCCGAGACTCAGCTCGACTTTTTTATCAGTTATTTATTAATCAAAGCGCAAAGCAAGTCCTAGTCGTTTTCTAAGAAAGAACGTAAGTGCTCAGAGCGCGATGGGTGACGCAGTTTACGCAAGGCTTTTGCCTCAATCTGACGGATACGCTCACGCGTTACATCAAATTGCTTGCCGACTTCTTCTAACGTGTGGTCGGTCGGCATGTCGATACCAAAGCGCATTTTTAGTACGCGCGCTTCACGTTCGGTGAGGTTGCCCAATACGTCGCGAGTGGCTTCACGCAGACCCGCTGAGGTGGCATCATCGACAGGACTTGAGATGGTCGAGTCCTCAATAAAGTCGCCTAGGTGTGAGTCTTCATCATCACCAATAGGGGTTTCCATTGAAATCGGCTCTTTGGCGATTTTGAGCACTTTACGGACTTTGACTTCGTCCATCTCTAAACGCTCGCCCAATTCCTCAGGCGTTGGTTCGCGTCCCATTTCTTGTAGCAGCTGACGTGAGACGCGGTTGATTTTGTTAATCGTCTCAATCATGTGTACAGGGATACGGATGGTGCGCGCTTGGTCAGCGATAGAGCGGGTAATCGCCTGACGAATCCACCATGTGGCATAGGTTGAGAACTTATAACCACGGCGGTATTCAAATTTATCCACCGCTTTCATCAAACCAATGTTACCTTCTTGAATCAAATCCAAGAACTGTAGACCACGGTTGGTATATTTTTTCGCGATAGAAATCACCAGACGCAAGTTTGCCTCGACCATTTCTTTTTTGGCGCGGCGGGCTTTGGCTTCACCGATTGCCATACGGCGGGCGACGTCTTTCATGTCGTGGATTTCCATGTCGAGCTTTTGCTCGTAGTCACGGATTTTGCGCTGTAAGATAATAACGTCATCAATCACTTTTTCTAGCGTTTCAGCAAAGGCAGGCTTGCCTTTTAGACGCTCAGTCAACCAATCAACGTTGGCTTCGTTACTTGGGAAGGTCTTACGGAACTCGGCGCGCGGCATACGACCACGGCGGATAACCAAACGCATGATTTGACGCTCGTGTTTGCGCACATCATCGTACACGTCATGCATCAGTGCCATGACTTGGTCAGAGAGGCGGTTATTTAGTTTGAGCATCATAAAGCGGTTGGCAAGCAGCCCATACGCGGCATCTGCTTGCACGCTGCCACGACCATAATCAATCAAAGCTTGCTTGGCGGCCGTGAATAGGGCTTCAATCTCTTCTAGACGAGCGCGTACTTCTTCAGGGTCAAGGCCGCTGCTTTCTTCTTCAGCATCGTCATCGTTATCTTCGATGTCGTCATCGTCGATATCGTCATCGTCTTCATCATCAAGGTCGGCTTTGCCATTACTTTTAGCTTTGATAACGGGCATTTTGTCGTCGGTATCGTCTGCAGCGTCATCGCCTGTTTCTGGATCCAAAAAGCCTGTGATGACGTCAGAGAGTTTTTTCTCGCCTTCTTGTACACGCTGATACTCATCAAGCACCAATTGCACCGTACCTGGCCAGTATGCCATCGCGTGCTGGACGTCACGGATACCTTCTTCAATACGCTTGGCAATCGCAATCTCACCTTCACGAGTCAGTAGGTCAACCGTACCCATCTCGCGCATATACATACGCACAGGGTCAGTGGTGCGACCAGGCTCCGTCTCGACCGATGCCAATACCGCTGCCGCTTCATCGGCTGCCATATCGTCATCGCTTGAGTCGTCATTCATTAAGATGTCGTCATCATCAGGCGCTGCTTCAAAGATTTTGATGCCCACATCGGTCAGCATCTGCACGATGTCTTCAATCTGGTCGCTTTCGGTGATGGATTCGGGCAGCTGGTCGTTTACCTCAGCATAGGTAAGGTATCCTTGCTCTTTACCCATTTGAATCAAGGTGGCCAGCTGAGAGGTAGGATGAGAAACTGACTTATCTTTCATAAATACTCGCTTTGCTTGCATCAGGCATGATTATAACACTGCTGCGCTTATAAGAATATGCGGCTTAACAGGTTGCGATGTGTTAAGGCCAGCCTTGGCGCGTCTCAGTGCTCATAAAAATGAGTTGATAAAATATAAAGGCTTAAAAACTACAATACAATGGCGCTGTGTTGCCATCTCAAAAACATCAAAAATACGACATGCAATACGGACATTAATAGGGCTTTGATAACAGACCAAAGGCTGAGCGCGCGTCATAACAGCGCATTTTAACACAGACCCTGTGATTTACACATGATGTTCCGACCGCGTGCATTCCTCTTTATAGTGGGGATGTTGCTGGCTTATTTAAAGGGGTAGCCTGCGTGTAGGCCAAATCCTTATACAGGCAGGCAACCACAAAAGTCGATATTACCGTTATTCATGTGCCATCAGCTCATCTGCGCCGATTGTTCAGCTTGTTTGGCGCGCAGCCAGTCGTTTAGGCATTGGCTTTGTTTACGCACAATCGCCAAGGTCACGGGATTGGGATTGCTGATTAAGGCTTGGGTCTTTTTTTGCAAATGACGGTTTAAGACTTGAGTCAACAGATTATCAATCAAATCATCAAAGTTTGACACCTCATGCTTGGATAAGGTGCGATAAAATTCTGCCCAACTGCGGCTTAATACCGCCTGCGTGTCGGCGCTTAGATTTGCCAAGATAAAATGCGCGCCCGCGTTGGTGTCTGCTGGTAAAAACGGCAAGCAGCGCTGTACCGTATTGACCACCTCAAAGAGCATTGGGTCTTGTAAATCTGCCCATGCCAGCGGACGCAAGGCATCAGCAGGCGCTTTTTGTTTAATATGCTGGGGCAGTGCGTCATTGATTCTCGCCTGTTGCCAAAGGCGCGTTAATACATCGTGGCGTAGCGCGTGCGGACAATACAAAAAGCACAGCTGCAACTGCTGACTGACGGTCATGCCGCTGTCAAAGTCTAACAGTGCGTCTTTGGCGGTGATGCTCGGTTTACGCTTGCCGCCCAGCTTTTGATAAATGTCATTGTTGAGCAAATATCGAAAGCTGCTGCCTTTAGGCAGGGCGGCGCTCAAGGCTTTGACCTGCGCCATCAGTTTGGCTTTGCCTTCAACAAGGCTTAAGTCGTAGCGCTCGCTTAAATAAGCATAAATGTATTGCGATAACGGCACGGCATGACGGATTTGCTCACGCATTGCCTCAGTACTGTGCGCCTTGATATAAGTATCAGGGTCGTGCGCATCAGGTAAAGTCAAAAAGCGTAGCTCTTTGTCATCGCTAAGAATCGGCAAGCTGACTTCAAGCGTGCGCCATGCGGCCTTTTGTCCCGCGCTATCACCATCAAAACATAAGGTTAGCGTAGGGTTGAGTGTGAGCAAGCGCGAGATTTGGCTTTCGTTAATCGCCGTACCCATTGACGCGACCGCGCCATAAATCCCCGCTTGATACAGCGCAATCACATCCATATACCCTTCGACGACCAGCCACGAGTCCGCACGCTGCTTGCGCGACTCATAGTAGCCATAGAGGACGTGCTGCTTATGAAACACAGGCGAGTCTGAGGAGTTAATATATTTGGGCTTAACCTCATTGTCCAGCGCGCGCCCAGCAAAGCCAATCACCCGCCCTTGATTGTCACGAATGGGAAAAATCACGCGGTCACGCAATAGGTCATAATCGCGCCCCGATTCAGAACGGCGCACCAGACCTAATGCGCGTAAGCCCTCGATGTCTTGCGGAAAGGCATGCTCTAAATGCTGCCAGCCAAAGGGCGCATAGCCCAGCATAAAGGTGTCAAGGCTGGCATCCGTAATGCCGCGACTTTGAAAATAATGCATCGCGTGCGGGTGGCTCGTTAAGCTTTGCCGATAAAACGCGGCAATACGCTCGAGTAGCTCGTATAGGTTGCCATCTGCCGCCGTCTCCGCGCCATTCATCATCGACATATCGGCGGGCAAGCCATTGTCAAAACTGACATCATAGCCCATGTCGTCGTAGCTGCTGTCTATACCATTATCGATATAGCCCGCGTCGCTGTCATCAATCATCGGTGGATAAGGCGCCGCGTCCATAGGCACGGCATCATGAGGATAGCCGCTGTCATGCGTCTCATATTCAGGTGCAGCGTCAGGAACAGAAAAAGCGGGCGCTTGCTCGCTATAGTTTGGCGGCGCGCTGGTAGGAGTAGGAAGAATAGGCGCTTTGGGTGCAGATTGTATGGGCGTGCGCTGGTAACTGACGTTTTTTTGTTCGTCTTTAGGCACTTCAATGCCTGTCTGGCGTGACAGTTCGTCAACCGCTTCCATAAAGGTTAGGTTTTCATAATCACGTAGAAAACCAATCGCATTGCCACCCACACCGCAACCAAAGCAGTGATAAATGTTTTTTTGTGGATTGACATAAAAGGAAGGGGACTTTTCGCCATGAAAGGGGCAACAGCCCTTAAACTCATTGCCCGCGCGTTTAAGCGTGGTGTGCCGCCCAATAATACTGACGAGGTCAGCTTGGCTGTTTAGTTGTTCTAAAATATGATTGGGGATACTCATATCAGCCAGCTTACCATCAAAAAAATAATCAGCACAAAGACTTATTTACCGCTTACTTTTAGTCGCTTTTTTAGGCATTAGTCACAAGATGTCTGTGACCATTATCACGTCATAGGGCGCAATAATACCGCTATCGATACACAATAAGACAGCACCACCTATCAAAAAGGACGAAAACTGAGCGATAAAAAAGGTCAACCGTGAAAAAAGTTGACCTTGTAGTATAACACGATAATGGGTTTTACCGAGGTTTAATCATCATCTATCATGTCGTCACTGGGTGCAAAACGGATGCGGCTATTACTGGTAGGGCGATTATCCGCACTGGCTTCTTTCGCCGCTTGGATGGCACTTGCTGGGCTGGTCGTTTGTTCAGTAGCATTGTCAGGCAGGTCTAAGCCAACATTCACACCGTCCCCATTTTGTAGGTTCATACTGCTTTGTGTAGCGGCGTCATCACTTGGTAGTCTGAGCTGGGCTGCATTGCGAATCATTTGTGTGCGTGTTGCCCCTGTATAGTCACCCGTTGCCGTAGCGCTGGCATCCATCCCTGAGCGACCCAATTTACCAAAAGTGACTTTGTTCAGCCATGAGCGCGCACGTTTGGTGGATACCTTGACTTGTCCATCATTGGTCAACCATTCAGGATAGTTGATTTGTAATAGTGTGCGGTATTCATTAGCCAGCTCCGTTAAGCCAAGCTGTTCATGACTGTACGCCAAAATAGCAATGGCTTCTGGTACAGATTGGCTCTGTGGGTAGTACTGAAAGACCCACTTAGCACGATTGGCAGCAGCCACATAGGCCTCACGCTCGATATACCATTTGGCAGCAGTCAACTCACTTTCGGCAAACTGGTTGTAAATAAAAGTCATGCGCTGCGCGGCGTCAGGTGTATAGGGGCTGTTTGGGTATTTACTGATCAGCTCCTGAAAGTTAGCAAAGGCAAGGCGCAAGTATGCGGTGTCACGCTCAGCTTGGTTTAAGTTAAATAGATTAAGACCGTCTGAGCTGCCTTCCATATTGGCCACGCCGCGCACGTAATAGGCGTAGCTGATTTGTGGGTTTGATGGATATAGGCGTATAAACTGCTCGGCACTGGCGGCGGCGTCTTCGTATTTGCCGTTTTCGTACTGCGCGTACATGGTGTCAAGCAGAGCTTGCTCAGCATATTGGCCTGTTGGATAAAAGGTGCGTAGATTCGTCAAGTCTTCGATAGCGGCGTTAAAATGCTCTTTATCAAGGCTGGTCACCGCATCGCGGTAGTAGCTTTGTTCTGACTTTTCGGCGGTGACGATGGCATCATCATTTTTGCCTGTTAAGTTCTTGAAGGTCTGACAGCCGACCAAATTGACGCTGAGCGCAAGCAAGGTTATTGATGATATTTTGATAAACGTGTTGCCAGCAGGGCGCATATTCCTCTCCAGTACCAAACGCATCATAGCAGCGCTATATGCCATATACAGATTAATAAAAAACAATAACCGTGATTTGTTATTCAAAGATTATTGAAAGCTCTGACTATCCTTGCCGCAGTTGGGCAGTCCATAGAGTCAGTGAGTGTCATCGTTATTTCTCGTGTGCCGAGCCAGTCATCATTATTATTAATGTATATGCTACGCAATAATGCCCGTATTCGACACAGACCGAGGCACAGTTTAGCACGAGTCTGTAAAGACGCGAGTAGAAATCATCAAACCTGCCTTGCAGATACAGTAAATTACTTGGATGTGACATTGTAGAGAGTTTTTGTATGTGCAATTGGCGCACTTATTGATAGGGTAGTGAAGAGAGGCATGATACACTATGCGGTTATTCAAGTGATGGCGCACTGATGCTGCCCATCCTAATCGACCAACCCGATGCTGCCCATCCTAATCGACCAACCCGAATTGATGATGCTATGACCACACCGATTTCACAACCTGCAACCAAAGATACCGATTTTAAGACCGATAATGACTTTGATGTCGATAATGACATGCTTGATGAGCCACTGTTTGATGACGATACCGAAGCACTCGATGATGACAATGAAGACGAAGCACAAGATTTAGATACGCCTGCTTCTGATGTTGTTGATATTCGTCATACGGTCACTGAGAATCAATCTGGACTGCGCATTGATAAGGTCGCATCATTGGCGTTGAGCGATTTTTCGCGCGCACAGCTGCAAGGCTGGCTGAGCGATGGTAGCCTTGTGTGCAATGGGACAACGCAAAAACCCAAATACCGCGTGCAGGCAGGTGATGAGCTGCATCTTAGTACCACGCTTGAGCAGCATGGCGCAGATTTGCCCGAAGATATCGATATCGATGTGGTCTATGAAGACGATGCGGTATTGGTGATTAATAAACCTGTCGGCATGGTCGTGCATCCAGGCGCGGGTAACCCAACGGGAACATTGGTCAATGCCTTGCTGTACCATTATCCTGCGCAGCACCATTTGCCACGTGCAGGCCTTGTGCACCGTATTGATAAAGACACCTCAGGGCTATTGCTGATCGGCAAAACCAAGCCTGCACAAATGGCACTGATGGAGCAGCTAAAAGACAAATCTGTGTACCGTCATTATCAATGTGTGGTCGCGGGCGATGCGGCAAGCCTCATGCGTCATCGGGTAATTGATGCGCCGATTGGCCGTCATCGAACCCAGCGTACCAAAATGACGGTGATGACCGCAGGTCGTGACGCGGTCACGCACTTGATGGACATTACACCGCTGAATGAAAACTACTGCCTTGTGGATGTTGGGCTAGAGACAGGACGCACGCATCAGATTCGTGTACACATGAGCCATATCGGGCATCCACTGGTGGGTGACCGTATGTATGGCGGTCGTCGTCAGCTGCGCTCAGGCTTGAGTGAAGTGCAGCGGCAGACAATTCAGCGCTTTCCGCGTCAGGCGCTGCACGCTTACGCGCTTGGTTTTGTACATCCTGTGACGGGGCAAGATATTGAGGTCACTGCACCACTGCCTGAAGACATGCTGGCGCTGATTGATGCGCTGGACGATGGCTTGACTGAGAGATAAATCATGCAAAATCGCGCGCCGTTACAGCGCTTGGCACAGAGTGAAACGTTACTAGTATTACAGACCACCACAGGGCTGACGACAGATACCGATATCACCACCACGCCCAATACACCCAGCTATGAAGCCTTTAACTTGGGGCTGCATGTGGGTGATGACGCTGCCGCTGTCCGTGCGCGCCGTATGCAACTGCTTGCCATGCTAAACCAAAATATAAGCAGACATGACACAAACGCACAGCCCATTACCAAAATACAATGGCTTAGCCAAGTGCATGGCGATACCATTTATGACGCGGACGCTGCTCCGAGTTTGCAAGCACCTGCTGCCGATGCGATGATAAGTAGCCGCGCAGGACAAGCATTAGCGATTATGACTGCTGATTGCGTGCCTGTGACCCTGTACCAGCCAACGACAGGAAAAATAGCCGCGATTCATGCAGGCTGGCAAGGGTTGGCAAATGGTATTATTGCTAAGACAGTCGCTCAATTTGACAGCACTGCGCCTATTTCTGCATGGATAGGGGCAAGCATCAGCCAAGATAATTATGAAGTCGGCATGGCAATGGCGCATAAGCTGTATGCAGGTTGCCAAGCGGCGCACAGCATCTCTGACATGAGCGAAGCGGACTTTATACAGCGTTATAGTGACGCCAAAACGATGGATACAGATAAGTGCCATATCAATTTGCCGCAGCTTGCCTTTGACCAATTGATACACGCAGGCGCGCACGTACAACATCCCATGCCTGTAGCGTGCAGTTATGCCAATGCAGATTATTATTCCTATCGTCGGCAAACGCATTTAGGGCAGCCTGCGACAGGACGTATGGCAATGATTATTGTGCGTTTGGCTTAGCATCGTTTGTAGCGGTTTTTATTTTTTATTTATCCTTATTTAATTCACTGATTATTTGACATTAGAGCGTGTATGACGATCCTAAAGACCCCGCAAGCATCGACCCAAGATTTGTCTATGGCTGTGATTTACCATAGCAACTATGGTCACACCCGCCGCGTTGCCATCGCTATCGCTGACGGTGCGCGCCAGCAGCTATCCGCCGAGCAAGTCAAAGCAATAGATATTCACGATGCCGATTGGGATTTTATTGATGCTGCTGATATTTTGGTGTTTGGCAGTGCGGTCTATATGGGTAGCGTGACCGCCGAATTTAAAACCTTTATGGATGAGACTTCACAGCGTTGGTATCACCGCAAATGGGAAGGTAAGTGGGCGGCAGGCTTTGCCAATTCAGGCGGACTCAGCGGCGATAAGTTGGCGGTATTGCAACAAATATGCCTTTATGCCATGCAGCACGGGATGCACTGGCTGGGTTTGCCGCTGATGCCGACAGGACATAGTGAAACCGATTTGAACCGTCTGTCTGGATTTTTAGGCTTAATGACGCAGTCTGTTGATGCACCGCCTGAAGAAACGCCATGTAAAGGCGATATCGATACCGCCATTTGGTTCGGTGAGCATTTGGCTAAGACTATTATCAAACATGCACCAGCTGCCGAGTAGCGTCATTCTTTATTTAAAAAAAACAGCGCCAATGTTGCGCTGTTTTTTTATACGCACACCAGTGATGTCTGTGTTAATGACTGTGCGTAGCGGCCTGCTGCAAGGTGGTGACAGGAATAGGGCTATCAACGAACTGTATGCTCTGACAGCCTGTCAGCAGCAATGTAAAAAGCAGCGCGGTCGTCGCAGAAATAATATGGGTCATCATAATGATGCATATCTCGATAAGGGCACAACATCGTATACAGCTATAAAATAGCCTAAGCAAAAATAACGTATTGTGCGTCACTTTGATAATAAAAAAGTGCCTTATCTTATTTGTAAGGCACTGATGGTTTAATAATAAAAAAGCGTCATTACAGCAGCAAACAGTTAAATGAACCAAATAACGGCAAATGGTTTATTATTTTACAGGTGCTGACCATACGGGTGAGCGGATAGTGCCGTTACCTATTTTGGTGACGGTATTGCTGCCATCTAAAGATTTGATGGTCAGTGTGCCTTTACTGCCTTCCTTAGTCGCCAGAACCACACGCTTGCCACTGGGTGAAAACGTCGGCGCTTCGTCCAGTCCCATTCCCCCAAAACTTGCAACATTGTCGCCACTACTATTCATCACGGCCGCTGAGCGGCCACTTAGATAAGCAATCTGTGTACCGTCTTTATTAAAGTGTGGCGTGGTGGCATAGCCACCTTTTGAGACTTGCTGCACACTGCCTGAGCCAAAGGTATAACGATAGATACGCGGCTGATTGTTTTTGCCGTTGTCATAGACATAAGCAAAAGATTGACCGTCAGGCGCATAGCTCGGCTGTAATCCTTTGGTCAGTCTGCGCGCCGCGCCGCCACTAGTACTCATCTCGTAGATATAATCCTCGCCTTCGTGACTGCTAGAGAACAAAATGCGTCCACCATCAGGTGAAAAAGAGGGACTCATATTAGAGCCGCGCAAGTTGGCAGTGATAGGCTGTGCGCCGCCACTGATACTTTGGACATAAATCACAGGATAGGATCTGTCGCGTTGTACCACATAGGCGATACGTCCGCCATCCGCCGACCATGCTGGCGAGTAGATTGAGCCTTGTACTTCGGCAATGGTTTGTTCATTCTCGCCAGTCGCATCCATGACTTTGATGCGCGAAATCTTTTTCGCCCCTGTACCTGATTCTTCAATATACGCGATACGTCCTGCATAATCGCGCGGCTCACCTGTGATTAAATGACGGACATTATCAGCAATCACATCGGCAGCGTAACGTAAACTATTGGCATCACGTTTTGAATTAAGTGTTTGCTTGCCTTCTATCGCGCGCCCTGTTTGCGTGTCAACGACTTCATAATCAATAACCACATCACCACCTGCCATGCGCGTGTTACCGACCACGACATAAGGAATGGCCGTACTTTGCCACAGTGGTAGTTTACTTGCCACCTCACGGCTGGTATGCGGCTGCTCAGGCAGGTTTTGACTGGTGGTCTTAAGATCGGAATTGAGCACCTTTGCCGCCATAGGAGAGATGACGGTATCACCTGCAAATGGCACAAGGGCAATTTGATTGGTTTGTTTGGGCACTTTGTAATCAAACACTAAAGGTTCAGGGGCAGCATTGGCATAAGGCATGGCACTTACCATCATTACCGCACCAACCAAAGACAATAGATGCAGTTTACCAAATGAAGTTTTTTTGCAGGCGGACTTATAAATAATTACTGGCAAAATATAAACTCCTAACATTATGTATTTATTCTTATAGGCGGTAGTCGCGCCTGATAGTCATAAAGTAATGCAATATCAAAGGGGATACAAGTGGCACGCTGTAAACGAAGAGAATTACAGATGCATCGTAATCGTGTTAGTTGCTACCACGAAAAGTGATGGTAAAAGTAGGATATTTGGGGCTGCTGTTGTCAATGTCAAAGCGTCCGACTGCTTTAGCTGCTCTGACAGCCTCACGGCTATATATTGTATCTTTATCAGGTTCTACATTTATAACTCGACCACTCGGATCAACAGTAATAGTTAATATCACATCCTCGGGTCTACCTTCAGATGCCTTAAACTGTTTACGAATCGCAGCTAGTATTTGTGCATCGCTCGCGCCGCTACTGCCACCCGCACTGTTGCTATTTCCTGTGCGCGGGCTTGTGGTTTGACTGCCTGAATTGGGTACCGTTGATGTACCATCGGCTAAATCAAAGTTTCTCTGTGAATTACCTGAGCTTGAACCATCGCTATTATTTCGCGCGGGTGCTTTTGGTCTTTCGATACGTGGTGGCGGATTGTCATAGCTGTCTTGGTATGCTTTGAGTCGGTGTTGTAGGTCGTCTTGATCACGCTGGCGCTGGTCATCCACTTCTTCAATACGCTGATTGGCTTGCGCGTCCATTTCCCGCGCCCATGCTTCGCTTTCACGCTCGTAGTCCTCCATCTCCTTGAGGATTTGCTCTTGCTGCTCTTCGCTCATAAGTAACGGGCGGTTGTTACTGGTATACACAGGCTCATTAGATTCGGTAAATACTGAACGGCGCTGCGGGCTGGTATTGACATTATCACTGCCATCACTGGGCGCTGCCATCGCGTCACTGCTATTGATTGCGTTATCGCTTTGGCTACTCGCCGCCGCTTGAGCAGCAGCACGATTGGCCAGCACTTGCCCTTGAATAGCAGCGAGCTGCTCGGGGGAGACCATGGTGGTTTCAAGGCTGCCAGTAGGCGTCAAATCATCGGCGTGATAGTTATAAATCAGCAGCCCCAAAATGACGCCATGCGCAAGCAGACTCAGCAAGGTGGGCGCGGACAGACCGTCACCTTTTGGCTGAACAGGAACAAAAACGCTGGGAGCTGTATTCATGGGAGGTATCATCACATTAATCGATAAAATGCTACTGATGCATGGGCAGTGGCTTGCCAGTCAAGAGACCGACCTTTTGCACGCCTGCTTGTTGTAATTTTGCCATAAGTGACATGATGGAACCGTATTGATTGTTTTGATCGGCGTTAATCATCACCTGTACGGGCGGCTCACCCGCATTTTCATTTTGGGTTTGGATGTTAGAGAGGATATTAATCAGCTCAGCTTCCGTAATCGGCATATCGACATTGCTTTCATAGCTGATATACAGCTCGTTACTGTCCGTTAGCGAGACAATCACAGGCAGCTGCTGCTGGCTTAGCGTATTGGTTTGCTCTTTGGGCAAATCCACATCCACGCCTGTCGTTAGCATTGGCGTGGTTACCATAAAAATCACCAACAACACGAGCATGACGTCGATATAGGGCACGACGTTCATCTGGGCGTTTAAAGCCGTTTTGCGGCGGGCAAAGGGACTCGGTTTCATAACCGTTGTCCTTGCATCGGCGTGGCGGCAGGCGTAGGCGTTGGGATGGTATCGGTTTGCGTCTCACGCTGGAGCATGCCTGTCATCTCGTCGCAAAATAGGGCGCGTGCGTCATAGAGGAGGGCGGACTTGGCGGTAAAGTGGTTGTATGCGAGTACCGCAGGAATGGCGGCGAATAAGCCCATTGCTGTAGCAATCAAGGCTTCGGCAATACCAGGCGCGACGGCGGCAAGTGACGCTTGCTCTGTTTGAGACAAGCCCAAAAAGGCATTCATAATGCCCCAAACCGTACCGAACAGACCGACGTATGGTGCGACCGAGCCAATACTGGCAAGTACTGCAATGCCTGATTCTAACAGCTGCTGCTGACGTCCAAGCCCCACGCGCAATTTGCGCTCTACGCCATCGATGATGTCGTCTTTGGGCTGGCGTTTTTTATGCATACGCAGGTATTCAGAAAAACCAACGTAAAAAATTTGCTCAAGCCCCTGACGGTCAGGCGAGCCTTGAATGCCTTGATACAGCTTTGCCAAGTCTTCGCCTGACCAAAACCATGTCTCAAATTGCGCGTCATAGCGCTTGGCTGTGCCCAAACGGCTGCTCAATTGAAAAATCAGTACCCAGCTTAATAATGAGGCGAATAACAGCAGCCCCATAACCATCTGCACGAGCAAGCTGGCTTGCATAATAAGGTCAATGATATTTAACGATTCAGGCATGTCATAGACTCACGAATAATAAGGTCAATACAGGTACACAAGAGTACCACTCGCAAAATAGCGCTTTATGACTACTAACTATATATCCGTATCACATACCAAAAGACACGGCTATATGTAGAGCATAAACACGCAGCGCTTAATCATAAAAGACAGCAACAAAGTAAATCAAAAATAGCTCGTCAACATCGCCAAGTACTCATGCTTTTATAAGTGCTTAATAAGCCATGTCAGACAGCATAGCCAATAGAGCGCGATAATAGCAAAAACCGTAAAGATAATATATCTATAAAGTACGATTTCATATCGCGCTATGATACCGATTTATACGCATCAGACATCGATAGCGATTGAATTCATGAAGCCGCTTCTCTAAAATGTTACGTTTTGTTAAATCTGCCTACAGATGCGATGTATTGATGGCTTAGGATGTATCTCTATCAATAGCATACTCTTTGGCATAAACCAATTTATCTCGACGGATAAACGAGCTGGGCGCGACATTTATGAACGCAATTGAACGTTATTTTGGCATCAATGGTCAAAACACCACGATAAAGACTGAAATTATCGCAGGTATTACCACTTTTTTGACGATGGCCTACATCATTTTCGTAAACCCCAATGTGCTTTCAGAAGCAGGCATGGATAAAGGCGCGGTATTCGTCGCCACGTGTCTTGCCGCTGCTGTGGGCTGTTTTATTATGGGTCTGTATGCCAGATTGCCCGTAGCCTTGGCACCTGGCATGGGCTTGAATGCCTTTTTTACCTATGGTGTCGTGCTTGGTATGGGCTACAGCTGGCAAACGGCACTGGGCGCAGTCTTCTTATCAGGCTGTTTGTTTATTATTTTAAGCCTATTTAAAATCCGTGAGTGGGTGATTAATGCCATTCCCATGTGTCTAAAACAAGGCATCGTGGCAGGTATTGGCGCGTTCTTGGGTTTTATTGCGCTACAAAGCTCAGGCATCATTGTCGCGCAGCAGGCAACCTTGGTCACGCTTGGGGATATGAGCAGCTTTGCACCCATGATGGCGGCATTGGGCTTCTTTATTATTATTGGCTTGGTGTATAAGCAAGTCTCAGGTGCAGTGACGATTGGTATCTTAGCCATCACCGTGATTAGCTTACTGGCAGGGCAGACAGAGTACAGTGGCATCATCAGTGCGCCGCCTTCAGTAGCACCGACATTCATGCAGCTCGACATTCGCGGTGCGTTTGATATTGGCATGATTAGCGTTATTTTTGCGTTCTTGTTTGTTGATTTGTTCGATACCACAGGCAGCCTTGTGGGTATCGCGAGCAAAGCGGGGTTACTTGATAAAGACGGCAACATTCCAAATATGGACAAAGCGCTACTTGCCGACTCTACCGCAACGGTGACAGGCGCTGTGCTTGGTACATCCTCGACCACCAGCTATATTGAAAGTGCCTCAGGCGTGGCGTCAGGTGGACGTACAGGTCTGATGGCGGTCACGGTCGGCATGATGTTCTTACTCAGTATCTTTTTTGCGCCGCTGGCAGGCATGATTCCTGCGTACGCTACCGCAGGTGCGATATTTTATGTGTCGGTGTTGATGCTATTTACTCTAAAAGACATCAACTGGGAAGATTTGACTGAGGCCGCGCCCGTTGCTGTGGTACTCATGCTGACCCCGCTGACATACTCTATCGCTGATGGTATTGCGCTCGGTTTTATTACCTTTACCGCCGTTAAATTTATGACAGGCAAATTTTCAGAAATTACCATTCCAGTATGGATATTGACCGCAATTTTGTTGATAAAAATCGTTTTGTTATAGATTTATGCGTTTTTTTATAAAAAAAGTTGTCTAAAAGGTGGCATTCTTTGTTATTTTTGTGTATTTTACAGCTCTGAACGCAGCGGCGACTTTGTTAAGTCCTCGCTGTGGGTCATAACGCTGCACAGCGCTGGTATATCTTGCCTTAAGATGGTTTATAGAGGAAGAAAAATACTGTGGTTTGACGTCTGTGCAGCTAGGTGGTATAAGATTAAAGGAGAGTTTTACTTAAGCCTATAATTCATTTAGGTTTTAAAAAAAAGTTTGTGCTAGTATAGCCAAGTTAAGCGCATCACCTCAATCAACGCCGTAGAGGTTTTTCTTATAGTGAATTAAGCTTGTCACGGAGGACACTCCAAGCACTGATGCTCATCAGACTGCTGTCTCTCCCCCTCCTTTCACTACGAACGAGAAGAAGGCACTAATGCCGCTTAACTGTTCATTGTTGCCTTCGTATTGTTAGCGTAGTACGTCTAACGTTCGACGACATACTTAACTGTTTTCAGTGTATGCTGGATTTACTCGTTTTGTGATGGCGTTGTTAGACCTTATGTTAGTCGATACAATCGTTTGTTTTCTAAATTTAGGTTGGTCCAGTTTGACGCTTCATTGTTACTAATGATTCGGTCACCTGCCTGCTATTCCAAAAAATTAGTCCAAGTGGTTGTAACAAATAAGGTCGTCTCGCCTCATCTATTATGTTTTTCTAAACGATAGTTGTGGAGTTGGTATGAACCCAATAGACAAATTTACACCAAAAGAGCCCATTTTATTTTCACCGACAGAGCTGCTAAACCCACAGCATCTCGAACAATCGTCGGCGGCGTTGTATTCTTATATTTCACCTTTGTACTGTGCCCCAGAAGAGCGCTGGCTCGGCGAGCTATTGCCTTTAGCAAAGCCAACCGATCAAGAGCGTCAAGGCGCTGCTGAACAGACTCGCAAGTTGGTTGAGCATGTACGTAACAACAATAAAGCGGTCAAGATGGTTGACTCACTACTGCTTGAGTACAGCCTAGATACCCAAGAAGGTATCTTGCTCATGAGCTTGGCAGAAGCCTTGATCCGTGTGCCTGACAACTATACTGCTGATGCGCTCATCCGCGACAAAATGAGTGTGGCAGACTGGAAAAAACATTTAAAAGACGACAATGGTTTGATTGTCAATGCCTCTACATGGGGTCTGATGATGACAGGCCGTGTGGTCAGCATCGACCACAAAACCACCGCTTCAGGTTTCTTGGATCGTATGACCAAGAAAATGGGCGAGCCAATGATTCGTAGCGCCATGCAAAAGGCCATGCGTATCATGGGTCACCAGTTCGTACTTGGTGAGACCATCGAGAGCGCGAACCGCAACAGCCAGCCTTACCGTAATAAAGGCTACACGTACTCATTCGATATGCTGGGCGAAGCGGCAATCACGAACAAAGATGCTGAAAAGTATTTCAACTCGTACTTGCACGCGATTAAAGCGACAGCAAATGTCAAAGTAAAAGAGGGCATGCCAAAGCCATCAGTATCTATTAAGCTGTCTGCATTGCATCCACGTTATGAAGCGACGCAAGAAGCACAAGTACTTGGCTTGCTACGTCAGCGCTGTTTGCTACTTATCGAAGCAGCTCGTGAAGTCGGTGTGGATATCAGCATTGATGCTGAAGAAGCAGACCGTCTAGAGATTTCGCTAAAACTGTTCGAATCACTCTACCGTGACCCATTAACCAAAGGTTGGGATGGTCTGGGTCTGGTTGTTCAGGGCTACTCAAAACGCGCTATCGCGGTATTTGCATGGCTGGCTCGTTTGGCTAAAGAAGAAGGCGACCGTATCCCTGTACGTCTGGTTAAAGGGGCTTACTGGGACTATGAAATCAAGCTTGCGCAGCAAAAAGGCTTGGTTGGCTATCCTGTTTGGACACGTAAGGAAGGTACGGACACGGCGTATCTGGCGTGTGCACGCTTCTTGTTATCTGACCACTTACGCGGCTTGATTTGGCCACAGTTTGCAACACATAACGCGCACACCTTGGCATCTGTGATGACCATGAGTACGCACAAAGAGTTTGAGTTCCAGCGTCTACACGGTATGGGCGATGCGCTATACGATCATATCTTGCAAGCGTATAACATCCCTGTACGTATCTACGCACCCGTTGGCGCGCACAAAGACTTGCTACCCTACTTGGTACGTCGTCTGCTAGAAAACGGTGCCAACAGCTCATTCGTTCACCAGCTATTAGACAAGTCGTACCCAATCGACAAGCTAACCGTGCATCCGTACGACAAGCTGACTGCGAATGCGACCTTGCGCAACCAAAGCATCGTGATGCCGCTCGACATCTATGGCGATCGCCGTGCTGGTTTTGGCCCGAACATCTTTGTTGAGTCACAATGGCATCCGTTTAAAGACGCTATCCACAGCCATGTAGACAAGCAGTGGCACGCAAAACCCATCATCAATGGCGACAGTCTTGAGATTGCTGATCTGCCTGTACATGCTGTTCGCGCACCATGGAATCGTGATGTCCAAGCAGGCACTGTGACCTTTGCTAATGCCGATGTTGCCAAACAAGCGGTACAAGCAGCCATCGACGGTCAAGCAGAGTGGCAAGCGTTCCCAGCGAGCAAGCGTGCAGACATCCTACGCAAAATCGCTGATTTACTAGAAGACAACTACGCTGAATTCATGGCACTGTGCCAAGTGGAAGCGGGCAAAACCACGCAAGACAGTATCGATGAAGTACGTGAAGCCGTTGACTTCTGCCGCTTTTATGCCAATGAAGCGGAGCGTTTAGAAGACAAGGCATACAGCTTTACCGATCTAAATGGCAACCAAATGCGCCAAGTTTACCGCGCACGTGGTACGTTTGTCTGTATCAGCCCATGGAATTTCCCATTGGCAATTTATACCGGTCAGATTGTTGCAGCATTAGCTGCGGGTAACACCGTAGTGGCCAAACCTGCTGAACAAACCAGCTTGATTGCACACTTTGCCGCGCAGCTGATGTACCAAGCAGGCGTTCCTGCTGGCGCACTACAGTTCGTAACAGGCGCAGGTGAAGTCGGTGCGGCATTGACCACAGCGGACAACCTAGCAGGCGTTATTTTCACAGGTTCAACGCAAACAGCGCAGCGCATTAACGAAAGCCTAAACAGTAAAGACTATGCAGGTCGTGAATTGCCAATCTTGATCGCAGAAACTGGCGGTCAGAATGCAATGATTGCGGACTCAACCGCATTGCCAGAGCAGGTCGTACGTGATGCAGTCATGTCTGCCTTTGGTTCAGCTGGTCAGCGCTGTTCAGCCTGTCGTATCTTGTGTGTGCAAGAAGAAGTCGCTGATGAGATGATCGAGCTGTTAAAAGGTCACATGTCTGAGCTTATCGTTGGTAATCCACTAGAGATTTCAACCGATGTGGGTCCTGTGATTGATGAAGACGCACAAAGTGGCTTGAATGCGCATATCGAGCGTATGCGTGACGAGTCAACGACGACCATCATTAGCCAAACGCCAGTGAGCGGCAGCTCAAATGTAGGTCAAGACACCACGTTTGTATTGCCAACTGCGATTGAAGTACAAAACATCGATGTGATTGGTGGTGAGCACTTCGGCCCAATCTTACACGTCTTACGCTACCAAGCACGCGATTTGGATCAATTGATTGATTCTATCAATGCGACAGGCTTTGGTTTGACACTAGGTATCCATAGCCGTATTGAGCATTTAGCAGAGCGTATCGAAAGCCGTGTACGTGTTGGTAACACTTACGTGAACCGTAACCAGATTGGTGCGATTGTTAACGTACAGCCATTTGGTGGTTGTGGTCTGTCTGGTACAGGTCCAAAAGCAGGTGGCCCTCACTACGTAGCGCGCCTAATGACGCTAAAAAATGAGTCTGAAACCAATACTGCAACCAGCGCCGCATAAGGAGTAACGACATGGCTAAAGAATTTAAGAAAAATCATGCGCAAGTTTGTGAAGCGTGGCGTTTACTAAGTGCAGCTGAGCGCGCCCGTTATATCGAAGCGGCGATTCCAAAGCTGGCTTTGATTACTGGTAATGCCAATAAAGCACGTCGATTGTTTGAGCATCTGCTGAGCCACACCGCTGAGCTGGACGAAGTCACGCATCTTATCGGCGCAACAGGGGAGTCGAACGACTTGTACCTGACTGCCCGTGGTAAAACCATGGTCATGGGCGGTGAGTCTACCAAAGCAATGGCAGTCATCGGTCAGCTGGTCGCAGCGCTACTGACAGGTAATGAGGTGATTTTGCATTGCCCAAGCCAAGAAGAAATGTGTGAAGAAGCAGCGCGTGCCTTGTACGATGCGGGCATCAACGAAGATGTCTTGAGTGTCGCAAACGACTCTCAAACCATCACGTTGTTGCACATTGACCGTTTGGCACAGGTTGCCGTTTCTGGCAGCCCAAGCGAAGTACAAAGCGTGAGTCAAGAGCTTGCCAAGACTGGTGGCATCTTGACTCAGACCATCGGCGTTACAGATATGGCAGGTTTGTCTGAAATGTTGACACCTGACTATATCCACCGCTTTGTGACCGAGCGCGTTAAGACCATCAACACTACCGCTATCGGTGGTAATGCAAGCCTACTAGAGCTTGGCGCGTCTTAATCGTTTGGACAAAATCACAGCTTGATAGCTAAGCTTTAAGCCGTGGTGAACAGCATTACCAAGAGCGACCAGTATCTATTGATAATGATTCTATATAGAGTTGTTTATCAATTGGGACTGGTCGTTTTTTATGGTACTGACTAAGAAAAAACACAAAGCGGTTATCTGTTAGCGCTGCCTTTACTAATTAGTGTGCGCTTGAATGATAGCTGCACAAGCCCCATAATTTTAACATTGAATGAAATAAATAGCCTAAGCAAGATAGTAGTTTTTAACACCAAACCCATTTTGACTCATTTTTTAAGTAACAACAGACAACGACAGACAGTGAGTAATCAATGACCCAAGCACCGACTGATACGAATACTGATCTGCCAGTACTCGCCAAAGACCGCCATTATCTATATCGCCTTGAGCAAGACATTCGCCGTCTGTCTAACGGCAAAGTGGACGAGCGCAAACAAAGCGAGCTGGACAAAAAAACCGCACAGCTGGAAAAGATAAAAACCCGCTCACAAGAGGCGGTACAAGCGCGTGTTGATAGCGTGCCTGATGATTTGGCAGCGCGCCTCAATATGGATTTGCCTGTCAGTCAGCGCGCTGAAGACCTAATCAACGCGATTCGTGAGCATCAAGTGATTATTGTGGCGGGGGAGACAGGCTCGGGTAAAACCACCCAGCTGCCTAAGCTTGCCATGCTCGCAGGGCGCGGCGTCACAGGGCAAATCGGTCATACCCAGCCACGCCGTCTTGCCGCGCGCAGTGTTGCCAACCGTGTTGCCGAAGAATTGGGCGAGCCGCTAGGTCAGACCATCAGCTTTAAGATTCGCTTTAATGAGCAAGGCTCGGCGCAATCGCTGGTCAAATTGATGACCGATGGCATTTTGCTTGCCGAACTCGGTCACGATAAGTTTTTAAGCAAATACGACACCATCATCATTGATGAGGCGCACGAGCGCAGCTTAAACATTGACTTTATTATGGGTTATCTAAAAAACCTATTGCCTAAGCGCCCTGACTTAAAGGTGATTATTACCTCGGCAACTCTAGACACCCAGCGCTTTAGTGAATATTTTAGTCATTATGACAAGGCGAGCAAACGCCGCGTGCCTGCGCCGATTTTTAATGTCGAAGGGCGCAGCTATCCTGTTGAAGTGCGTTATCGTCCGCTGACCGATGAGCCTGTGACCAGCTCGAATGATGACAGCTATGATGACTTTGAAGATAATCTGCCGCGTGCTGTCGTGGCGGCGGTCGAGGAGTGCTTTGATGACGCCAAAAGCAAAGGACACCCTGACCAAGCGGACATTCTAATCTTTGCGGCGACAGAGGCGGAGATTCGTGAGTTACAAGAAGTGCTTGAGCGGCATGGTCCGCGCCATACCGAGGTATTGCCTTTATTTGCGCGCCAAACCTACGCTGAGCAGCAGCGTATCTTCCAGCCGTCTGGACGCGGGCGGCGTATCGTCATCGCGACCAACGTCGCTGAGACTGCCTTGACCGTACCTGGTATCCGCTATGTGGTGGACTTGGGCTTTGCGCGTATTTCGCGTTATTCTTATCGCTCGCGTGTGCAGCGCTTACCTATTGAAGCCATTTCGCAAGCGGCGGCAAACCAGCGTAAAGGGCGCTGTGGTCGTGTCGCGCCTGGCGTATGTATTCGCTTGTACAGTGAAGAAGATTTTACCAGCCGTCCTGAATTTACTGAGCCTGAGATTCTGCGTACCAACTTGGCATCGGTGATTTTGCAGATGGCGAGCCTACGTCTGGGCAGTGTCGAGGACTTTGATTTTATCGAGCCGCCTGACAGCCGTTTGGTGACTGATGGGCGCAAGCTCTTGGATGAGCTGGGTGCGATTAACAGTGCAAACAATGCCGCAAAAGCTACGCAGCCCAAAGGCAAACCACGCGGTAAAAAGCACACGGCCAATGGTCTACAGTTGACTCGCGTTGGGCAACAAATGGCGCGTATGCCGATTGACCCGCGTTTGGCGCGTATGCTGGTGGCGGGCAGTGAGTTTGACTGTATCAAAGAGATGCTGATTGTGGTGGCGGCGCTCGCGGTACAAGACCCGCGTGAACGCCCTGCCAATAAGCGCACGCAAGCAGATCAAAAGCATGCGCTGTTCCGCCAAGACGATTCGGACTTTTTATTTTATATCAGTCTGTGGCAAGCGCTGTTTGAGACCGACAGCGAAGGACAAAAACTGTCCAGCAACCAGCGCAAGCAGTTTGCCAAAAAGCATTACTTAAGCTTTCCGCGTATCCGTGAATGGCACAAGACCCAGCGCCAGCTTGAGCAAATGGTTGGGGATTTAAACCTCATCGATGAGCAAACGCAAAATAATAACAGCACGCCGATTGGCGATGATACGCAGCAAAAGGCAGTCAAATATGCCAACTTGCACCGTGCTTTATTGACAGGATTGCTGTCCATCATCGCGCATAAGACGGAAAACCGTGGTGAATACCTTGCCGCGCGCCAGCAAAAGACCAAGATTTTCCCCGCAAGTACGGTATTTAAACAAACGCCGCCGTGGGTCATGGCATTTGAGATGGTAGAGACCTCGCAGGTCTTTATGCGTACGGTTGCCAAGATTGAGCCTGAGTGGATTATCTCAGCGGCGGGCAACTTGCTAAAATACCATTACTTTGAGCCGCATTGGTCGAAAAAAACAGGGCGTGTTAAAGCTTACGCGCAGATTAGCTTGTTTGGCTTGATTATTATCGGTAAGCAGCTTGCTAACTATGAGCAGGTCAATATGACCGAGGCACGCGAAATCTTTATCCGTGATGGTTTGGTGACGGGTAATTTTGGTCGTCAAGCGCCATTTTTGCAGCACAATATGGACAAGATTGCTCATGTTGAGCGCATCGAAGACAAGCTGCGTCGTCGTGATTTGCTGGTCGATGAAGAGGCGCTGTATCAGTTTTATGACCGCAAGATTCCTGAGCATATCGCCAGCCGTAAAGCCTTTGAGGACTGGCGCGCTGAGGTAGAAAAAAGCGACAGCCGTTATTTGTTCTTCTCAGATGATGATGTGTTAACCAGTCAAGCACCGACCACAGGCGATTTTCCTGAGCAGTGGCAATTGGGCGATTTAAAACTACCGCTGCGCTATGTGTTTGACCCTGCGAGCGAAGATGATGGTGTGAGTATTCGCGTGCCTTTAGCTGCTTTGCCGCAGCTGGATGCGCTGGAGCTGATGTGGGGTGTGCCCGGTTGGCGTTTTGAGCTGGTGCTCCAGCTCTTAAAATCGCTGCCTAAAGATGTGCGCCGCCAAATCGTCCCGATTCCTGATACGGCGGATGCCTTGTTTGATGAGCTGGCGCCTGAACATTCACAAGGGCTACTCAAGCAGCTGTGTCAGGCTTTAGCGCGCCGCGGTATTACGACCGTCACGCCTGAGATGTTTAATCCTGCAAGCGTTGATAAGTATCTACAGCCGCAAATCTGTGTGGTTGATGATAAAAACCGTGTGATTGAAAAAGGGCGTGACCTTGCCACTTTGCAGCTGCGTCATGCCAGCGAAACCAGTCAAGCACTGACCACGCAGCAGGGCGCGCACACCAGCTTTCCTGAGCATTTTGGCTTTAGCAAAAACCATCACAGCGCGGGCGTGGTGATGAAGCAGTTTTCGGCACTGGTCGCGGATGAGGCGGGCGAGGCGGTCTCGATTCATGAGTATACCGACGTCACCGCTGCGTTGCAGGCGCATCGTATCGGCGTGCTGACCTTGATAAAAGGCAGCTTGGGCGCGAAGAAAAAACAGCTGACCAGCCAAATTGACAAGATATTTAAGCTGGCCTTTGCGCCGCTCGGTGACCTTGACGCGCTTAAGACCATTGTCATTGATGCAACGCTGGATGCCACACTTGAAGAGCATTATGTGCTCTTCGACCATCATCAGCATTTGCCTGAAAATGCGCCTGAAGTCGCGGTTGAGCTGGCAGAGATGCTGCCATTGACGCAGGCGGAATACAAACAGACTGCCGATGTGGTATTGCAGCAGTTTTTGTTGACAGGGCAAAAGGTCATTAAGACGCTCAAAGACGTCTACACCCGCTGGCAGCGTGTGCGCCAAGGTCTATTGATGCTCGATAGAGAAGTCTTTGGCGAGTCGATTGACGATATGGAAGACCAGTTAGAAGATTTGCATCTGGCGGATTTTGTGTATCGGATGGATTACAGCCATTGGCAGCAGTATCCACGCTACCTTGAGGCGCTGGAGATTCGCCTAGAGCGCCTTGAGCACAATCTCGATGCCGATCTTGATGGCGTATATGCGCTCGATGTACACATGGAGCGCTTGGCGGGACGTGCGGACAGCGATGCCATCAGCGCCTATCGCTGGCTGGTAGAAGAATACCGCATTCAGCTGTTTGCCCAGCCGATGAAAACGCGCCAGCCTGTATCGCCCAAGCGATTGAGCAAACTGTGGGACAAAGTCAGCTAGTCAGACTGAGGTTGGTTTTACATTCATTTAATTTTTGCAAAAGAAAAGCACCGCAGCGGACGTTGTGGCGCTTTTTTTGGACATTATTTTAGCCATTGCGCTAATTTTAACGATTATCATCATTTTGTCATATTTAACCCCTATCCTTGAGCGCAATATTAACGGCAGCGGCTCATTATCGATATTTCTAGCAAACACCTCTTTTCTTTTACAGTAAAAATAGTTTTCTTGTTAGCCAGTACATAACGCGAATGACAATGGTGCCACGGATAAAGGCAATAGGTATGGGTCGAGTGGGCAAGTTTGGCAGTATTACCACAAGAATGCTGGTGATTTTGGTATTGGCGTTTTCTTTGATGGTAGTGATGGTGTATTGGGTCATTGACACTCAAGCCAAGCCGCGCATCTCTGAAATGACATCGGAGACGGTCGTCGAGACAGGTAACGAAGTCATTAACAGCATTATGGTCGGTATCAACCATGTGGACGGTATGGCGAAAGCGACCAGTGCTGTGGTGGGCGGTTTGCCAAAAACGCCTGAGAGCTATCAAGACACGGTCGGCAATCTGATGCAGCAGACTGATCAGCGCATCGTCGGTGGCGGCGTGTGGTTCGACCCCAACATGTATCAAGACGGCGTTGAGCGCCAGTCCTTTGTTTGGTCGCGTGATGCCAATGGCAATATGCAGCCCACCGAGCGCTATAACAGCAGCACTGTGACGCCCAATGCCTACTACCGTGACTGGTGGTATATCCCTGCGATGTATGCACGCCACGACCACTGCGTCTGGAGCCGCGCCTATATTGACCCTGTCAGTAACAATCCCATGATGACCTGTGCCAAAGCGCTATACAACAGCCAAAACCAAGCCTTTGATGGCGTGGTGTCGTTTAACTTACTGCTCGATAACCTAGATACCGCCATGCAAAAGTGGCAAGAAAAAGTGGGCGGCTATGTGTTCTTGGTTGATTTGGACAACCATTTTTTGACTTTCCCTGACAAATCCACCGTGACCACAGTGACTGAGAACAACCCGCAAGGCGAGATGATGACCGCCAGCCAACTTGCCGAAAAGCAAGCCAGCTTTGCGCCGATTGCTAACAGTTTGGAGACGGTCAACAATCAGCTGATTAATAACGCCAAGCAAAAGGACGAAGGACGCTACAACCTTGCCGCGCGCAGTATCTTATCAACCACCAACATGAACCGCATCAGCGAAAACGAATCTAACCTATTGTCCGCGCTACTGCTCTTAAACGTTGACCAAGCTTTTAACCTCGTTGACAGTCATTTGGTCGATACGGTCAAGATTAGCAATGATTTTATTTTAAACGAGCCTGCGACGGCATTTGTATTTAAGATGCCGTTTACCTATTGGAAGATGGTCGTGGTCAAGCCTGACAGCGATTTGATGGGTGTGGCAAATACCTTGTCTGACCAGTTGGTACGCGCGATGCTGTTGGGTTTCTTACCCATCTTGCTGCTGACTGCGTGGGCGTTTCGCCGCTACTTTACCGAGCCACTAAAAAACATGGCAAGCTCGGTATCGCGCATGGGCAAACTGATTGAACAAAAGCAATATCAAAAACTTGGCGAACACAAATTGCCAAATTCAAGTGTCAGTGAAATCCAATTAATCAGTGACAAGACCAACCGCCTGATTGACCGCGTGGTCGAAAACGAAGGCGCGCTAGCCGAGATTAACGTCCATCTTGAGCAGCAGGTCGCCAACCGTACCAAAGATTTAGAGCACGCTTTGCATGAGCTAAAAGCCTCGCAAGTGCAGCTGGTGCGCTCAGAGAAAATGGCAACGCTCGGTCAGATGGTCGCGGGTGTGGCACATGAGGTCAACACACCGCTCGGCTACGTGCGCAGTAATATGGAATTGATTGGTGATAATTTAACCCGTTTTGATGAGCTGATGACGCACACCGAAGCGCTGCTGGTCGCGCTAAACGACCCAAGCACCAGCCAAGATGACAAAAATAAACGGATTGCTGAGACGTTACGCTGCTGTGATGAGATTAAAGAAGATGAAGTCAGTGACGACTTGGCGCATCTGATTGGCGACAGTTTGTATGGCGTTGACCAAATTGCCGAGCTGGTCGTCAGTCTACGTGACTTCTCGCGTATTGATGAATCTAAGATTAAAAACGTCGATATTAACGACTGTATTGCAAGCTCCCTGACCATGGCGCGTAATAATCTAAAAACGCTAAATGTCACGACCGACCTTGCTGAGCTGCCAGCGGTACAGTGTAACCCTTCGCAAATTAACCAAGTGCTGCTCAACCTGTTTAACAATGCCGCGCAAGCGATGCGTCAAGACACCAAAGGCGAGCTAAAAGTGGTCACGTGCCTTGATAATGATGCAGGCGATACGGTCTTAATTAGCGTCACCGATAACGGCAGCGGTATTGAGGATGCGGTGCTGGCGCGTATTTTTGAGCCGTTTTTTACCACCAAAAAGGCAGGCGAGGGCACGGGGCTTGGACTGGCGATTTGTGCGCAAATCATTGAACAACACGGCGGCGAAATCGGCGTACATTCAGTGATTGGACGCGGCACGACCTTTACCATTCGTTTACCCATTGAGGCGTATACGCCAACCGCCAAAGCCGAAAGACCGCAAAAAGTGTTGTTTGCTTAACGAAGCATTTATGAGCCGCTGTACCTACCGATACCGTGCTGATTTTATTGATTGAGAGCCCAAACCATGAGTATGCCAAAACCCAAAATTGCTTTTATAGATGACGAGCAGCGCATCTTACGCAGTCTAAAGATGCACTTTCGCCAGTCACATGATGTGTTTACCACCACCGACCCTGAGCAGCTGATCGAATACGTCAGTCAAAATGACGTGCAAGTGGTCATCAGCGACCAGCGTATGCCTGACAAGCAAGGCACAGAGGTGCTGCGTGAAGTCAAAGAAGCCTCGCCCAATACCATCCGCATCCTACTGACAGGCTATGCCGACTTAAATGCGGTCATCGACTCGGTCAATGAAGGCGAAATTTACCGCTACATTACCAAGCCGTGGCAAAATGACGAGCTAAAGCGCGTCGTCGATAAAGCCACCGAAATCGCCCAGCAGACGCGTGATGTCGCTGCGCCTACGGTAGAGAGTACGCCTTCACGCCGCCATCGTCATGTGCTGGTACTCGATGATGACGAGGACGTGTATTTACAAATCAAACAGCACTTTGACAGCGCTTATCAAGTGAGCTGGGCGAGTAATTTAGATGACGCATCAACACTGCTACAAAAGCAAAAGTTTGGTGTGGCCATCGCTGATGTGACGCTCAATGGCGACAATATTGCGCCTGTGGTGTATGCGCTAAAAAACCTACAACCTGATTTAATGATGCTGATGCTGACTGAATTTAAAGACGCGCACATGATTATTGATTTGATTAACAAAGGGCAAATCTATCGCTGTTTGCCGCGCCCGACCAATCTCACCATTATGGGTATCAGCCTCGACCGCGCTTACCAGCACCACGAAGCACTGGTACAACAGCCGATACTCGCTGCCCGTCATCATGTCGAAGACGTCCCTGAATCTGAAACCTTTGACTTCTCAAGCAAGCTCAAAGGCTTTTTTGCCAAGTTTAAGGGCTGGCGTTGGGGAAGGGCGTAAAACATTCGTATTCAATATTTATACATGCACGTTAGCATTTAAGGGGATAATAGAAAATATCATCCATTTCTCAAACCGTTGCCAACGCCTATGAACACGAATAATGACGACCTATTTGACGACTTTATCCACGCGCAAAATGATATCTATCCGTCAGTACTTGCCGAGCTGACCCAAGGTCGTAAGCGCACACACTGGATGTGGTTTATTTTCCCGCAGATAGCAGGGCTGGGTCACAGCATGATGGCGCAGCGCTTTGCGCTGGCAAGTGTGGCGCAGGCAGCAGCTTATTTGCAGCATAAAGTGCTTGGCGCACGATTGATAGAATGCGCTGAGCTGTTGCAATTGCACCCGAATAAAAGCGCTTTGGACATTTTTGGCACACCTGACAATCTAAAGCTGCATTCTTCATTGACCTTGTTTGCGCTCGCGGCGGGCAAGGACAGTATTTTTGCCGCGCTTTTGCAGCAATTCTTCGCAGGCGACTATGACGCCAATACACTGCGCATCATTCAGCAAAGTCAGCAAAGTCAACAATGAAAGCAGGCCATCAAAGTAATGCTATAATGCGCCAATCATTGATACTTTAAAACTGATACTTTAAAAAGGGTTTGGCTATGGCTCGTACCGCAAGCGCACTGCATATTTTGGTAAAAAATAAAGAATTGGCTGAAAGTTTGATTGCTCAGCTTAACAACGGCGCGCATTTTGATGTGCTCGCTAAAAAGCATTCAACTTGCCCATCGGGGAAAAATGGCGGCAACTTGGGCGAGTTCACCAAAGGGCAGATGGTACCCGCGTTTGATAAGGTGTGCTTTACAGGCGAGCTGTTCACTCCGCATTTGGTCAAAACCAAATTTGGCTGGCATGTAGTGAAAGTTCTGTATAGAACTTAAATTTAAAATATAAACGGTAATAAAAAGCCAGATAGCATCAGCGGTCTGGCTTTTTTTTGGTATTAGGGCGTTTCTTCAATTCAAACGTCTACGACTAAATGGGCTAAAAATGGCTAAATCTTCGGCAAACGGTGTCAAATAGCTGGTCAATATCTTGATATTGTCTGTGCTATTTTCCTTGTTTGCCTTTAATTTATCTCATTTTTATCACCATTTTTAAAATGAAGACACGCCCTAAAAACGTATCGTAATAATAATGGTGACATAAATGATCAGAGAGCTAAAAACCTTTGTCGCGGTTTGCGAATTAGACAGCTTTGCCGCCGCTGCTCGGCACATCAACCTGACGCAATCGGCGGTCAGCGCGCAGATTAAAACGCTAGAAGACAATCTGGGTGTGTCGCTGTTTACGCGCTCTGCCAGAGCCATTACGCTAAACCCGCAAGGCACGCGTATTTTGCCGATTGCAAAAGAAATCCTAGCGCTGTATGCCACTATGCAGCTGCCGTCGGATACCGATATTGCCAGTTATTACGGTCAGCTGAGGATTGGCGCGATTAACTCCGTGCAAGTGGGCATCTTGCCCGAAGCGCTTAAGGCGATTACGCTCCTTGCGCCCCTGATGCAGACAGAAATTGTTCCTGGACGCGCGGTCGAGCTGTTTGACACGCTCGAAGTCGGTGAGATAGATGCGGCGATTACCATACAGCCGTCTTTTGCCTTACCCAAAGATATTGTCACTCAGTCGATTATGACCGAACCGTATGTGCTGATAAGTCCCAAAAAATGGGCATTTCATAGCGTCAAACAAACGCTTGAACAGCACCCATTTATTCATTATAGCTTACAGTCCTCAGCAGGGGCAAAGCTTAGCAAGTTTTTTAAGCAGCAAGACATTAAAGTCAATACCATCATGGAAATCAACGACTTAGATGCCATCGTTAGGATGGTCGAGTCGGGGCTTGGCGTGGCGTTGATACCCTATGCAGGGCTGTGGATTCGTAGTGCCGCGCCTGTGCAAGTACATCATCTAGGCGATAACAGTTTAATGCGCGAAGTCGTGTTGGCGTATCGCTATGCCGATCGTCAAAAGCCGCAAATTACAGCGTTAAAGCAAGTGCTGGGGCTGTAGTTTTTTTGCATTGGCATTACCCAAAAATATATCATCCTAATAGCACAACCATATCTATAATAAAATATTTTTAAGCACAAATATTTTTGTCTCTGAGCGATGAATATTTGCGTTTTTCTGTTGCTTGCTTCTCGGTTACGATGGCTTTGTTTTTCAGTCCTACCAAGACTGATGCCACCGACCTATCTTAAAAGACCGAGAACTATGAAAAACACTGACACCTTAAGCCACGACAACACCCAAACGCGTATCGAAAAAGATTTGCTTGGCGAACAAGCTGTGCCCGCGGCGGCACTGTATGGTATCCAGACCCAGCGCGCCTATCAAAACTTTGACATCACAGGCACACCAATCAGCGCGTTTCCTGACTTGATTAAAGCGCTTGCGATGGTAAAAACCGCCGCTGCCAAAGCCAACTATCAGCATGGCTTACTGACTGACGACAAGCTCAGCGCCATCACCGAAGCGTGCGCTGATTTGATCAATGGCGAGCATCATGAGCAGTTTATCGTTGACCTTATCCAAGGTGGGGCGGGCACGTCGACCAATATGAATGCCAATGAAGTTATTGCCAATATTGGTCTAAAAAAGATGGGCTTTGAGTACGGTCAATACAGCCATTTGCATCCCAATAACGATGTGAACCGTTCGCAATCGACCAATGATGTGTATCCAAGCGCGGCGCGTCTAGCGATTGTGTTTGCGGCAGCGCCGTTAAAGACAGCCATTAATAATCTGCAACACAGCCTAGCGGCAAAAGGTGAAGAATTTAGCGGTATCTTAAAAATGGGTCGTACCCAATTACAAGATGCGGTACCAATGACGCTCGGTCAAGAGTTTCATGCATTTGCCAATGATTTGGGCAGCGAAACAGCGAGTATCGAACAGGCGTGCTTGCAACTGTGCGAATTAAATTTAGGCGGCACGGCGATTGGCACAGGCATCAACGCACCAAAAGGCTATGCCAGCTTGGCGATTGAAGAGCTGGCGGCCATCAGTGGTTTGCCCGTGACATTGGCTGATGATTTGATCGCCGCCAGCGCGGACATGGGCGCGTTCGTGACTTTCTCTGGTGCGCTCAAACGTCTGTCTATCAAGCTGTCGAAAATAAGCAATGACTTGCGTTTGCTCTCTAGTGGACCACGTACAGGCTTGGGTGAGATTAACTTGCCTGCGATGCAGCCTGGCTCATCTATTATGCCGGGTAAAGTCAATCCTGTGATTCCTGAAGCCATGAGTCAAACCGCGTATCAAGTGATGGGTACGGATACCACCATTACTATGGCAGCAGAGGCCGCACAGCTCCAGCTCAACGCGATGGAGCCGCTGATTGTTTATAACCTATTAAACAATGCGCGTCTGCTAGAAAAATCAATCCGTATGCTCGATGAGTTGTGCATTAAAGGTATCACCGCTAATGAAGCGCGCTGTGAGCAGCATGTCCAAAACAGCATCGGTATCGTGACCGCGCTTGTGCCACATATTGGCTATGACAATGCCAGTCGTATTGCAGGTAATGCCTTGCTAAGTGGCTCAGGCGTGGCAGAGCTGGTCAAACAAGAAAAGCTGCTTAGTGACGAACAACTAGCGGCAATCTTATCACCTGATACGATGGTCAGCAGCAGCTAAGTACGCTACGTGCTAAAACGCGCCCTTGATTTAAAATAGCGCTCTCGTTTCGATATCTAGTCAAAGCCAAGACATATCCATAACTCAGGTTATTGATGTGTCTTGGCTTTTTTTGTTCATATTCATGCAAACCTTTTCGTTAAAAACGCAAAAATTATCAAAATAAGGTACAAAGCATCTGCCGACTTATGTTATAACTTATTTTTATGATATGTATTCCAAAAATATGGCCATAAATCATAAATAAACAGATGCCTCAGAGCATCATGATTCACAATAATAGACAAGGAACGACAAAATGACACAGCAATATACGATTGCAGATTATTTGTTTGAACGTATTCACGAAGCGGGGGCGACCGATATCTTTGGCGTGCCTGGGGATTTTAACCTACCATTTTTGGACAATGTTATTGCCTCCAAAGATTTGCGCTGGGTGGGCAATGCCAATGAGCTAAACGCAGGCTACGCTGCCGATGGCTATGCGCGTGAGCGTGGGTTTGCCGCGATGATCACGACCTTCGGGGTGGGGGAGCTGTCCGCCATCAATGCCACGGCAGGGTCATTCGCCGAATACGCGCCCGTACTGCATGTGGTGGGCGCACCATCTATAGCGCAGCAAAACGCCAAACGACGTATTCACCATACGCTTGGCGATGGGGTGTTTAACCATTTTATTAAGATGGTCGAGCCTGTCACCGTCGCACGCGCACAAATCACGCCTGAAAATGCGGCATCAGAGATTGACCGCGTGATTCGTATGGTGCTTAAAAAGCACCGCCCAGGCTATCTGATGCTGTCGCCTGATGTGGCGCGCCAGCCCATTTATCCACCGACCACCAAGCTGATAGACAGTGAAGAAGACATCACCAGTCAGGCGGCACTCAAAGACTTTAGGCAAGCGCTGATGGAGTTTTTACCCAACAAAACCACCACACTGATGGCGGATTTAATGGTACATCGTTTGGGACTACAAAACGAGCTAAAAGCCTTGATTGCGGACACAAATATTCCGTATACCACGCTGTCATGGGGCAAAACCTTACTCGATGAGCACAGCGAGCGCTGGGCGGGCACGTATGCGGGTGTGGCGTCACGTCCTGTGGTCAAAGACGCGGTCGAAAACTGTGAATGCTTGATTAAAATTGGGGTTAATTATACCGATACCACTACGGCAGGCTTTACCCAAGATATTGATGATGATGTGGTGGTCGATTTGCATTACGAGCGCGCCTCGGTAAGCGGCAAAACCTTTGCACCGATTGCGCTAAAAGACGCCTTACAAGCTTTGCACGACGTTATGACCTCAGGCATCGCCATCACGCCAAAGCCGTTTTGTGAGCCAGTGCAGCCGCACCAGCAACAAGGCGCGGATGATGAAGCCATTAGACAAGACGACTTATGGCACATCGTCGCCGATCAGTTGGCGGATAACAACTTGGTCTTTGCCGATCAGGGGACGGCGTACTTTGGCATCAGTGACGTGCGCTTGCCTGAAGGCGTCACCTGCTACGGTCAGCCTATGTGGGGGTCTATCGGTTATACCTTGCCTGCCAGTCTCGGCGCGGCAATCGCATCCCCGCACAAGCGCAGCGTGGTATTGATTGGCGATGGCTCGGCGCTACTGACCATACAAGAGCTGGCGACCATCATTAACCAGCGTATCAACCCTGTCATCGTACTGGTCAACAATGACGGCTATACGGTTGAGCGTGCGATTCATGGCGAAAATCAGCCCTATAATGACATTCCAGCGTGTCAGTGGGCAATGATGCCGCAAGCCTTTGGCGGTACTGATGAAACGGTACTGGTGCTTAAGGCGAGCACCGCAGGCGAGCTAAAATCTGCCTTTGAACAAGCGGCGAAAGCGACAGATAAGCTCGTGATGCTGGAGGTCATGACAGATAAATACGATGTTCCGCCGCTACTGGCTGACATTACTGAGGCGTTAAAGCCGAAGTCGGAGTCGTAAAAAAGTATATTGCAATTCATTAAAAACACCTCATGACTTAATGATAAGTCGTGAGGTGTTTTTGGTATCTGGTGTAGGATAGTCATCCACAGTCACACGCCTATTGGTACACCATAGATAGCTACAACTAACAATATAAGAAGTGAACCGACTCTAGGGCTAGGGCAAATAAACCCTACTCTAAGTCTTAAAGTAAAATGCGCAATTGTCATGGATATGAGCGAGGATAGAATAAAATACTGTTCCGCCCGAAAGCAAGAAGAGATCCGCGCTCAAGTGAAAGAAGAAATGGGCACAAATAAAGTTTCTATACCAAGGCTGGTTAAAAAACGACTTATCCAAATTGTTTTATGAAATTTTCCTGAGCCATAACAATTTTATTTTGAACTGGCTATATATAGCATTTACATTCTACTGAGTGCTTTCTACGGGATCTTGATTGAAACTCGTATTATCTTCGTCTACCATTGTTGAGTCACCGATTACTGAGCCATCAGTCATTTCATCAGTAGTGGCTGTCCCAGCTGGATCCATAGGGCTGTCTGTACCTGTCGTATCTATATTCGTCGTTGTAGTTGTTTCACTCATAGTAATATCTTTCTCTACTTCAGTATTAGCCGGTTCTGTACCAACAGCCGTAGCTTCAGTCGTGTCCACCGTACTATCTGGCGTCTCTTCCACTTCGTTACTGCAAGCGCTAAGTCCTACAGCGCCGACCAGTAACGCGATCCATAGTTTGTTTTTAAGTGCATGGTTAGAGATTATAGTCTTCATTTTAGTATCCTTGATAAAATTAAAACAGATCATTGAGTATAATATTGAACGTAGAAAGCTCATTATTACTTCAAACGAATCCTAACATTAATGCATATACCGACTAAGATATTTTTGTTAAGTTTCAATAGATTTTGATAATTCATTAATAATAATGTTATTAATGTAAATAAATCATATGATAAATGCTTTATATGTGTTATGTCATCTGTTAACACTGAAAAACGTTATTAATCAAATACATTAAACGGTTGTTGTCAAAAGTAATCCGAGCGTTTTAATTATATTCCAATATGCGTCATTAAATCCTTAAGGTATACTGTGGCAGCAAAAAATACGCTTTAATTATTAAGTTTTTTCTACTAAAAAATTTATATGACTGATATCAATGACTACATTTCTTAAAATTTTACTAATTTATAGTTGATATTAAACTGATCTACCATCGAATTTTATCGGAATAAATAATGGTAAGTATAGGAATTGTATTAAGTGGGTTAAAGCTTTTGAATTTTGTCAATTAAAATAAATTTATTAAGGTGGGAGGTAAAAAATTAGACAAGGTAAACTACAAGGAAAAATATCTAGCGAATACTTCTAAGATTAAGGCGTGCTATTTGAGATTGAAAGTTGGAGATATAATGTAATATTAAGTAAAAAATGACCATATTTTTGTTTTATAAAATATCATTTAAAGCCCATGAGTCTATAATGGCTTCATAAATAGCCTTGCAACTTCTTTGTCATTACCATTTGCAAGTGCCTTATTTATCTGCTCTCCAAGAGCTAGAATATCATTATGTCTAAGATAATTGTTATCTGTTTGACTATAGCTGGTTGCGGTACCAGCAGTATCTCCACCAATGACTGCACCAGCTGCCGCTGACAAACCTAATAAGAGTACATCACGGGCCGTTTCATCAACGCCTTGATTATCTAGATATCTTCTGACCGCAGGAATAGAGACTGCCGTCGTTCCACTAGCTAAGGCACCATCAACGCTACCAGTTGCAATAGCACCAACTAGTGTATGCAAAGCAACACGATAAGCGCCACCTTCTGCCCATTTCCTAGCTTCCTCTACGTCACCATTAAGTATAAGCGTTTCTTCTTTTTTACTTGCATAATCCCCAACTGCCTTCGGTGCTTCTTTCCCAAACTCCTGCGTTATCTGCGTCTGCGCCCCAAGCTCCTCATTCACTCGGCCAGCATCAAAGCTGTTCTCAAGGATGCCTGCATACTCTGCGCGGTTGTCTGTCGTGATGTCTTGACTGCCTGCAATACCTGTAATACCAGCGCGCGTCACACTGCTGTCACTGTCGCTATCTGTGCCATAACCTAAACCATTCATATTGGCTTGTGGCTTACCTGTAGTATTACCAAGACTAACACCGACTTGGATGGCATCACCGTCATAGCTGGTTGTGTTATTAATGTCTTGCGTCTCTATACCACCAAGACTTTCATAGTTGTTAAGCCCAGCATCACGAGCAGCTTTGGTGGTGGTGATTGCGCCGCCAATCAAAGTCGTCTTACCGTTCGCGGCAATATCGAAGCCCCCATCACCTGTAAAGATGCCTGACTGTTCACCGACTGCTTGATAGTCGGCATGAAGGTTCGTCTTGCCGCCATTGACCGATAGGCTAGAGCTTTTGCCTTTGTATAGGTCAATATCAGCACTAAAGCCCATGTTCTTTTGTTTGCTATCGTAGGTGGCCGTATCTTGTAATGACTCTATGTTGACGTCGCCACCAATAACTCCTTGGGCGCGACCTGTATTAATTACCCCGCCTTTAATGTTTACGTCGTTGCCGACGTATAGGGTAGTGGTGCCGCCTGCATTTATTTGATTGTTCGTATAGGAAACATAAAAAAGCTACAATACATAGCATATCGTAGCTTCTAGTTTGAATAAAAATATCGGTTTTATTAGAATAAATAAGCCTTTATTTAATGATTACTCAACCAAGTGATATAAATCATTCTTTAGAGTTTCTTCAAAATTCCAGCATGGTGAGGCTTTGTCGTAATCTATTATGGCAGAGATATACTTTCCATCTTCTGTGACTTCCAACCCATATTTGTCTTTGCAGAAAAAGTATAATCTCTCCTTTTGAGATTCTTTTCTATATTGTATCCAACTATTCTCCCCAATTTTATTTATATCATCGTCGGTTATACCATTATTATTTTTAAATGTCATTCCATAGCTTAATCTATTACTACCTCTATTTGCTTGACCTTCAGATATCAATGCGTCTACAAATACTTTCTTTAAAGGTGGTGCAAGCTGTTCTCTAGCAACAATCTCACTTTTTTTAACATCTTCTAAATAATTATCTGGTGTTTCTAATTTCTCTTTAAGCATCATAGCCATGATAAAAACAAATACTCCAAAGAAAAATATATTAAATGTTCGCTGACTAAAAAAACCTTCAGAATCTTCATTCATATTTACCACCTACCAGCGGTAATAACTTACTCTCAAAACCGCGACAAACCCCGAAAAATGGACAAAAAAAAGCCTCACTATTAAGTGAGGCTTTTTAAATGTTTGGAGCGGGATAAGAGATTCGAACTCTCGACCCCAACCTTGGCAAGGTTGTGCTCTACCACTGAGCTAATCCCGCTTGATGTACCAGCCAATCTTTGTTTCTGTTGTCAGCTGATGAGGGCGTATTATACGCGGTTTGATTTTACTGTCAACCCTCTTATGCAAATAATTTTAAAAAAACTTGCAACACGCCCTTATGACCTTGCTTTAATCTTATTGATACTAAGATTAGTAATCGCTATTAGGTATGGGCGGCTTCATGTTGCCATCTTTTTTACCAGGATGGCGCATATCATGCATGCCTTTTTCAGGGCGCTCTTTACGCATCTCGGCAAGCTTATCGCGTTGCTCTTTAGTCAATACTTGAGCGATGGCGTGTTCGGTCTGTACGTACTTAACAAAACGTGCTTTGGCTTGTGCGGCTTCTGCATCTGCCAATTGATTCAGCTGAGCGGTATTTAAGGTTTTGCTATTCACGAGCGCTTGTACCTGTTCGCGTTTTTGTTGCCACTCATTCATACGTGTACCGCGCTCATCTTTGTCGCCACGATTTTGCTGATAGATGGCTTTGATTTGCGCTTTTTGTGCATCGGTAAGATTCAGCTTTGCCATATCGCCACGCATACCCATGCCCATGCCATCTTTATGAGCAGGCATAGGGGTGGCAGAGGCTGTGGTATCGGTTGCTGCACCGACATTGGTACAGGCGTTGATGGTGAGCATGCTAGATACAGCGATGATTGAGGTGGCGAGTAATTTTTTCATGGGTTGTCCTTAAGCATTATGGTGTTAGGGTGACGGGTGGGTGTGCAGGTACGATTATCGATTCTGCCTTATGAGTTCTATCATAGAGCAGCTAGAGTTTGCGAACATTTATAAAAGATTAAGAAAAGTAACGATTGTGGCAAGCTATCATCGCATTATGATGGACAACTGCCGCTTTGTATTGCAAACTGAGCGTCAATAAATAGGGGACAGCGTATGCATACAAGGATGCAGCTTATGTATTGATAAGCGGGCATATCTCAAGCGTGTCGGATCATGTGTAAGCAGGGCGATGCTTGCGCACCGATAGGTAATACATCGTCTGAATGGATAGGTATGAATAAGCACTGATATTTACAGTGCTTATTTTTTTATTACTGCGCTGTCTAATTTGTGAGTTTTGATAATAATGATCAGGCTTACACCACCGTGCCTGTGGGCACTTTTTTTGTTGGGCTTTATGACACATGATATTAAGACGGGTAACGATACCCGCAATGTACAGTATATCCGTGTATTTCTGATGGGCATCAGCGCCTTTGTGGTCAATACCACAGAGTTTGTCCCTGTGGCGCTGCTCAGTGACATTGCACGCGATTTTTCGATTACGACGGCGCAGACGGGATGGATGCTGACACTTTATGCGTGGATTGTGGCGGCGATGTCATTACCGCTGATGCTGATGACGGGCAAGCTTGAGCGCAAACGTTTGCTGCTGGGCTTGTTTGTGGTATTTATTGCCAGCCACATTTTATCGGTATTTGCGTGGAACTTTCAGATATTGCTGATTAGCCGCGTGGGCATCGCGCTGTCGCATGCGATATTTTGGTCGATTACGGCAGCGATTGCGCTGCGCGTCGCTCCTGATGGCAAAAAGGCTTTGGCACTCAGTGTCCTTGCCACAGGAACCTCATTGGCGATGGTTTTGGGCGTGCCATTAGGGCGACTGATTGGGCAATGGTTTGGCTGGCGAGCAACCTTTGGCAGTATTGGCGGCATTGCGTTTTTGGTATTTATTTTACAGTTTAAGCTACTCCCGACCATGCCAAGTATGTTTGATGGGTCAGTGAAAAAAGTCCCTGAGCTGCTTAAAAATCCATTACTCGTTTGCCTGTATCTGTTTTGCTTTGTGGTGTTCACCGCGCATTACGCTGCGTATTCGTATATCGAACCCTTTATGCGCGAGATTGGCAATATTAGTGAAAACTTTGCAACCTTTGTCCTATTGCTGTTTGGCGGTGCGGGCATCATCGGTAGTGTAATATTTAGCCGCTTTGGTGAGCGTGGTAGTACGCGCCTGATGCTTGGTTCTATCGTGCTGATGCTGGTGTCGATGCTGCTACTATTACCTGTGATATCGTCAACGTGGGGATTATCCGCAGTGACACTCATTTGGGGCACAGCGCTGATGCTGTTGATGCTGTGTATTCAAGCCAAGGTCATCATGATTGATGTGAGCGCACAAGATGTGGTGATGTCGATGTTCTCAGGCATTATTAATCTGGGCATTGGCACAGGCGCGCTACTCGGCGGCTATGCGGTGACTCATATTGCGCTATCGAGCGTGGGCTTTGTTGGCGCGGCGGTCGCAGCCATTGCATTGATCCTCATGATATTTATGCTTACGCGTTTTCGCTCGCTACGTTATAGCTGATATTAAAAGTATTGAAAAAAAACCAGCCTTATATTCGGGCTGGTTTTTTTATGAAGCATAGATTTGTCGGAGTATGGCTAAGCCTCATTGAGCACCAAAGACTCCTCGGCATCGACTGGCGCATCTTTGTGTTTTTCGCTTTGATCAACAATCTTGGCACCGACCAAATCACCCACAACATTACCAAAGGTAAAAATCATATCGACCAAAATATTAATACCTGCTGTCAGTGCCACAATCTCAATGGGCAAGCCAGCTTGCGTAAATACGATGGACATACCAATCAAGCCTGCGCCAGGTACGCCAGCCGTACCCACAGCAGCCATAGTACCAATGATGACGATAGTCGCAAGCTCTGGCGTGGACAAGGTCATACCCATAATCTCTGCCGCAAAAATAACCGCAACACCAAAACGTATGGCCGTACCATTCATATTGATAGTGGCGCCGATAGGCAGAGTCAGTTTGGCAACGCGCTCACCGATTCCCGCTTTTTCTGCGCATTTGATAGTGACAGGTAGCGTTCCGATGCTGCTGCTGGTCACAAAGGATGTGAAGGCTGCTTCTTTGATGTCTTTATAAAACTGAATGACTTTAATGCCGAAAAGTTTCATCATGATAGGAAAGGCGACGCCGACCAATACCAGTACGCCAAGATAAGACGTCCCGATAAATTTACCCAAGGCGATGGCGGTATCAAAACCTTGAGTACCAAAGGTATTGGCTGTAATCCCAAGCACACCGATAGGCGCATACACCAGAATACCGCTCAAAACTTTAGAGACCACCTCGTTCCCTGCCTCTAAAAGCTTGAATAAAAACTCACCCATCTCTTGTTGTTTTTTATCGGTTGAATGTCGCATGAACAAAATGGCCAAACCAAAGACTACCGATACAAAGACAACGGCTAAGATATCGCCATTGGCAAAGGCACTAAAAATATTGCTGGGCACCATACCGAGCAGTGTGTCAATAAAAGAAGGGCGGGCAGGCGTGTCCATGACCACCTCGGTTGGCAGAGAAAACCCCGCACCAGGATTGGTGATTTTTGCCAACAAGATACCGATAACGACAGCGACACCTGTTGATAACAGGTAAAAGGGGAAGATTTTTAAGCCAATGCGCCCAAGCTCTTTGGGGTTTGAGTGATTGACAGCGACCATCAAAGAAAAGACGACCAAGGGGATAACAATCATTTTTAATAAGTTTAAGAACAAACTGCCAAGTGGTGCTAAGAAGCTGCTGTAATCACCTAAGACAACACCAAGTAAAATACCAATTAAAAAACCACCTGTCATTTTTACCATAAACGACATACCGGTATACCACTGCCAAATACTTTTCATGACTCCCTCCAATAACTATCAATGCAACCTATAGATGTTCAAAGAGGGCAGAGCGTCTGGCACTAAAAAGGCAAGTATAGACACTCCATTGTCCACTTTATCAAAATATAGATTGGTGCCAACCAAATAAAAAATACAGAAGATGCAGACCGTTCCTTCGTCCGCAAATTAAAATTCTGAAATAGTAAAGATATATTCTATAAGTGAAATATGATACTAACTATCAAGAGTCAACAGAACAAAGGAAAAATAGTATGGCAGGCATGAGTTTTTTTCTTGCAAAGAAAACAAAAAAATACTAGAAAAAGAGAAATTTTGCTTACTATTTGGGCATAAAGCAGTATGTATCGATACACAATGAGTCTTTTGAATGAGTGTAAAATACCTGTTCATCAAAATAAGCTGAACAGTCAAGACAAAATATAGCGTATTAATATATTTTAGTATACTAAAGTTCGCTAAAATTCCAAAAATCAGTGTAATAAGATATCCAAACAAGAGCATCTTTAGCATAAGGTCTGTTTTCTTATCACATTATGAGCCATAATGCGGTGAAATAATTTTGTTACCTATTGTTAAGTTTGAGCCGATGCTATGTATAATGCACCAGCACAAGAGTTTCTAACCTCACGCCCTTAATAAGAAGATTTTATTATGTCACATAAGCGTCCCTTATATATCCCTGTTGCTGGCCCTGCTCTTTTAGAGACGCCTTTACTTAATAAAGGAAGTGCCTTTACCGCAGAAGAGCGTAATAGCTTTAATCTGACGGGTCTATTACCCCATAACATTGAGACGATCGAAGAGCAATCTTTGCGCGCTTATCATCAGCTGCGCTCATTTACGAATGATATGGACAAGCATATCTACTTGCGTAATATCCAAGACACCAACGAAACCTTGTTTTACCATTTGGTTGAACAGCACATCGAAGAAATCATGCCGCTCATCTATACCCCAACCGTGGGGCAGGCATGTGAAAAATTCTCACAAATTTATCGTCGCAAACGTGGGTTGTTCATCTCTTATCCTGAGCGTCATCAAATCGATGACATCTTACACAACGCCACCAAACAAAACGTTAAGGTCATCGTTGTGACGGATGGCGAGCGTATTCTAGGCTTGGGCGACCAAGGTATCGGCGGCATGGGTATTCCGATTGGTAAGTTGTCTTTGTATACTGCTTGTGGTGGTATCAGCCCAGCGTATTGCTTACCTATCTTGCTTGATGTCGGCACCAACAACCAGCAGCTGATTGATGATCCTATGTATATGGGCTGGCGCAACCCGCGTATCTCTGGTGAAGAGTATGACGAATTTGTAGACTTGTTCATTCAAGCCATCAAACGCCGCTGGCCAGATGCTTTGCTACAGTTTGAAGACTTTGCGCAGGCCAACGCCACACCGCTATTAGAAAAATACCGCGACCAGCTGTGCTGCTTTAATGATGACATTCAAGGTACGGCGGCGGTATCGGTCGGTACATTGATTGCCGCTTGCCAAAATAAAGGTCAAAAATTAAGCGAGCAAAAAATTGCCTTTTTAGGAGCAGGTTCGGCAGGTTGTGGTATTGCTGAGCATATCGTGCGCCAAATGCAACGTGAAGGTTTAACAGAAGCGCAAGCGCGTAGCCAAGTGTTCATGGTGGATCGCTATGGTCTACTTACTGATAGCATGACAGAGCTACAAAAGTTCCAAGTGCCTTTAGTACAAAAAGAATCAGCGATTGCGCATTGGGACAAGAGCAACAAACTGGGCTTGGCACAAGTGGTTAAGCAAGGCGGCGTTACGGTACTGTTCGGTGTCAGTGGCCAAAAAGGTCTGTTTACCCAAGAAGTCGTCGAAGCACTGTGCGCGAATACTGAGCACCCAATCGTATTGCCACTATCAAACCCAACGTCACGCGTAGAAGCAACCCCGCAAGAGATTATGAATTGGAGTCGTGGCAAAGCCATCATTGCGACAGGTAGCCCATTCCCGAATACGACATGTAATGGTCAGTCGTATGAAGTGTCTCAGTGTAATAACAGCTACATCTTCCCTGGCATTGGTCTTGGCGCGTTAGCAGCGGGCGCCACAGGCATTAGCGACAATATGCTGATGGCGGCGAGCCAAGCGCTGGCAGACATTTCTATGGAATATGAAAAAGCACCTGGTGCGATCTTGCCACCGATCAATGTGATTCGCGAAATCAGCGAAAAAATCGCTTATGCTGTGGCTGTGCAAGCCGTTGAAGACAAGCTTGCGCTACATGATACGGAAGAAAACTTGCTCCGCCGTATTAAGGCAAACTTTTGGTTGCCTGAATACCGCAACTATCGCCGTACCTCGTTTTAATCGATAACCGCGATATGTAAAAAGCCCAATACTACGATAAAAAGTAGTGTTGGGCTTTTTTTGTGTAAGCCAGTATTGAACTGACTATAAAACATAAAGGCTTTAAAATAATGAGGAGCGCGGTCAGTTTGCCGCGTCATCCGCGGCGTGTTGGTCTATCAGAAGTTGGGTTGCTGTCTCTGCAGACATCGGCCTGCCAAACCAATAGCCTTGCGCATATTGGCAGCCCATATTATTTAGTAGCTCGGCCTGTTCGCGCATTTCAATGCCTTCTGCAACCACACCCATTTCTAATGCTTTGGCCAAGTCCAAAATGGCTTTAACAATCGCACTTTGAGTCGGGTCAGAGATGATTTTTGATATAAAGCTTTTATCTATTTTTATAAAGTCAAAGTCATACTCTTGTAAATAGCTGAGTGAGGCATATCCTGTACCAAAGTCATCCAATGCCAGCTTGACGCCCAAGTTTTTTATTTTCATCAGCTGGTACTGGACGTTGCTGTGCCGAAGCATTAGCGATGATTCGGTCATCTCAATATGCAGTTGCTCAGGATAAATACGGTATTGTGTAATAAGACCACTGATAAATTCATAAAAGTTGGGTTGACTAAACTCTGCGGCCTCAGCATTAATACAAATATGTTGACAAAATCCCATACCCAGCCATGTGTTTAGCTGCTGCGCAATCTGTTCTGCCATCTGCAAAAACAGGTCAAATGACAGCTTGTGCTTAATAATGGCTTCAATAAAATGAACGGGTTTAAGAAGGCCTCGGGTTGGATGCTGCCAGCGCACCAACGCCTCAAAGCCGACAATCATTCCAGTACTCAATTCAATCTTAGGCTGGTAATGAGGCACAAACTGCGCGTCTTGAATCGCGCCGCGCAGCTCGGCTTCGAGCTGTAAACGCTGGTCATTGTCCAAATCGAGCTGCGGATTGTACCAATAAATATCATCGCCGCCTTGTTGCTTGACATATTGCATCGCTTTTTCGGCATATTGCAGCAAATCATGCATTTGCTTGCTGTTTTCGGGCGCATAGCTGATGCCTACAGAAATCTTGAGGTAAATGGGGTGTTTATTGGTGACAAACGGACGCTCACACATCTGCATCAAGCTGTCCAGCTCATTACGTACTAAATTGGCGTCAATAAACTCAAACAGCATGGCAAAATCATCGCTACCAAAGTGCGAAAAGATATGCATGTTTTTTAATTGCAAATCGGTCACACGCTTGGCAAACTGCTGTACCAACGTATCAGCATGCTCTTGTCCCAAAGTGTTGGCGAGCATGCGATAATGATCAATATTAATCCGTACAATCACCACTTCGCGGTAGCTGTCTAATAATAAATCGCTGGTTTGGCTTAAAAACACTTTACGGTTGGGCAACTGCGTTAGTTGGTCATAGTTGCTTAAATGTGAAACACGCTCAAGCGTCTCTGTATTCGGACAGGTGTCTTTGACCATGCCAATATGATAATAGCCATCTGACAGCTCAATACGCCGAAAGGTAATATGACAATCGAGCGTCTGACCATAGCGGGTGGTCAGCGATAAGTTGTTTTGGTAGTAGCCGTACTCGTCCAATCGATAAGCAATATCTTTTAAAATGCGCTGCTCTCGCTGACCCAAAAACTTACGCGCATAAATCCCTAAAGGACGACCAACCAAAAAGGTCTCGCTGTAGCCAACCATCACTTCATACGCTGCATTCACCCACATATAGCGCAAATCGGCATCAAGAATAAAAATAGCATCGTCAAACCGACTACACAGTTTAACCAGTAGTTGTTCTTTGTGGGTCTCGGATAGGGGAGTAAAATCCTTCATAATATCAGCCTGTACAGGATAATAAACGCGCTTATCTGTCTTGTGCCGCCTGCCGTAGCATCCTACCAAGGTCAAGAGCGCCCCATGTTTGATTTCTTAAGCACAGATATGGGTAGACGCGACATATCATTTAAGATACCAAAATTATTGCAAAAATATCAATAAATCATAGACTTAAAATAGGGCGTGTTGAACATTCGCAAATAGGCACTGCTGATTGCTAAAATTGTTCCAGACAAGGCACAAAGCGACGATAATTCAGATGCCTTAGCGAGATTTGTAACACAGTATGGGGCAATTTTAGCATCAGCCCGCAGGGACAGGACTCTTTTTTGCCGCTTCATCGTTAAAAATAAGCGCTTAGAATGACTAAACTTATTATTTTTAACCTCGAATCGCCTAAAAAATAGTCGCTGTCAGTGCCATGGTCTAATGGTCAACACGCCCTAGTATACCTACAAATATTCCTATACGACGGTATAAATAAAAGTAGCCACTCCATTGTAGCGTATGTTCAGACCCTTTAAGCCGTCACAAAATCAAGGCCAATATCCAGCGCGGTGCTGCTGTGTGTCAGATAACCCATAGCAATAAAGTCCACGCCTGTTTTTGCGACTGCCTGCACGGTCTCAGGGGTGATGCCGCCTGATGCTTCAGTTTGGGCGCGACCTTGGCACATGGTGATGGCTTTTTTCAGCGTCTCAGGCGACATGTTGTCAAGCAGTACCAACGTTGCTCCTGCATCCAGCGCGGCGGCTAATTGCTCGAGCGTATCGACTTCTACCTCAATCGGCACAAGGTGTCCTGCATGCGCGCGCGCCTGCGTGATGGCGGTAGCAATATCGCCCACGATGGCAATGTGATTGTCTTTGATTAAAATCGCATCGTCCAAACCCATACGATGATTGCGCCCGCCGCCGCAGCGTACGGCGTACTTTTGTAAGAGTCGCAGCCCTGGAATGGTCTTGCGCGTGCAGGTGATGTTGGCGGGATACTCAGCGACACTATCGACAATACGGCGCGTATCAGTAGCAATACCGCTCAAATGGGTCATAAAGTTCAGCGCAGTACGCTCGGCGGTGAGCAGGTGACGTGCATTGCCTTCGACCGTTGCCAGCACGGTGCCCGCCTCCACGCTTATGCCGTCGCTCACCACTGCCTGAAAATCAATCGCCTTATCGACCAATAAAAACGCCAAACGCGCCAAGTCCAAACCGCACACCACGCCTGCTTGACGCGCGCGAATATGTAGCTTTGCCTGCATATCGGCAGGAATAGTCGCCTGCGAGGTGATGTCGCCACGACGCCCCAAATCTTCAATAAGCGCCTGCTCAACAAACGGCGTTAATATCACATCGTCCAATGCTGCTTGGGTCTGACTCATCGCTTGCCCCTTTTGACTGTCATTAAGCATGTTTAATAGCGCCACTGACTTTGTACTTATAACAAGTCATTGTTAGCATTATTTAAACTCAAATTGAGCATAAATATAACGTACTATGACCGCTTAGGCAAGCCTTTACATGATATACCTACTCAAGGTTTATTTACGTTTGGGTAATTTGCTGTCCATCAGTAGACTTTGCAATTCAATATCATGGCAAAAACGGTACAGCTTGGCAGGGCGTCCGCGCTGGGCGCTGCTGCTTTTTCCTGTGGGCTTCACGAGGTTTTGGGTGTCTAACAGACGGCGAAAATTTTGTTTGTGTAATCGCATACCAGATAAGGCTTCAACGCTTTGTTGCAACTGCGATAAGGTAAAGACCTCAGGCATCAAGCCAAAAATCAGCGGCTGATATTCAATCTTCGCCCGCAAACGCGAGATGGCGGTGGCAATTACGCGCCGATGGTCATAATACATGGGTGTGCCTATAATCTGTGACCACTCGGCAGGCAGTTTGCTGGGCTGATAGTTGGGCGCTTCGGGTATCAAGCCCGCCTCGTACAGCATCTCGTAACGCAGTAGCGTATGCTCTGCCGCCCAGCCGTAATCCTCATAGCGTCCTGCATGGATATCAGCGATAGCGTCGGCGCTGAGCGTATCGCCCACGCCCCAACACAAACAGATCCGCTGCTGACGGCGCTGCATGGTCGTAGCGTCATCCGCCTCATTCGCCCATGCCAGTAAGGCAGGCACAATCAGCGCGCCAATCATTTCAGGCACGCCGTCCAGATGATTTTCCCATGGAAAATAGTCGTACCAGTCGCGCCATAAGGCTTGGCTTTGCTGGTGCACGGTTTCGCTTTCTTGTACCAAACCCAAATAACTGACATATACCAGCGCGTGCCCTTCAATATTGCGGCGGTTGGTATCCACAAAGGTATACAGCTGCTCAAGATAACCAAGCGGCTGCTGGGTTTGCTCCTCAACCCATTGGCGCACCCCTGCCTGCAAGGAGCGATGCAGCGGCATCAAAGGGCCATTGGGCAACAATTTGCCTTGGTCTACAGTCAATACGCGGGCGCTGTGCTCAGTAATGGCTATCAGTACGGCGACCACTTCGGTCGTGCCGCTGCCTTCTTTGTGGGCATGAGAATAGGACAATGTCATAAGCAATCAAAGTTACCTTAAAATCAAATGGGTTTGGAGTATTTGTATTTATTACGGGCACGGCAGCTAAGGCAGATGCGTCTGCCGGCCGTGCTTACTTTTTATAATGCTCACAAGTATAGCGTGAATGCCGTTACAGATGCTGCCCTTGTCATCATCAGATGTAGCGATTTTACAGCGCGCGTCGGTCATTAATTTATATTTGGATATAAAAACCCCTTGTATTTATACTCAAAAAGAGCATAATTATAAGCACAACGACAGACAACGAGGCTGCTATGACCGACTTTCCTTATGATGCGCCCAAGCTAAGCGACAACAACAAGCGCGTACATGCGCTCGATATCGAATATGCCAAGGCAAAAATCCCTGCTGAGCTGCCACGCTCGGAGCGTCTAATTGTTGAGGCGAACATCAAACGCTTGCTCAAAGAGCACAATGCAGTGCTGGTCGCCCATTATTACGTTGACCCCTTTATCCAAGAGTTGGCGCTCGCCACAGGCGGCTGTGTGGGTGATTCGCTAGAAATGGCACGATTTGGTCAAGCGCACAGCGCACAAACCCTGATCGTCGCGGGCGTACGCTTTATGGGTGAGTCGGCAAAGATTTTAAGCATGGAAAAAACCGTGCTGATGCCTGATTTGGAAGCAGAGTGTTCACTCGATTTGGGCTGCCCTGCTGATGAGTTTGCCGCCTTTTGCGACGCACACCCTGAGCGCACCGTGGTGGTCTACGCCAACACCAGCGCGGCGGTCAAAGCACGCGCCGATTGGGTCGTGACCTCTTCGGTTGGGCTGGACATCGTGACCCACCTGCACGAGCAAGGCAAACGCATCATTTGGGGACCTGACCGTCATTTGGGCAGCTACATCGCCAAAGAAACGGGCGCGGACATGCTGCTGTGGCAAGGCTCGTGTCTGGTACACAATGAGTTTAAGGCGACTGAGCTTGAGCAATTAAAAGCCGAGCACCCTAATGCCAAAGTCTTGGTACACCCTGAGTCGCCTGACAGTGTGGTAGCGCTTGCCGATGTGGTCGGCTCAACCAGCAAGCTATTAAAAGCCACCTATGAGATGGACGTCGATACCTTTATTGTAGCCACCGACCTTGGCATCTTGCACGAGATGAAAAAACGCTCACCGCACAAGCAGTTCCTAGCCGCGCCGACTGCAGGCGAAAGCGCCAGCTGTAAGAGCTGCGCGTTTTGTCCGTGGATGGCAATGAATGGCTTACAAGCGATTGAGCAGTGTTTGTTAAATAAAAGCGGCGAAATTGTCTTAACGCCTGAGCTTGCCGAAGCCGCCAAAAAACCATTACAGCGCATGCTGGACTTTGCCCAAACCAAGCAAAAGAACGTAACGGCAAGCGGCGATATCGTCCAAGACCGCGCGCTATTTACCCATGTCGGAGCAGCCTAACATGTCCAAGCCAACCAACACGATAGAGGCCAACACTACCGTACCTGCGATATCTGTGGACGCCATGCAACATACGGATGTGTTGATTATCGGTGCTGGTTTGGCTGGACTGAGCGCAGCATTGTCATTGCCTGAGCACCTCAACATCACCGTGCTGAGCAAATCGGCGCTGGAGGCATGTTCCAGCCACTACGCGCAAGGCGGCATCGCGGCAAGTCTGGATAAAAATGACAGCGTACATGCGCATGTGACGGATACGCTGATTGCGGGCGCGGCATTGTGCGATGCAGACAACACGCAGCGCATCTTAAGCGCGGGGCAAACGGCGATTGAATGGCTGTGCGCGCAAGGCGTGCCCTTTACCCAAGAGCCTATGAGCACCGATGAGACAGGCAGCAACGCGCTACACTTAACCAAAGAAGGCGGGCATGGCTGCCGCCGTGTGGCACATGCTGAGGACGCGACTGGGCGCTACGTCATGCAGACCTTGATTGCCAAGGCGCAAGCGGCGGATAATATTACCTTATTACCCTATCACGAAGCCTTGTCTTTACTCACCACAGACACGCCAGCGGGCACACGCTGCTGTGGGGCGCACATCTACGCCAGCGACAGTGATACGGTTATCACCATACACAGCGCGGCGGTGATACTTGCCAGCGGCGGTTTGGGGCAGATGTTTGCGCGTGCCAGCGCCCCTGATGTGTGTGTCGGTGATGGCGTGATGATGGCATGGCAGGCAGGTTGCCGCTTGGCAAACTTGGAGTTTGTGCAGTTTCACCCCACAGGGCTTGCACTGGCGGGTAGTAGTTTTTTAATCTCCGAAGCCTTACGCGGGGAAGGCGCGCATTTATACTGCCCAAAGACAGGCAAGCGTTTTATGCTCGACTATGATGCCCGCGCTGAGCTGGCGCCGCGTGATATCGTCGCCCGCGCCATCGCGACCGAAATTCAAAACAATGGCTTAGGCTACGTGCATTTAAACATCAGCCACTTGCCCGCCGAATTTATTACCGCGCATTTCCCGCAGATTTATCAGACGCTACTCACGCACAGCATCGACATGACGCGCGCCCCCATTCCTGTCGCGCCGACTGCGCATTATAGCTGTGGCGGTGTGGTCGCGGACGCTGATGGCATGACCGATGTGCAAGGGCTGTATGCCGCTGGGGAAGTCGCTTATACGGGGCTGCATGGCGCAAACCGTTTGGCGAGTAACTCCTTGCTCGAATGCGTGGTCGTCGGTCGCAATATCGCCGCGCATTTGCCGCAATATCTGGCTAATCAAACGCTCTGGCAAGCACCAAGCGTGGATAATGTTTTGCCCATGGCCCTACCCGATACTGTTGTTAAGAAAAGCAAGGCTAAGAAGAACAAGGCTAAGCAAAGCAGCGACCATCAAAACACAAATACTCGCTTTACAGACAGCCACTTGCCCAAAGCAGTCGCTGATGTAGCAGGTGCGCTTAAACCCCTGATGAGCAGCAACATGGGCATCACGCGTACAGAAGCAGGCTTACGCGAAGCCTTGCAGCAAGTGCATTCTTGGCAAAATGACGTCCAGCAAGGGATAGACAACACCTCCAACCCAAGCATATCTGAACAGATTGCTTACCAGCGTATCCAGCGGCAGCTGTCTTTAGCGGCGCTGATGCTGCAATCAGCACGGCTACGCTGTGAAAGCCGCGGCGGACACATGCGTTCAGATTTTCCAATGACCCATGATAAGGCAGCGGTCAGTGTCATTGCACCTATCGCACCAAATGTGGACAGCAGCTTGTCTTATCAACCGCTGCGACAAATAGCAGCCATGCCCGCAAGTTACGCGCTGTGTCCTGCGTGTTAAAAAATGCTTTAACAATAATAAATCACGCTTAGCGCAGTGGTTGTGACTGATTGGGCACAAATGTTGCCTACATTATCGCGGCATACCAAGCCTACTGTGCTAGAATCATGGGTTTGCGCCACCAACGAGCCGACCCATGCAAAGCTTTATTACCCTTCTCCTTGTCCTAATGCCCTTATTCATTGGCTTTGCGATTCCTGTCACCCCGCGTATGGCGCAAACAGCAGACAAAGCGCTGTCGTATTTGGTGTTTGTCATTTTGACCTTGATTGGTATTGAGTTGTCACAGGTGCATGGGCTGAGCAGTCAGCTTGGCGACATTGCCCTATACGTGGCGGTGCTGTCAATTTTGACAGTGGGTACAGGACTGGTGGCGCTCTTATGGTTTGACCGCTTTAAGCCGTGGCGCAGTAAAAACAATGCCGAAAAAGGCAGTCAGCACCGCATCAGTATCCGTGGCAGCCTAATACAGGTGGTGTGCGTGGTGATTGGCTTTGTGATTGGGCATTTTTTGCCGACCGCTTATCTGCCGCCAGAGAATGCCATGACCGTGCTGTTAATGCTGCTGATTTTGCTCGTAGGTATTGGACTCAAAGGCTCAGGCATTACCCTAAAAGAAGTGATGCTCAATCGGCGCGGCGTAGAAATCAGCGTGATTTTTACGCTGGCGGTACTCGTGGGCGGGCTGGGCTTTGCTATGCTCTTTCGTGAGGTGTCGTGGACACAAGGACTGGCGCTCGCCTCAGGGTTTGGCTGGTATTCACTCTCGGCGATTGTGATGACCGATGCCTATGGCGCCGTCTGGGGCAGCGTGGCGCTGTTTAACGACTTAATCCGTGAGTTTTTCGCCCTGCTATTTATTCCGATGGTGATGCGCCAGTACCCCTCAGCGGCGGTGGGTCTGGGCGGTGCGACCAGCTTGGACTTTACCTTGCCTGTCATTCAGCAATCAGGCGGCTTGACGGTCGTGCCCCTTGCCATCAGCTTTGGCTTTATTATTAATATTGTCTCGCCTGTGCTGATGGTGGTGTTTGCGGCGTTTGGCTGAGTGACGATAACAAGTAACGGAGCTCCGCTTTCTTTACTGGTGCGGGCGCTATTCGAACACATCGCATTGGCGGGCACACTCGCCGTATAACTGCTCAGCAGATTTATACTTAAAGTTTTGCAAGTCATGTACGTCATCGCCTGCTATGAGTATGACACGCCGCTGCTTTTCCTCGATAGTATTGATACCCAATGCTTTGGAATGCGCATCTGTAAAGGCATTGTCTGTCACCAAGTACCTGTCTGCACAGTTATACATGCGAATGCGTTCAGGTGCGATACCGTGCATGAATATCAGTTTGTTTTTGAAAATGCAAACATATCGCGCTTATTGTCAATATCACGCCAGTGGCAAGTCTGTCATCACCCGACACGTCTCATCATGCCAGTCGATAAACTGTGCAATCGCCTCAGGCGTATCAGAATTAGCGTCTTGACCACAGATAGTGTCTATATAACGACAAGCGCGGTAACGGATCGCAAAAGTGTCATACGTGCTGAGCCATTGTGCGCGTGCCTGCCTATTGTCCGCATGGTCGTCCATGTCGCTATTATTGTCCGCATCATGAGAAAGCCATTGGGGACTGGCTGGCGGCGTTTTATCCAGCTCGCCTGTTTGCGTGACTTCTGCCATACGCCAAGGCTTAGCAGTCAGGCGGGCGCGAAAACAGTGCTGCGCTTGGCACAGATGCACATAGTTGCTGTCGGCATGCAGGTGTTGGAACAATGCCGTTACCGCATTATCGCTCGGTAAAAAAGTATCGTGCATGACAATAATGCGAAAGCCTGCGGGCGTTTGGTACAGTCGCAAGCATGCGGTAGACTGCTCTTTGACATACTGCTGTAGCCGCTCAGTCATATAGGGCTGGAGCGAGTCCAAATGCGCTTGCTGACGCTGCTGCTGCTCAGCCTCTTCCTTGCTGGCTTGTCGCCACAGTATCGCCACAGCGAGAAATAAATAGCCAAGCAGCCACAGCCATGACAGCGACTGAGCGGCAATGATGCTCGCCAGCGCAATCGCCACCACGACCATAAACCACATTTGTTTTTTAATCGCTGACGGGCTGTCCGCTGCACCAGCGCTTTCCATAATGCCCGTAGCGCGCTTGGTATCATAAATATTGGGATAACGCTGACTTAACAAGTCGGCATTATCTACATCAATAATGGCAATATTATTCACATTGGCGACCTGAGCGCCATAGCGGTTGCGGGTGACCATCAGTCGTGTGTCGCTATCATGGTTTTTGCTCAGGCGGTCGCCTGTTGTATGTTGCCACGTTTGCTCAAAGAGTATCGGCTCACGGATAGGAATACCGTTTTGTGCGTTGTACTCTTCATCACGCTCACGGCGCAAAATGTCCGTTCCCGCCTGCCAGCACTGGTACGCGTCACTGACCCGCGTTTTGGCATGCGCCTGCGCCGCTGCCTGACTGTCATCCGACCAGCCATAGCGCTTGATGGTGACTTGCCGCTTGTTATCACCGCCTTCACGCACGGCTTGAAATCGCTGTTTGTACTCTGCCCAATACTTGGGGATACGCATACGGGTGTGCTCTTTACTGATAAAAAGTTATGGCTGTAAGATTTACAAGCCGCTCGCCTGCTTGGCAAATAAGCGCATCAGCGGTTTGATTTTACTGACGCGGTACATGCCGATATGGCGCAGCTGCTGCACAGGTTTTGAGGACGCAAGGCTACCTGCAAACAGCCAGTTGAGTGCCGAAAAGCTGTGCATCATCAGGCTGTTGTGCGGACGGCGGCGGCGCTCATACGCACGCAGACTGCTGTACGCACCCCATGTGCAATAGCCGCTACGCTCATAATCGGATAATAATTGCTCGCTTAGGGCTTTAACATCAAGCATGCCTAAGTTTAAGCCTTGTCCTGCCAACGGGTGGACACCGTGCGCGGCATCACCGATTAAGGCAAGGTTGTGTTTGACATAAGACTTGGCCTGCTGAGCGTTTAAGTCAAAGCTGGCGATGGACTCAATCGCCTCAATCTTGCCCAGCTCATAGCCGCACGCCGCCGCAAGTGCGTCTGCCAGCTGGCGTGGTGTCTCGTTTAGCAATTCTTGGGCACGGTGTTTGGGCAACGTCCAGACGATAGATTGCCAATGCTGCGGGTGGGCTTTGTCCGCGTCTGTGATGTCGGCAAGCGGCAATAGCGCCAGTGTGCCTGTAGGCAGCATGGCTTGGCGGGCGGTTTGCTGATGCGGTTTTTCGGTCTGAATCGCGCAGCAAATGGCAGTCTGTTTATAGTCCAAAGTATCAAGAGCAATACCCGCCTGCTGGCGCACCATCGAGCCGCGTCCATCTGCACCGATAAGCAACTTCCCCACTATTTCTGTACCGTCAGCCAGCTGCACGCGGTAGCCTGTCTCCTCGCCCACATGCTCAAGCTGCTGCACCTTTTGCCCATATTGCAAAGTCACATAGTCACGCACATCCTCATCTTGCAAGCGCTGCCATAAGGCGTGTTCGATGACCGCAGGCTCGACCATGCTGCCGAGCAAGGGTTGTGGCGCGATGTCATCTTGGAACAGCAATTCGCCCATGCCATCCCGCTGCCAGACGTGCATTTGGGTATAGTCGGCTTTGCGCTCGGAAGCGATAATTTGCTGCCAAACGCCAATCTGTTTAAACAGCTCAATACTGGCAAGGCTCAGCGCATATACGCGCGCATCGCGCTTGTCCAAGGCACGCTGCCAGTCGGCATCCGTGCGTAAGGAACGTGCGTCAATCAAGGTAACAGGGCATTTCGCTTGCGCAAGTGTTAATGCAAGGCTTGCGCCCACGATACCGCCGCCGATAATGAGGGTATGGTCGTGCTTCATAACCGTTCCTTTATTCTTTATTGTTGTCATTTAAGCCTTCAAACCCATCGCATAATTGGCGACTAAGGGCTTGATATTTGGTAACTTATCAAAGGCAATCAGCGCGCCATTACGCACAAATTTTACCAGCGGATTGGGATGGGTAAAGCCATGTACCACCGCATCACAAAACCGAATCACGCGCTTTTGGTCACGCTGGCGCGCCGTCTCATAGCGCTTTAATAGGTTGGCATTGCCGATATCGCCGCCGTGTGTCGCCTGATGCTTGAGCATTTTTGCCAATACGTGCGCGTCACGCATACATAGGTTAAAGCCTTGTCCTGCCACAGGGTGCAAGGTGTGCGCGGCATTGCCCATAATCACGCAGCGCCCTTGAACCTGACGCTGTGCCAGCACGCGGGTCAAAGGATACGCGCCGCGACGACCTGCAGCGATAAACGTGCCTGCCCGCTGTCCAAAGGCCTCCTGCAAGGTTTGCAAAAAGTGCGCGTCGTCATTCAGATATTGTTCTTCTTCGCCTTTGGGGCAAATCCACACCACCGAGCGGCGGTGTCCTTGTTGCTGCGCATCATTGCCATTGCCATCAGCGTCCGTCAGGGGCAATACTGCCAAAGGTCCTGCGGGGCTAAAGCGCTCAATCGCTGCATGCTCATGCCCTTTGTCCGTCTCGACCACACCAACGATGGCGGTTTGTTGATAATCATAAGTGACGGTGCTGATACCGAGCAGTGGACGCACGCTGGAGTCGCGCCCATCGCAAGCCACGAGCAATCGCGCTGTTGCGGTATGCATGGCGGCATCGTCAGCGCCGTTATCAGTTAAGGTATAGCCGACACTGACCTGCTGGTCGTCTGTCTCGCTGACCTCTTGTACTGACGCGCCATCAATTAAGGTAATGAGTGGCGAGGCTTTCGCAGCGAGCAGCAGCTCACGCCCGAGCCATGCGTTTTCCATCACTTGACCGAACGATTCGACCTGCTCTTCGTCTTTATTTAAACTCGCCGCGCCAAAGCTCCCCTGCTCGCTAATCTGTACCGAGTCGATGCGGCAGGCATGGCTTTGTAGCGCTGACCACAGCCCGATTTCTTGATAAATCTGCACCGTGCGGCGGGACAAGGCAGTATTGCGGCTGTCCAAATAATGACTGCGCTTGGGGTCAGCATCGGGGCTGATATCAGGATAGCGTGCTTTTTCCAGCAAGGTGCTGGTTATACCATTATGCGCGAGCAGCAGTGCAAACGACAGCCCCACATGCCCACCACCAACAATCAGCACTTGCGGTATCGCCGTCTGGTCATGGTCTTGGGCGGCTGTTTTGTTGTTGACACTCTCCATCTCTCACCTCACGATGCCGATGGTTGATACTCTAAAGCGGCGATAAACGCGCATACTCGGTACCAACGCAATGATATTATTATTAAGCGGCAATAGCGTCCGCGTGTTGTTTTTGCAGCAAATAGAGTATCACAAATCGCCCAAAAATCTGTGCGGACGTCTGTTATTTTATATAGACCCGCGTTGGGTAAATATAGTCAAATCAAGTTAAAAATGGTACGGCGAGATTAAAGGCTATTTTTTGCAGCATCAAAAGACGAAGTCACAGCAAGCAAGGAAAATAGCCTTTAATCGAAGGAAAATAGCCTTTAATCGAGTGTGTTTTTAACGCTATATCATTTTTATTTTGGCTTTACTATAAATTGCTCAGCTTACTGATACAACCGACCTGCGCCGCGCCTACCCGCACGGACAGCGATTGCAATCGGCATACAAAAACGCGGACGTGAATGCGCGCTTATTACTTGAATTTTAAAAACTATCAACCATAATGAAAGACGTACACCCGCTGCATCATTAAGCAACTTGCAGCCTGTGCTACCGTATTAACAATACGTATTGCTGATATGTTTTTTATATATCGTCCAATATGCGCTGCATATGGGCAACCAATACAAGGATATTCGCTTGACTGACACTATGAGCCGCCATGTAACGTTTGAATCACTCACGCCAGCACAGCTCAAGACCGTGCTCGGTGAATATAATAACCACATCAAATACTTACAAGACCGTTTAGACATTAAAATAAATCAGCGCCAAGGCGACTTTTTGTTGACAGGGGACATCACCGCTGTCGAGCACGCCGAGCGCGTCTTATACAAAATGGCTGACGAAGCCCAAAACCAGAAAACCAAAGACATCAGCCCTGAAGAACTGCACCTCATCATCCAGTCGAGCATCGCGCGTGATGAGGACGAAGAAGACGAGACTGACGACAGCGAGCATGATGACGACGCGCCCAATGACTTTACACCGATTAGCTTGCGTACGCGCAAAGGTCGTATCATTCCGCGAGGCGGCAATCAGCAGCGCTATGTCAAAAATGTCTTAACCTCAGATGTTTCATTCGGTATTGGCCCTGCAGGTACAGGTAAGACTTACCTTGCCGTGGCGTGCGCGGTCGATATGATGGAGCGCAATGAGATTGAACGTATCTTGCTGGTACGTCCTGCGGTCGAAGCGGGTGAAAAGTTGGGCTTCTTGCCTGGTGACTTGACCCAGAAAATCGACCCGTATCTGCGCCCTCTTTATGATGCGCTGTATGAAATGCTCGGCTTTGAAAAGGTCGGCAAAATGATTGAGCGCCAAATCATCGAAGTTGCACCCCTAGCCTATATGCGCGGACGCACACTTAACAACTCGTTTGTGATTTTGGATGAAGCGCAAAACACCACGCCTGAACAAATGAAAATGTTCCTAACCCGTTTGGGCTTTGGCTCACGTGCGGTCATCACAGGCGACATCACACAGGTCGATTTGCCTCGCGGACACAAATCAGGTCTCGCGCAAGCTTTAGACATTTTGAGTGGTATTGAAGAGATTCACATCACCAAGTTTGGCTCAAAAGACGTGGTACGTCACCAGCTGGTACAAAAAATCGTCGAAGCGTACGACGTGTTTGATGAAGAGCAAGAAATCCTTAAAGAGCGCCGCAAGCAAGAGCGCCTACGAGAACAAGAAGCCGCCCGCGTTAAAAGCGACGCTGAATAAATCAGCTTTTATGTTAAGCCGCAAAAAAAAGACCAGATACGCTATCTGGTCTTTTTTATGGCAATACACGCAATCATAAGGACACGATATGAACGACAATGCCCAAGAGTACACAGAAGATAGTGCAGATTCAGGCGTCTATATCAGCTTTGCTGAGGGTATGGACGAGGCACTTGCCAACCATTACGCGCCCGAGCGCTTGCAATCGTTATTTGATAGCACATTAGGCTATATCAGCGCGCAGATGCAGCAAGGTTTGGTACTGCCTTATTTTGCACAGATAGACGCAGACACATGGCAGGATAGGGACAAAACGGTCGATATGTATGTTACGAGCCCGACCGAGGGACGCGCCATTAACCTTGAGGCACGCGGCAAAGATTACGCAACCAATATTTTATCTTACCCAAGCGACTTGCCCGCCGATGTCTTGCCCATGATGCCTGAGATACCACTGGGTGAACTGATTGTCTGTCATGAGGTGGTTGTCCAGCAAGCCAAAGAGCAGCACAAAACCCTTGAGCAGCACATCAGTCATTTGTTTGTGCATGGTCTATTGCATCTGTTTGGCTTTGACCATGAATTGGGCGCGGCTGAGCAAGCCGAAATGGAAGGCTTTGAGATTGCGATTTTGGCGCAACATGGCTTGCCCAATCCGTATCTTGCTGACGAAGAGTAAGCATAAAAAAGGACGCGCTCATATATTTAGCGCGTCCTTTTTTATATAACTATTTTAAATTTTATTTTAATAAATGCATTTACTTATCTTGATTGGCTTCACTGGCAGAAGCGGCATTGACAGCAGCATCGTTACCCTTGGCAAGGTTTGGCGCATTGTCATCAGGCGTTGGTGACGGCAGCTTGTTTGCAGCACTCATACTGCTAACTAACGTGTCTAGCCCTTTAACATGCAAGCTGCGCTGCGGGAATGGAATCTCAATGTGTTCGCTATCAAGTGCGTATTTGAATTCTTCTAACAGCGCACACTGCATCGACCACCAGTCGTCGTTGGTTGTCCAGACGTTTAAGGTCAAGTCGACTGAGTTGTCACCCAAATTGGTCACACGCACAATCGGTGCAGGGTCTTTAAAGGCAACAGGATTTTCATCTGCCAGCTTTAACATTAACTGCTTGGCCGTTTTAATATCCGCATCATAGCCAATGCCGATAGTGATGTCCACACGGCGATTGGGCAGCATGGTATAGTTGGTGGTCGCTGAAGTGGTAATGTCGCCATTTGGGATAACAATAGCGTGATTGTTCACGGTCGTGATGTGCGTATTGACTAAGGTAATCTCAGTCACTGTACCCGTGTAGCCCTGAATCTGCACATAGTCACCACGCACAAACGGACGGAATACCACAATCATAATGCCTGCGGCAAAGTTAGATAATTGGTCTTTTAATGACAGACCAATCGCAACCGCTGCACCACCTAAGATAGCAACGACAGACGTGGTCTGTACACCGACGTTATTTAACGCGGCAAGCACCACAACCACCATCAGCAAACCATATAAAATACGGCCTAAAAAGCTGGCAACGGTTGCGTCCAAACGACTGCGGGTCATCAAACGATCTACGACTTTAATGACCTTTTTGGCGAGCCACTGCCCGACCACAAAAATGATGATTGCCAGCACAACTTTGGTCAATAAGACCAATGCGTTATCCGCCAACGTGCCAATATCAATGCTGTATCCTAAAAATTCCATAGCCGCCCTTTTCTGTCTTTTGTGTTCTTATCAGCATCATACGCTGTGCGCATGATGGGTTATTGTCATCTTTCTTAGCGTCGTCTTAGTAACACAGAGCAGTACTCTGCTGCCGCTCGTCTGCTTTTTCTTGGTGCGTATCATAACATGTGCGCTAATAGTATCACCATGGGCATGACCAATGGCACTATTGAGCGTATCAACTGCTTATTATGCTTAGTGTTCGTGTATATTTGGTAGGGTGGTTTGTATGGTTTCGGATATTCGCTACCCAAGAGGTCGATGGTTTGTTACGCTGGTACTTTGTTATATACTGATTGACGACACAATCACAGCTATAACTGCCCCATAAAATAACAACGCATATGGCAGCTGCCTTGTCAGAGCAACAGCGCACCCCTACATAAACAGCTATGGGCGATAGGCACGATTGTTGATGCTGCTTACTGTATATTATTTAGCATAAGGATGAATCACTTGAGTGACTTTGATACTACTGATGACTTTGCGGAACATCTTGGCGATCGTTTGAATGAATCGTTTGCCGATATCTGGAAAAATGTCGCTCAAAATGTCAGAAAGCTATACAGCAAGACGACTGATAAATTCGAAGACGAAATGCGTCTGCCAGTCGCGCAAAAATATGTCAATGACGCCTTGCAAAAATTCGTCACTGACAATGTCGCCTCTATTTTAGAGCTGCGTGTTGAGCTGCATGATGAATGGTTTCGCCTGTTTTGTACCATCAATGTCGCGGGTATCTATGTCGAAGTGGCGAGCAACTTCAGCCTCGTCCATGCCCAACTGGATCGTAACGTCCAGCGTTTTGTCTTTGGGCAACTGACCTACACTGACGTGCTCAATCTGCGCTGTGAGTCTTTTGTGAAGCGTCAAGGTATTAAGCTTGCGGTTTGGTTTTATCATAAGGTACTAAAAAAAGACCCGCTGGGCGTGATTTTGACCTATATTAATATTGCCCGTGCTAAAGACGATATCATTTATTTAGACATCCATCGCTGGCTAAAAAACAACAAAAAAATCATGAGCGCGCTGCACAAAGTACAAGTCAACTATGGCGAAGTCGAAGAAGAGCAGCTAATATTAAAGACCCAAGTCAACTACCGCGACCTCATTGGCAGCGGACGCGGCGAAGACATCTTAGGCGATGAAGACGAGCCAGAGCTGATGCAAGGACCCATTAATCCTATAGATGATGCCACCGAACCGAGCGCAACAACCTAAGCGTAAGGCAATAAAAAACGAACCATAACACCCAGTATAAAAAAGCCTCCAAACCACAATGTTTGGGGGCTTTTTTATACACAAAATCATTTACGACTAAAGAAAGACTGTCGCCAGCATTAGCTTACCAATAGTTTTCGACCGCAATATTGCCTTCACCGCGGCGATTCATCACCAGCCCCAATGACTTTAACGCCTCTTTGGTGTCGTCCACCATCTCAGGGTTGCCGCACAGCATCACATGGCTATGCTCAGTCGCCAGCGGCAAACCCACATGCGCTTGTAATGTACCGTCCAATAACAGCTTGGGCAAGCGCTCATTGAGTACACCGTCATGCGTCTCACGGGTGATGATGGGCACAAATATCAGTTTGGCAGGGCTATCTACCAAACTGCCAAAGTCGTCTTCCAAGGTTTTGATTTTGTCCACATACGCCAGCTCGGCTTCGCTACGCGCACTGTATGCCAATACGATATGCTCGTAGTCTTCCCACGTTTTTAAGTCTTGAAGCATCGACAAAAACGGCGCAACGCCCGTACCTGTCGCGAGCAGCCACAAGTCTTTGGGCAAAGGCGCTTGATAGCGTGCTAGAGTCAAAAAGCCAAACGGCGTGGTATTTAATAAAAGGGTATCGCCGACTTCTAAATGCTGCAACTGCGAGGTAAACGCGCCATCAGGAATGACGATAGAAAAGAATTCCAGCACCTCGTCAAAGGGTGACGACACAATGGAATAAGCACGAAAGACCGCTTCGTCTTCGACGTGCTCGCCACTATCTTGGTGGTAGCAAAGCTGCGTCGGGTTGACGCCCAAGCGCACAAACTGCCCTGCAGTAAATTTAAAGCTGGTAGGACGGGTGACCGTAAAGCTAAACAAATTGGGCGTCCAAGTGGTTTTGCTCAGCACCTTGACGGTTTGGATATTATTTTCGCTCATAGCATATTGTCTTTAATCAGGATAAGAATGAATCGCGGTAAGATAAAAACAGCATATAAAAAAGATGCGCCAAGCTTATCATAAACTGGCGCATCTTGGGCTGTCTCAGCGTATCGCAGTCGTGACTGCGTTGGCGCGTAAGCTTACCAAATCGCTGCTAAGGTTGACCATTCAATCATCTTGGCAGGCAAAATACCAAAGTACAAGACCATCGCCGTCACTGCCAGCACCATGATACCGCCCATACGTCCCGCCCATGCTTTATTGACATCAAACTCGATGTGGGCTTTGGGACGCTTAAATAAGGTTAGCATCACGCGCAAGTAGTAGTACAGACCGATGGCACTACCTAAGATAATCATACCTGCTAAGAACCAGCCCCCTGTTTGTACTACCGTTAGGATAGCAAACAGCTTGGTAATTAGACCTGCAGTCAGCGGTACACCCGCCAGTGAGAGCATCATGATGGTCATGACCGCCGTCAAAATCGGACGACGCCAAAACAGTCCTTGATAATGCACCAAGTCGTCTGCCTCGCCTGAATTTCGATAAGGACTCGATATCAAGGTCACCACGCCAAACGCACCGATAGAGGTAAAAGCATATACTGCCATATACATACTGCCGACCGTGGTCGCTGCAGCGGTCGCACTGACGATAACAATCAGTACATACCCCATGTGCGCAATCGATGAATAACCAAGGATGCGTTTCACATTGTTTTGACGTACAGCCAATAAGTTACCGACCAAGACAGACAAGCACGCCATGACAATCAAGACAATCTGCACGCTTGGCAAGGCAAGCAGCGCAGTGTCCAATAAAAAGCGAATCGCCAAGGCAATGGTCGCAACTTTAGACACCGAAGCCAGATAAGTCGCCACTGGCGCGGGCGCACCCTCGTATACATCAGGCGTCCACGCATGAAATGGCGCGGCCGACAGTTTAAACGCGATACCAAACAGCATCAGCGCCGCACCCAAGATGAGGATTGGCGAGCCGAACAACTGCGGCAAGACCGCACTGATAGAACGGAACGCCAGTGAGCCCACTTCCGCATAGATAAATGCCATACCCATCAAGAGCGTCGCCGATGCGGTAGCAGAGAGTACCAGATACTTGAGCCCCGACTCCAGCGAGCGCTCACGCAAGTAAGTGTAGGCAAGCATACCGTATAGCGGTACAGACAACAGCTCAAGGCTCATAAAGAACGCCGCCATGTGCTGCGCGCAGACCATCAGTAGCGCGCCTGCGGTTGACAGCAGCATCAGCAAATACAGCTCGTCTTTATTGTCTTTTAGGTTACTTAAATAAGCATACGATAAGGTGGAGCACGCGAGCGCACACACGAGCACAATCAGCATGTTAAAGCGGGCAAAGTTGTCCACCACAAACAGCTGGTCAATGGTTGGCGCGGCCGTACTAACACCAAACACCCCAAAAATCTGTAGCGCCAACAGTACCAAACTGACGTTTAAGCCCACCATGGTCACTGTCGCGGTAACGGTGTGCGAGCGTTTTACGGTGATGGCAATCATGACCAGCAGTATCGTCAATACCACCACAATCACAGGTGCGTAAGGCATTAGCCCCATCAAATCACTCATTACAAATTCATTCATGACCTAACGAGCCTCCATTGCATCAAGCAGTTGCGTATTGATTGAACCGCCATCGCTATAAACATAAGCATTACTAATCCACTGCATCGCATGGCTGGACGTATCCAATATAGGCTGTGGGTATAGACCGAGCCAAATCAAGCCCGCCGCAAGAAGCAACAGCAATGACAGCTCGCGCTTGCCCAAATCTTTAAGACGGCGCTCTGGCAATCCATGCTGCTTGGTCGCTTGAAACGCCACTTGTTTAATGTTGTTTTGTCCAAATAAGGCACGATAAATCAAAATCAGTGAATACAGACCTGCCAAGACCAAACTGATCGTCGCCAATACGACAAACGTAGGATAAGCGGCAAACGAGCCGAGCAAAATCATAAACTCGCCAATAAAGTTACCTGTGCCTGGAATACCAAGGAGCGCAGCACAGAAGAACATCAGCACAGGCGCATAGTAGCGGAACTGACCCCACATACCGCCCATCAAGGTCAAATCACGCGTATGTAGACGCTCATAAATCTGACCTGCCATGATGAATAGTGCCGCCGAGCTTAAACCATGTGCCAGCATCTGAATCATCAAGCCTTGTAAGCTGAGCAGCGAGCCGACATAGATGGCGAGTACCACAAAGCCCATGTGCGAAATACTGGTATACGCCAGCAGACGCTTCATATCGGTCTGCATAAAGGCAAGCCACGCACCGTAAAAAATACCAATCGTACCCAAAGTAATCGCAATCGGCGCAAACTCTTGTGATGCGGCAGGAAATAATGGCAATACAAAACGAATCAAGCCATAAGCGGCCGTCTTAATCAACACCCCTGCCAAGTCCACCGAACCTGCGGTTGGGGCTTGCGCATGCGCGTCAGGCAGCCAGCCATGAAACGGCATCACAGGCAACTTGACCGCAAAACCGATAAAGAAGCACAGCATGATGGGATATTCCCAGCCGCCAAGTGGCGTACCGAGCAAATCATTGTAGTTAAAGCTGACCGCGCCTCTATAGTTATAATTAATCAGTACCAGCATCAAGATGCCGACGAGCATAATCAAACCTGAGGCTTGGGTATAAATAAAGAACTTGGTCGCCGCATATTCTTTGGTTTTGCCGCCGACCACATCATGACCCCAAAGGGCAATCAAGAAGTAAATCGGAACCAGCATCATCTCCCAAAAGAAGAAGAATAAGAACATATCGATGGCAAGAAACACCCCGATAACGCCGCCCAAGCTCCACAGCAAGTTTAAATGGAAAAAGCCCACACGGCGCTGAATCTCATTCCAAGAACATGCCACCGCTGCCACACCGAGCAATCCTGTCAAGCCAATCATTAATAGCGACATACCGTCCATCGCTAGATGAAAGCTGATACCGAAATCAGGTATCCAAGGCAAAACAAACTGTGCTGTCCACGGCGTGGCCGCTTGAGCGCCAATGGCTTGCTCACTCATACCAGCAAACTGCCCTGACTGCCACAGTACCAGCGTCAATGCAAAGGTCAGCATCATACCAATAAGCGCAATCCAGCGCGGCAAGCGCTTATTAAACCGCTCTACCACCCAACACAGCAATCCGGCAATAAAAGGTATTGCAATCAATGCTGGCAGCATCCAATTTTGTTGAAACTCCATCATGTTATACCACCGTCATCATTACCAGCACCAACAGCACAGCCATACCCAAGCCAAAGCTTGCTGCATAACCTCGAAGTGAGCCCGTCTGCGTCGCAGACAATGCCTTATTCCCCGCCGACACCAGCATGGGCAAAATGTTCCACGTCTTATCAACAGGGTCAGATTTAAGCAAGCGCCCGATGAGCAAAAAGGGCTTCACAAACACCACATCGTACAAGGCATCAAAGCCTAAACCGTGATAGCACCATTGATACAAGGCATTGCCCACACGTGATGCTTTGAAGCGCGTCAGCATACGTCCCTTGTCCAGCACATACAGTACGACTGCAATCAGCAAACCAATACCCATCGCCGACATCGCGATAATCTCTGCCGTATGCTTGCCATGCGCCTCGCCTGCCAGCTCCATCATGTGCCCAACACTTTCAGGCAAGACGCCTTGTAGTGGTGGCGTAATCCACGCACCCACCGCCGTTGATAGCACGAGCAGCACGCTCAGTGGCAACCAGTACGACACGCCTGACAATTTGTGCGCGTGTGTCTTTTCTTCACCAAAGAACACAATCCAAATCATACGGAACGTGTATAGCGCGGTTAAAAACGCCCCGAACACGCCCATATAGAACAGATACTGATGCCCTGTGGCATAGACTTCCCACAAGATGGCTTCTTTAGAATAAAAGCCGACCGTCACCCACGGAATCGCCGCAAGTGCCCCGCCACCAATGACAAAGCACCAAAAGACCAGCGGAATCTTGTGACGCAAGCCGCCCATCTTAAAAATATTTTGCTCATGATGAACAGATAAAATCACCGCACCTGAGGCTAAGAACAGCAGTGCCTTAAAGAACGCGTGGCTCATCAAATGGAACACCGCGCCTTGCCATGCACCGACGCCGAGCGCCAAAAACATATAGCCAATCTGACTCATGGTCGAGTATGCCAAAATACGCTTGATGTCCGTTTGCGCCAGCGCACAAAAACCCGCGACAATCAGCGTAATCGCACCCACAGCGCCGACCCAATACAGCAGCACACCAGGCGTTAATAAGAACAAAGGATGCATACGTGCAATTAAGTACACGCCTGCCGTGACCATCGTCGCCGCGTGAATCAATGCCGATACAGGCGTCGGACCTGCCATCGCATCCGCCAGCCACGTATGTAGCGGAATCTGCGCCGACTTACCCATCGCGCCGCCGACCAACATCATCGTGGTCAATACCATCGTTGGGTTATTGACCGTAAACACCTCTGGCGCACGGGTGATAATGTCTTGAATGTTTAACGTACCAAACTCGCGGAACAATAAGAATAAACCAAAGGCCAAGAACACATCGCCCACACGCGTAACCGTAAATGCCTTGATTGCCGCACGCCCATTGGCGCGCTCATGATAATAAAAACCAATCAGCAAATAAGAGCAGATACCCACGCCTTCCCAGCCGAGGTACAGCAGTAATAAGTTGTCGCCCAAGACCAGCAAAAGCATACTGGCAACGAACAGGTTCATGTAGCTAAAAAAGCGGGCAAAGCCTGTTTCGCCATCCATATACCATGACGCGAACAAATGAATTAAAAAGCCCACGCCCGTAATAACACCCGTCATGGTCAAGGCAAGACCATCAAAGCTGAGGCTAAAACCAGGCGCAAAATCGCCGACCTGAAACCACGTCCATAGCGGCAGCTGTACCACCTCGCCCGCAGGATAAGTGGTTAAAAAAGTAAAGCTGACAAACGCCGCCGTGAGTGCCGAGAGTAGCATACTGCCCACCCCAACCACAGTCGCTGCCATCTGTGACAAGCGGTCACGCATAAAGGCTAAAATCAAAAAGCCAATGAGCGGAAATATAAAGGTGAATGGTAATAAACTCATGACATCATCCTTTCATCTCATTGGCGCTATCGACATCTAAATGCCCGCGCTTATGATAAAACTGCAACAATATGGCAAGACCGATCGAGGCCTCAGCCGCTGCTAAGGTCAAAATAAAGATAAACATAATCTGTCCATCAGGGTCTGCCCAGCGACTGCCCGCCACAACGAACGCCAGCGCTGCCGCATTCATCATAATCTCAAGGCTCATCAGCATGAATAAAAAATTGCGGCGTACCATGACACCGCATAGCCCGATAGCAAACAAAATCCCTGCCAGTATCAGACCGTGCGTCATCGGAATCGAACCCAGTACTGCTACCGTATCCGCCATCGGTGGCACATAGCCCGCCACCTCATGCGCAAAAGGCTCTACTGCATTTACTGCTTGTACCATCACTCAGACTCCTTTTGTGCCTTACGCGATTTGCCCACATAATCTTTGGGGTCGACCAACTCGTACTCATACGGCTTTGGCGCCTTGGCGGGCTTATCATAGTCAATGGCATCATCCAACGACTTTTTGCCCAAGTGATAGGCCGCAACCAGTGCTGCTAATAATAAGAGCGCTGCCACTTCGACAATCATCACATATTGCCCAAACAGCGACACACCGACCGCTTTTGCCGATACTGTCGTGCCACCAATCATCGCCGCCTCATTCGGCTGCAGCCCAATCATGGCGTACAGTACGATGGCGATAATAATGGTAAGTCCTGTCGGTACTGCCCACGTCTTGGCATCCAGCCAGCGCTCTTCACGCGCATCGCTGTCCATGCCAAGGTTTAGCATCATGATCACAAAGACGAACAGCACCAAAATCGCGCCCGCGTAGACCACAATCTCAAGCGCACCAGCAAAGGGCGCCCCTAAAACAAAGAAGATACCCGCTACGGCTAACAGCGACACAATCATCGACAAAATAGCGTGTACAGGATTGGCGTGAATCACCACACGCAGGCTGGCAAAAATCGCCACCGCGGCAAGCGAATAAAAACCCACCAAATCGGGATTGTTCAAAAACTCCATCATGGCAGTAAGCTCCGTAGATCCACAGGGGCAGCTTCGTTTTGGGCAGCGCCTTTTGGCTTGTCTGCCACCGCCATACCCGTCACGCGATAGTAATTATAGTTGGGATATTTACCCGGCCCTGAGATGAGCAGATGCTCTTTTTCATAGACTAAGTTTTGGCGCACATACTCGCCCAGCTCAAAATCAGGAGTCAGCTGAATGGCAGTCGTCGGACACGCCTCTTCGCACATCCCGCAAAAGATGCAACGCGAAAAGTTGATACGGAAAAACTCAGGATACCAGCGCCCATCGTCACGTTCTGCCTTTTGCAGCGAGATACAGCCGACAGGACAGGCGACCGCACACAGGTTACACGCCACGCAGCGCTCGTCCCCATCAGGGTCACGCGTCAGGACAATGCGTCCACGAAAGCGCGGCGGCACAGGTACGGGCTGCTCAGGATACAAAATGGTATCACGCGGTCTGAGCGCATGACTGTTGACCATCCACATACTACGGACAATGGTAAAAATACCAACGACGGTCTTTTTTATGCTCGTAAAAAAAGGTGCTAACATGGAACTTTCCTTTGCGTATTTTGCAATGCTCACTCAATGAAGTTCGCTTTTATCACAACAAACGCGCTCGCCAATGAGCCGTTTTTTATTCTTAGGTCTCATGCACTAGGCACTACGCCATCATTAACATCACCGCCGCTGTCGCCAGCAGGTTGATTAAAGTCACAGGCAAGCACACTTTCCAGCCAAAATTCATCACCTGATCATAGCGTGGGCGCATGAGCGAGCCACGCGCTAGAACAAACATGGTCATAAAAAATAACGTCTTTATCATGAACCAAAACGCAGGTGGAATAAACGGAATATCAAGGTTAAACGGTGCCAGCCAGCCGCCAAAAAACAGACACGTCATCAGCGAAGAAATTAGCACCACGTTGACATACTCACCGATAAAGAACATACCAAACTTCATGCCCGAATACTCGACATGATACCCTTCGGCAAGCTCTTGCTCGGCTTCGGGTTGGTCAAAAGGATGACGGTGCGTTACCGCAACCCCTGCCACCACAAAGGTCAAAAATCCCAAAAATTGCGGAATGATATACCAGCCATCCGCTTGTGCTTCGACAATCGCGCGTAGGTTAAATGAGCCTGTCAACGCCACCACGCCCATCAAGGACAAGCCCAAAAAGACCTCGTAACTGATGGTTTGCGCCGCAGAACGTAAGCCACCAAGTAGCGAGAATTTGTTCGCTGACGCCCAGCCACCGAACATCACCGCGTATACCGCGATACCTGCCATCGCAAAGAAGAACAAAATGCCAATGTCCCAATCTGCCACGCCAAGGGTCGGCGATACAGGAATGATGGCAAAAGAGGCAAGCGCGGTAAACATCGCCACCGCAGGCGCTAAGGTAAAGATAAACTTATCGGTAAAATTAGGCGTCCAGTCTTCTTTAAAGAAGATTTTAAGCATATCGGCGACCAGCTGTAGCGAACCAAAGGGGCCAACACGGTTTGGACCATAGCGGTCTTGCCACAATGCCAACATACGGCGTTCATAAACAATCATTAAGGCGGCGACAATAACCACCGCCAAAAAGATAACAATCGACTGCCCGACCATAAATAAAATCGACCAGGTGTCTTGGCTTAACGTGTTTGCCAAAAAGCTTGGCACCTCAGGGATAATACGGGTCACTTGCATATCACATCTCCTGTGCGGTGCTGGCAGCACGTGTGTCTTGAGCCAAGCGCTCAGCGTCATCATGCATCAGCCCTGTGGTGGTCACAGGCGCCGCAACTTTTTGTACCGACGCTGGCAGCTGACTGTTCAAAATCGGCACTTGTCCTGACAGATAGCCAATACAGCCCTCTGCCAAATACGGCACGATGCTAACGGGCAAGGTCACGTCGGTACCATCAACGGTAATCATCAGATAGTCTCCCGCCACAACGCCCCACGCCTGCGCATCGTCTTGTGCGATATACCACATCGGCGCAATCATTTGCGTTGCAACCAGTGGACTGCGTGATGCCATTGGCGAGCTGGCGTACAGATTGTACAGCGGCACGAGCTTGGCTTGATGATGTGCCATATCGGTGCTTGGCATATGGCGACTTTCAGGCGCGACATACTGACGCGGTGCAAGACGTGGTAAGCTGTCGAACAGACGTACGCCTGCATCGCCATTTTTAAGATGACCACCGACCTTGTCTTGGTATTTGTTCCATGCTTGTGGCGAGTTCCAGCCTGCCGACTGCGCGAACGGAATCATCGCGCTTGGGGTTTTGTCGCCACTATAGCCTTCCATAGAGAAGGTTAAGCTGGTGTCCAAATCCTTAGGCTGCATCGGCTCGTGTACCGAAATGGGCGCACGCATGGCAGTACGACCTGAATAACGGCGCGGCTCACGGGCAATTTTTAGCCCCGTAATACGGTAGTCAGCATCAGGCGCGGCGTTTTTGATATCCGCAAGTTTGGGATGCGTAGCAATCAAGGCATTAATCACATCATCAAGCTGCGTCCAGTCCACAGGCTTGCCTTCGAGGTTGCTGTGTACCGCATGCAGCCAGCGCCAGCCTTCTTTAATACCGCTCATCGGATGATAGTAGCGGTTGTCATAGACTTGGAAAAAGCGCTGGGCGCGACCTTCGGCAGAGACGAGCGTGCCGTCCGCTTCAGCAAAGCTTGCCGCTGGCAATACGATATCGGCATGGCTGTGCCAATCGAGCAGCTGATGATCCAGCGCAATCACGGTCTTGTCACTGAGCAGCTGCGCCAGCTTGTCTTCAGTCATCACATCGGTCAGCTGATTTTCAGCGACCACGACGACATCAAAGTCATTCGCCAGCAGTTCTTCTACCGATTTACCGCCGAGCAGCGACACACCGATGCTGTTGGCATCAGGAACCGCGAGGTAAATACCCGCCACTCTTGCGTAATCGGTATTTTCCTCTAGCAGCTCTAGCGCGTCCGCAGGCTCACGCTCAAGGTCATCTTGCGCGTCTTTGTTGGTGCCTGTTTCAGGTTTGTCAGGTTTTGCCGCCAGCTCTTGGTCGTCCTCAAGCGCATCGCCCGCTTGCTCATCGGCTGCCGCTTGCGCGGCACGGACACGCGCATTGTGCGCTTCGATATGCTCATGCTCGTGGTCTTGGATGGCGGTACGTTTGGCGCTTAGCGCTTGGGTAATTTGCGCCGCCGCTTCAATAACCGCGACCGAATATAGGCTGCTGCCTGAGACCACCAGTGGCTTGTCTGCGCCAATCAAATCATACGCGATTTGCTGGGCAAGCGCGTACATGGGGTCGTCATGGTCATCACTTGGCGCGCTCAGCTCAGCGCGTACTTCGGGCAAGCTATCAATCGCTTCGGCAACTTTAAAGCCCAATTGTGCGATGTCTTCAGGCGTCGCCACACAGCTGACTTTGCTGATGTCATCAAGCTTGGTTTGTGCCACGTCGATGATATAAACAGGGCTTTTTGCGCCTTGGCTGATACGCTGCACAGGCTCAGCAAGCCACGGCTGAGTTTTGGTCGCCGCCGCCATTTTTACCGCTTCATTTTTTGCCGACTGGCGGATAGACAGTGCCACACGTGCCGCCGTTTGCGTGATGTCTTCACCCAAGACTAGCACCGCATCGTGTTTTTCGATATCGGTTAAGGTAGGGTTATAAATCCCGTCCGTGCTAAGCACCTCGATACATTTATTGACCAAGGTTTGCTGCTGGTGGTTCAGACCCGTTGAGTAGTTGTCAAAGCCGACCAGGTTTTTTAGGGCAAAGTTGGTCTCAAGGCTGGCACGCGGTGAGCCAATACCGATGACCTTTTTGTCTTTAATGCGTTTGATGGTTTCATCGAGCGCATAGTCGATGCTGATTTTGGCGTGTTTGTCATTAATACGCTCAAGCGCTTGGGTTGGGCGGTCAGCGCGGTTGACGTAACCATAACCAAAGCGACCACGGTCACATAAGAAGTAACGGTTGACGTCGCCGTTATAGCGGTTTTCGATACGACGCAACTCGCCATAGCGCTCCCCTGCCGAGGTGTTACAGCCGACTGAGCAGCCATGACAGATGCTCGGCGCATACTGCATGTCCCATTTGCGGTTGTAGCGGTCAGAGTGCGTCTTATCGGTGAACACCCCTGTTGGGCAGACTTCGGTTAAGTTGCCCGAAAACTCACTTTCAAACTGTCCGTCTTTGTCACGACCAAAGTACACGCGGTTGTTTGACGCATACACGCCCAAATCTTCACCACCTGCGTAGTCTTTATAAAAACGCACACAGCGATAGCACGCGATGCAGCGGTTCATCTCATGCGCGATAAAAGGTCCAAGCTCTTGGTTGTGGTGCGTGCGCTTGGTAAAGCGGTAACGGCGGCGGTTGTGCCCTGACATATAGGTCATGTCTTGTAAGTGGCAATGTCCGCCCTCTTCGCAGGTTGGGCAATCGTGCGGGTGGTTGGTCATGAGCAGCTCGACCATAGATTTACGAAACGCTTTGGCTTCGTCATCGGTCACTGAAATGTACATATCATCGCTCGGCGCGACCATGCATGACATGACCAAGCGGCCGCGACCTGCTTCTAAATCTTCTTTGGACTGGTACTGCTTAACCGCGCACTGACGGCATGAGCCGACTGAACCGAGCGCGGGATGATAACAAAAATACGGCACATCAATGCCAAGGGACAGACACGCCTGTAATAGGTTGTCCGCGCCATCGACTTCAACGGTGCTTCCATCAATATGAATGACTGCCATGCCGCTCTCCTTATTTCGCTGCTGACTGCTGACTGGCAGCGTCTATGACATCTTCACCGACCCCTTGGACGATTTTTTGGTCAAACTCAGGGCGGAAATATTTGATCGCACTCATTAGCGGCTCCATAGCACCTGGGGCATGAGCGCAAAAAGTCTTGCCAATCCACAAATCGCGGGTCAAGCCTTCTAGTTTTTCGACATCGCCGACTTGTCCTTCACCATCATTGATGGCGGTCAAAATCTTGACCCCCCATGGCAGACCATCACGGCAGGGCGTACACCAGCCACACGACTCACGTTGAAAGAAAATCTCCAGATTGCGTACCAATGGCACCATGTCTTGTGCCTCATCGACGACCATGATCAAACCTGTGCCCATACGGCTGCCTGCCTTTTGAATGGGGTCAAAATCCATCACCACATCTAAATGCTCAGCGGTCAAAAAGTCGGTCGATGCGCCGCCAGGCAACCATGCTTTGAGCGTGCGCCCCTCTTGCATGCCGCCTGCAAAGTCTTCGATAATCTCGCGTGCGGTGTAGCCAAAAGGCAACTCCCAAAGACCAGGATCATTAACCAGACCTGAGCAGCCAAACAGCTTGGTGCCTGGGGTTTCGCTTGCGCCTTTGTCTTTAGGCAAGTTCTGATACCATTCGCTACCGTTTAACACGATGGCGGGCACGTTATTGAGCGTTTCGACGTTGTTGACCACGGTTGGGCGACCCCATGCCCCTGCCACTTGTGGAAATGGCGGCTTGGTACGTGGGTTTGCGCGGCGACCTTCTAGGCAGTTAATCAATGCTGTTTCTTCACCGCAAATATAACGCCCAGCACCTGTGTGTACGTGCAAATCAAAGCTAAAATCTGAGCCTAAAATATTGTCGCCGACCAGATTGTTTGCCTTTAGCTCATCAATCGCCGCCATCAAGCGCTCAGCGGCTAAAATATATTCACCGCGAATAAAGATATAGCCTGCGGTTGCACCGATGACATACGCTGAAATCAGCATGCCTTCGATAAGCTGCATCGGCAGACGCTCCATCAACAGACGGTCTTTAAACGTGCCTGGCTCCATTTCATCAGCATTACAAACAAGGTAACGCGGCCCCCCATCGGGTGGCGCCATCAGTGACCACTTGATACCCGCTGGGAAACCTGCACCGCCGCGCCCTTTGACCACCGCATCTTTGATGGTTTTTAAAATCTCTTCAGGCGGCTTCGACAGTGCCATTTTTAGCGCTTCAAACCCTTGTAAGGATTCATAAGTGGCCAAATCAAGCACCGCGTCATGATGCGCCAAGCGCCATGTTAATGGCTTGGTCTTACTGTTCGCGGTTTCTTTATCGCCATAAATAGGGATGCGCTGCTTGTTCAGCTGGCTTGGGGCTTTACCCTGACCACGTTTGGCAATTTGCTCAGCAATCGTTAATCTCATGCGTATAGCTCCAGTAGTTGGGCGACATCGTCAGGCTGTACAGGACCGTACGTGTCCTCGTCAATCAACACCGCAGGACCTTTGTCACAGTTGCCAAGGCAGCAGATGGGCAACAAGGTAAAGCGTCCATCAGCAGTCGTCTGTCCGTACTCAATACCCAGCTCTGTACGCAGGCGCGCTGACAGTGCCTCATAGCCTGTTAGGTAACAGGCCACCGAATCACAAATCAAAATCACATGACGACCGACGGGCTGACGGTAAATGCGGTTAAAAAAGGTCGCAACCCCTTCAACGTCAGTGACAGGAATATCGAGCATATTGGCGACGGCATTGACTTGGGCATCATTGACCCAGCCGTTACGTTTTTGCACGATTTTTAGCGCATCTAATGAGGCAGCACGGGCGTGCGGGTAATGATGCATGTACTCATGAATGGCGGCAATTTCGCTCGCGGTTAGGATGCTCTCGACATCGACTTTGGGCGCTTTGTCAGAAACTATCTTCATAATCTTTTGTTATCCTCACTCATCACGCAATCAGTGACCTGACGGCGTCTGGTGTGCCTCTTGGCGATACTGGTATGAATACTCTTTTTGTGATTGCCTCACGCTTGACGCAAGGCAAAATTTTTATGTTGCATTTAGCGGTCACAATCCGCCATGACGATATCAATCGATGCCAGATACATAATCGCATCAGATACCAGCGAGCCATTAATCACCGATGGCATCTGCTGCAAATGCGCAAACGTCGGGGTGCGAATGCGCGTGCGATAGCTCATGGTGGCGCGATCTGAGGTCACATAATAACTGTTGATGCCTTTGGTCGCTTCAACCATCATCGCGCTCTCGCCAGCGGGCATTACAGGGCCCCACGATACCGATAAGAAGTGGTTAATCAAAGTCTCAATGTCGTTTAGCGTGCGGTCTTTGGGTGGTGGTACAGCCAGCGGATGGTCAGCCTTATACGGACCTTGCGGCATATGGTCAAGACACTGACGGATGATGCGCAGCGACTGACGAATCTCTTCAACCTTGATCACGCAGCGGTCGTAGGCATCGCCGTTGTAACCAATCGGCACTTCAAAATCAAAGTTTTCATAGCCCATGTATGGACGCGCTTTACGCAAGTCAAAATCAATACCTGTGGCACGTAAACCTGCGCCTGTCACGCCCCATGCGAGGGCTTGCTTGGCATCGTACTGTGCCACGTTTTGGGTACGTCCTTTTAATACGCTGTTTTGCAGCGCTGCTTTGACATATTCATCCAAACGCTTGGGCATCCAGTCAAGGAACTCGCGCACCAAACGCTGCCAGCCGCGTGGCAAGTCCGCTGCTGTGCCACCGATGCGGAACCACGCAGGATGCATGCGATAGCCTGTCACCGCCTCTATCACGTCATAGGCTTTTTGGCGGTCGGTAAACATATAGAATACAGGCGTCATACCACCGGCATCCTGAATAAAGGTACCGACATACAATAAGTTATTGGTAATACGGAAAAATTCACTCATCATCACGCGGATGGTTTGAGCGCGGTCAGGCACGGTAATGCCCGCCAGCTTTTCGACCGCCATCACATACGGCAGCTCGTTCATCACCCCGCCGAGGTAATCAATACGGTCGGTATAGGGAATGTATGAGTGCCACGTCTGACGCTCTGCCATCTTTTCAGCGCCGCGATGGTGATAGCCAATATCAGGGATACAATCGACCACTTCCTCACCGTCCAGCTGCAATACAAGACGGAACGCACCGTGCGCTGAAGGGTGATTAGGACCGATGTTTAGGAACATAAAGTCCTCATCACGCCCTGAGCGTTTCATGCCCCACTCTTCAGGCACAAAACGCAGGTTTTCTTGCTCGTATTGCTGCTTGGCGGTGTTCAAAAAGTACGGCGTAAATTCAGTAGCGCGCGCGTGATACTCTTTACGCAGCGGATGCCCTTCCCAATATTTGGGCAGCAAAATACGTGTCAAATGTGGATGACCATCAAACACAATGCCGAACATGTCCCACACTTCGCGCTCATACCAGTTGGCGTTTGGCCAAATTTTAGTGGCGCTGGGTAGGCTTAGTGATTCTTCGCTTAATGCCACCTTAATACGCACATCGCTGTTACGCTCTAGCGACATCAAGTGATAAAACACCGTAAAGTCACTGTCAGGCAAGCCTTGGCGGTGCTGGCGCAAACGCTCATCAATGGCGGATAAGTCAAACAAAGTCACATACGGCTTTGGCAATGTACGCAGATACATCAACACATCAAGCACGTCATTACGCGATACCCAAACAGTAGGAATCTCGTCGACTGTCTGCTGCACCACAAACTTGCCCGCAAATTTTTGTTCCAGCTCCGTGATGACTGCTGGTACGGATTTGATCTTATCTTTATTTTCAACGACCGTGACCATGAATGATGTCTTCCTTCATTAATCCTAAAGGTACTATAATTGTGAGCGGGTGCTAATCGATACTGTCAGGGCTGCGCAAGTTTTTGACCGCGATTCTATCGGCTTGTTTGCGATCACGCTCAGGCGTCATCTGCGGCTGATAGATGCCTTGATCATTGACATAGATGCCTAACGGTCGACGCTCTTTAGTAATAGAGTCTTGCAGTAGCATCAACGCTTGGATCAAGGCCTCAGGGCGTGGCGGACAGCCTGGCACATAAACATCGACAGGAATGATTTTATCCACGCCTTGCACGACCGAATAGATATCGTACATACCGCCTGAGTTGGCACACGCGCCCATGGAGATGACCCACTTTGGCTCAAGCATTTGCTCGTACAGACGCTGAATAACGGGCGCCATTTTAATAAAGCACGTACCTGCGACAATCATCACATCCGCCTGACGTGGGGAAGCACGAATAACCTCTGCGCCAAAGCGTGACAAATCGTGTACCGCTGTCAAGGTGGTGGCGTATTCTACGTAACAACAAGAAGTACCGAAGTTAAATGGCCATAGCGAATGCTTGCGTCCCCAGTTGGCACTGGCATTTACCATCTCTTCTAGACGCCCCATAAACACATTTTTATTGACCTCATCTTCGATAGGGTCGTTTACGGTTTGGCGGGTCTGTGCAGGATAGGTTTCTGCATCAGGATCGGCTTTGGTCAATGTGTATTTCATAACATACAACCTTTATATTCAGCACAAGGCAACAACCCACGACCTGAGCCGTTATCGTTGATACCTTTCGTGCCTGATTTTGGCGTTAGCGCAATTTAGTGTTCGATGAAGCCGCAGGCTGCGCAAAGTCTACAGACGTAATGTTGCCTGTAGTATTGATATGATCAATATTTTCTAAGTGACGACGATTGGCTTCGATGTTGTTTGAGACATTGATTTGTCCAGAAGACTGCGCAGGCACTTTGCCTGTTGGGTCAGTGACCAGCTCATCAACCCCATCAAAGCGGGTGATGTCTGCCAAATTAAAGCCAGCAGGCGCAGCAGATAAACGCGGGGTTTTGCGTCTTTTGTCCGCAGGCGCCCAATTAAGCGCGCCCAGACTCAAGGCGTAAACCAGACCGATAAGCAAATCAATGATGAAGGTGGCAGCGGCAATATAGCCTGTCCAGCCTGACTCAAGAACAGAGACGGAATAGGCGTAGAGATAGAGGGCCTCTAAGTCGAAAATGACAAAAAAGATGGCCACCAAATAAAATTTAGCAGACAAACGAATACGGGCATTACCCGCTCCGGCAACACCCGCTTCAAAAATCTCTTCTTTTTGTGATCCTTTGGAACGTCCACCCAACAGACGGGGAACGGCAAGCATAAAGACGACCAAGCCGATAGCGGCTAAAATAAAAGCAACGGCTGACCAATTTAAGGCAGACATGATAATACGCGCTCCTCACTCATTCGAGTGTCATAAGCCATCATCATCTAACATACCCTTTTTGGGTATATTTGACGCAGTAAAACACAAAGTGCTGTGTTGATAATAGCCAATTATCATGACGCTATGAATATGCGGCATATTGAATATATGTTTACCGCGACCCTAAACGAGCGCTTATCGTGTCGCTAGGTCAAATCATTAAATCAATATCATTTGTTCTCATGTCACTGATTTAATAATTCATTACAAATCATGCCTTACGACATGACAACTGGCGTTGAATATCTATATATGTACATCAAATACCAAAGCCAAACAGACCCTGCTGATATACTGACAGTTATACACGACATAAGGTAGGAATAACGTGGTGTGTCAATAATAGGCTAGCAGTAAAATATAGTTAATAAAGGCGACAAAACGTCAATATTAACTTAATAGTTGCATGGCAGTGACAAAATATTATGTATTTATATATCTAGGTAGACATTGTAAACCAAATACACCTAATTGCAACCCACTAGACCCCTTGTACGCCCACTAAATAATGTGACATAACGTTGCTAAATTATACTCCACATAAGCCGAACGACATTAGAAAATATCATTACAGAAAGGCGTCTACAGCGGTATTTTAGCGACAAGAAAAATAAAAAATTCTAAGTATTTTGACAGGTATCACTTGATAATACTCTTTGACATAAACTAACGAAATAACCAATATTATTCGCTATTTACCCGTCATTACTACTGTTTGCTTTCATTTCATTACTTATAAGCTCGCTCTTTTTTCGCATCAGACCAAACCTTTATTTTGGCAAAAACATCCTTGCCGCAAATAAAAAAACAGCGCCCAAAAATTGAGCGCCGTTTCTTACAATAAAATGTAAGACAATTTTACAAACCATCTTAGGCAAGAATTATGTACTGGTCGGTCCACGGATACGCTTAACCAACCTTTCCTGTCGTAAATTTAAAGCTCTGCTGCAGATAAGCCTGCGAGCATAATAGTAAGGCATTGCATTGATAAGCGTTTATTTATCATATCGTGTCCTTTGAAGTAGGTCGTCAATGCTACAACGAGAGGGAACCACTAACTTTATTGCTAAAGTGTATCTGAATGTATATTGTCGCCATATTACTACAAAATATTTGCATGTAAAACGAAATATTACCTAAGATACAATTTCTTTGCCTATGATAAATAAGAGTTTTTTCCGAATAAACGGTATTATTATCGATGGTTTTAACGCGTGGATTATGTTGCAACTAAACGCTTAATCGGCCCAAAACTGCGCCGATGTTCAGCCAATATTCCACGCGTTTCGATGGCTTCTAAATGCGCTTTGGTTGGATAGCCTTTATGCTTATCAATGGCATAGTGGGGATATTGCTCTGCTAAGGCATACATCTGCGCATCACGACTGACTTTTGCCAAGATACTCGCGGCAGCAATACTGCTGTGGCGCGCATCGCCCTTTACCCATGCTTCAGAAACGATAGCATCATGGGGTACGCCAATGCGCTCAAACTCAGCAATATCCCATTCAGGACAGCGATTGCCATCGAACAGCGCCTGCACTATCGGTAGGCGCGTCGCATTCTTAAGCGCATGATTACCCGCCATACATTTAATCAATATCTCAACCACCAAACGCATACCCAGCATGGTCGCCTGCAAGATATTGACTTGATCAATCACCGCGGCAGGTACGTCTGCAATCACATAACCAAGTGCGTGCTGCTGCACCAATGGATACAGCGTATCGCGCTTTTTTTCGCTGAGCTTTTTGGAGTCGGTCAAAATGCTGAGCGGCGTCTCGTTTAACACGCCCTCCTCAATCAAGCCTGACCACGACGCGGGTAATATTGCTGCTCCGACCGTCACACTGCCCAGTAATGGCCCACGCCCTGCTTCATCTATCCCGATTTGCAGCATCTCTTTTGGTTCTTGCACAAAAAACGCATCAATCGCCTGCGGATGCAGCTTCCCTGTCAATGTGATTGGCGCGGCAAGGCTAATGCACTGACCTTGATGCATGACGTGCGTTATCTGCTCATAAATCTCTATCATCGCTTCGACTGACATAAATAGGCTCTTACTCATCATTGATATGAAATACGGATTACCATAAACACAGCGGTTATTGGTACATTGAGCGACGCTGCGCATGCTCATGCAGATACCACGCCTCAATCACACTGTCTGCTGGGCTGTGGTTGCTTTGCTGCTCAAGTGTGGTTTTGGTCGCGATAAGCGCACGCAGCTGTTCTTCATAAGCCCGTGATTGTAGCTGCTGCTTGATGGTGCGGCTGATATTTGCGCCATTGGCGTCCTCTTGAATCAATTCAGGCACAATCATGTCTTGCGCCAAAATATTAGGCAGCGCCACATAGGGAACTTTCACCAGACGCTTGGCGATTTGATACGTTAAGTTGTTCAGCTGATACATCACGACCATCGGGCGTTCAAGTAACATCGCTTCAAGCGTGGCCGTCCCTGAGGCCAACAATATCAAATCCGCCGCTGCCATCGCCTGTTGGCTAAAGTTTGGCTGCGAGGCATCGTACACCACGACAATGGCTTGCTGCATCGCCTCTGGATAACTATCTACAATATCTTGTACGATATATTGATGGTTTTGGTCGACAGTCGGAATGATAAAGCACAGCTCTGGGTCAAGTATCAGCAGTTTTTGAATGCCTTCAAGCATCGGCGGCAAAATTGCGGTGATTTCACTGCGCCGAGAACCTGGCATCACGCAGATTAAATGACTCACCACCTCAAAGCGCTGGGTAAAATACTGCTGCAAGCCATCATGATGCCACACCAAAGCACTGCGCTGTTTCATCATTGGCGTCTCAATCAGTGCCTTATCTAGCGTATGCAATAGCGGATGCCCCACACATACGGCAGGATGTCCGTAACGCTCATAAACAGGTAATTCAAAAGGAAACAAACACAAGACCAGATGCGTCGCTGCCATAATGCCGTGAATGCGCGACTCACGCCATGCCCAAATAGATGGGCTGACATATTGCACGCAAAACACGCCTTTGGGCTTGAGCTTTTTTGCTACGCGCAGGTTAAAGTCAGGCGCATCTACGCCAACGAACCAATCAATCTTTTCTTTGGCAAATGCCTCCAGCAGCTCACGGCGCGCTTGGAGCAAATCGGGCAACTGAGAGAGCACTTCCACCAAGCCCATGACCGCAAGGCGCTCTAGCGGAAAAATACTGTGCAGCCCTTCAGCACGCATCTTGTCACCGCCAACACCGACCCACACGATATCGCCGCGCAGCGCATTCATTTGCCGCATAAAGTCTGCGCCCAAGCTGTCGCCTGACACTTCACCAGCGACAATACCAATAATCAATGGCGGGTTGGATGCTGTGGCGGCATTTGGCACAGCGGGCAAGGATGTCGAATCACTCATAGCAGGCTCTTAATGTCTGATGCAATCAATATAAAGGGGAAATAACCCGCAAGTATAACAAAGTTTTGTTTTTCACATTCCAGTTATCAGGGAATTAACTTGCGACAACGCTTGTCAACCTCAGGTTTTGTCCGCATAATGGATTACTCCTATTCATTAGCTAGACGACAGATAATCATGACAACACCAGCTACTCATAATGCAGATATTGATGACGTGAATATTGAACAATTCATTCCTTTGATTACCCCAAGCGAGCTAAAAAAAGAGCTACCACTCACCGACGCAGCATACAATACTGTATTGCACGGTCGCCAAACCATCCAAAACATTTTGGATGGCAAAGACAAGCGTATCTTTGTGGTTATCGGCCCTTGCTCCATCCATGACATCAAGGCCGCGCACGAGTATGCCGACCGCTTAGCCACATTGGCAAAAGAGATTGAAGACTCTATCTTTGTCGTCATGCGTGTCTATTTTGAAAAGCCGCGTACCACCGTCGGCTGGAAAGGCTTGATTAATGACCCTGACATGAACGACAGCTTTGATATTGAAAAAGGCCTGCGTACCGCGCGTAAGCTATTGATTGACCTCAATGAAAAAGGTCTGCCCTGTGCCACCGAAGCGCTTGACCCAAATACGCCGCAGTACATCCAAGATCTAATCAGCTGGTCAGCGATTGGCGCGCGTACCACCGAGAGCCAAACGCACCGCGAAATGAGCTCAGGCTTGTCTTGCCCAGTCGGCTTTAAAAACGGTACTGATGGCGGTATGACAGTTGCGGTTAACGCCATGCAAGCGGTCAAAGCAGGTCACAGCTTCCTTGGTCTGTCTTCAGACGGTCAAGTGTCTATCATCAAATCAAAAGGCAACCCATACGCGCACGTGGTACTACGCGGCGGTAACGGCAAGCCAAACTATGATGAAACGGCGGTTGCCCAAGCAGAAAACGAGCTAGAAAAAGGCAAAACCAGCACCAAAATTATGATTGACTCAAGTCATGCCAACTCAGGCAAAGACCCATACTTGCAGCCGATGGTCATCCAAAACGTGGCTGAGCAAATCGCCAATGGCAACAAATCTATCATTGGTCTGATGATTGAAAGCCACCTAAAAGGCGGGCGCCAAGACTTAACTGCTGACCTCAGCAAGTTAGAATACGGCAAATCAATCACCGATGGCTGCCTTGACTGGGAAAGCACGGTCGCCGCGCTAAACAACTTGCGCGACACCATCAAAGACGTATTGCCAAACCGTTAATTGCATAACACACAAAAAAGCCCATCACAGACGATGGGCTTTTTTTTGGCTGGGATTTTACAATTATTGCCTGATAAAAAACGATTTCACGATAAGGATGTATCGTTAAGTATAGAGCGCTGCCCTATGGTTTCAGCAGCACCGTATAGTTATCACCTTTCACCAAAATTAGCGGTTTGCCGCGCCCAATACACTGTCCAAGCTTTCACGCACGTGCTTAGATTGCGCTTTGTCTCTAAGCGCTTGCAAATGACGCTGCGCCATCTCGCGTTTACTCGGTACTAAAGTGTACCAACGAGCCAGCACTTGTACCAAGCGTGAGGCAATCACAGGGTTGCTCTCATCCAGCTTTGCCACTGCTTGGGTGTATAAGTCCAAGCCTTCAGGCGTCCATAAGACCGTAGGCTGGGTGGTAAAGGCGCTGATGACTGAGCGCACACGGTTGGGCGTGTTCCAATCAAAGTCAGGATGCGCGAGCAGTGCCTCGATGTCAGCAACACTGACTTGCTCTGCCGATGCCTGCGCGCTAAACCACAAATCAATGACCAAGTCATCGGCTTTAAAGCGCTCATAAAAGTCATGCAGCTGCGCCTCGTAGCCTGATACTTGATGATCCACCAAGACCTTGAGCGCGCCAAAGCGTTCAGTCATACAGGCCGCCGACTCATACTGCTGCACCGTCCACTCTGCCGCGTTATTAACACCTGCGGTTAATGCCATATCTAACACCACATTACGCAGCGCACGCATGCTACGCGCCTCGGCGCTGTCATCATAGTCAGTGATAGGCATTGACTCATAAAGTGGCTGCCACACGTCCGCCAAATGCGTCGCGACTTGCTGATACAAGCCATCGCGCTTGGCTTTGACCACATCTGGATCGTAATCGGTGCTGATGCCCGATGCCAACTCGCGCGGAGATGGAATATCGAGCAGACGCGCCGCCAGCATGGCGTCTTCTTTTGCTAAGTTTGGTAGCGTGTTTGCTAATGCATCTAGATAAACTGCTGGTGCATGGTTTTGTAGCAAGATGCGATTGACCAGCATTTGCGTCACCTGCCAGCGGTTAAAACCATTGGTCTCATGCGTCAATAAGAACGCCAAGTCGGCATCTTGATAGTCAAAGTTCAGCTGCACAGGCGCGCTAAAGTCGCGCAGTAGCGATACCACAGGCGCGCCCGTGATATTATCAAAGCGATAAGTCTGCGTCTCTTTATCGAGCAGCAGCATGTCTTCGGCGACGATTTTCCCTGAGTCTTTATCAAACACAGCCGTTGCGACAGGAATGGGTAGTGCCTTTGGTGCGTCAAAACCAGCTACATGGCGCGTCTTTTGCGTCAAGGTAATCTCAAGCGTTTGCGTTTCGGCATCATAATTTTGATGCCCTGAGACCACAGGGGTGCCTGGCTGACGATACCAATCGATAAACGACAATACACGCTCATCGGCAACGCTCAGCGCCGATAAAAAGTCCTCAACCGTCACCGCCTGCCCATCGTAACGGCGGAAATATTCATCCGTACCTTGACGGAATTTTTCTTTACCCAGCATATTAGCGAGCATACGCACGATTTCTGCGCCTTTTTCATATACTGTCGTGGTGTAGAAATTATTAATCTCAACAAAGCTCTCAGGACGTACAGGATGCGCCAGTGGACCTGCATCTTCATTAAACTGGTAAGCACGCAAGGTCGCGACATCGTCAATACGCTGCACCGCTGCTGACTGCTGATCGGCAGAAAACGACTGGTCGCGAAACACGGTAAAGCCTTCTTTTAAGCACAGCTGAAACCAATCGCGGCAGGTGATGCGGTTGCCCGTCCAGTTATGAAAATATTCGTGCGCGATGACGGCTTTGACATTAAAGCTGCGTGCATCGGTCGTGGTTTCAGGGCTTGAGAGCACGCACGCGGTGTTAAAGATATTTAAGCCCTTATTTTCCATCGCACCCATATTAAACTGACTGACCGCCACAATCATATAACGGTCGAGATCATAAACACAGCCGTAGTTGTCTTCATCCCACGCCATGGCGTCTTTGAGCGCTTGCATACCCACGTGACATTTATCCATGTCTGCCGCCTTGGCATACACCTCAAGCAACACCTCGCGTCCATCGCTCGTGGTGTAATGGTCGGTCAATACGTCTAGATTCGCCACCACGCAGGCGAATAAGTAACTGGGCTTGTGCGTGGGGTCATGCCAGATGGCGTAATGGCGCTCAGGCGCGTCCGCCACCTCGCCTTGCTCAACCAAATTACCGTTGGCAAGTAGCGTCGGATAGCGCTTGTCCGCTTCCAAACGTGTGGTAAATACCGACAATACGTCAGGGCGGTCAGGATACGGCGTGATTCTGCGAAAACCTTCAGGCTCACATTGAGTGACGAACATGGTCTCGTCCCCCGTACCTGCTTTATATAAGCCCTCTAGCATCGTGTTGGTCTGCGGGCAAATACGCACCTCTGTGCGTAGCTCAAATGTCGCTGGCGCATCATGCAGCGTCAAGCGGCCATCGCTGTGCGTATAAGCGCTGTCATTCACACGCGCATCATCAATATACAGCGCCTCAATGTGCATATCTTCTGCGTACAGCGACACCTCGCCTGCCACGTCTCGCGTGATTTGTAGACGTCCTTCGACCGTCGCATCGTCTTCAAACAGACGAATATCCAGCGCGACATTTTCGATTGTATATTTTGGTGCTTCATAGTCACGCAGATATATTTTTTGTGGTTCAGGCTGGTGCGCAGGCGCATCAGGTACAGCAGTATCGATGATTTGAGAGTCATTATTAGCCATGGTCATTCCTATAATTATGATAAAAAACGTGGCGATAAAAAATAAAAACGCGGGCATTTAACCTGCGTCTTTGTCCTTACCCTAGCATGTAGCAGCACTGGCGTATAGCTGATAATAAATGCATGATAGAAAAAATATACCTTAATAAAAATATTGAGCATTATGTACGTATTTAAATGTCATTTTTGCTACCAAAGTTATATTGTAATACTCAGCAAACTTTGACATTATTTACAGTAATGCTACTTACATAAATTAACACTGATTTTAATATGAGTAGCTATTGTAGCGCATTCATTATAAGTCAGATTATAAAACATACCGCTGTTAAAATTCAGGAGAAAACCATGTCTACACGTATTGCTAAAATCGCTGCGTTAACCGCATTATCTACTGCTGTGGCTATCACAACAGGCTGTGCAACCAAGCGCACAACGTCAGAAGTTGTGGTAGCACCACTTGGCGTACCCGCAGGCCAAGTTGGCTATGCAGGTGCCGTAGTTGTTGATAATCCAAACGCTGTTGTCACTGCGGCAGACAACTTACAAGCTGTTGTAAACTTTGCTTTTGACAGTAGCGCGCTTGATGCCGAAGCGGTTGCCGTTCTTAGCCAACATGCCAACCTCCTACGCAGCAACCCAGCCGCTGGCGTGATGATTGCAGGTCACACCGATGAGCGTGGTAGTCGTGAGTACAACATGGCATTGGGCGAGCGTCGTGCGCGTTCAGTTGCCAACTATCTTGCCAGCCAAGGTGTATCGACTGCCAATATCCAAACCATTAGCTATGGTGAAGAGCGTCCTGTAGCGACAGGCACGACCGAAGCGGCCTATGCTCAAAACCGCCGCGCTGAACTGTCTTATTAATTGGCAAGTGATGACTGAATTAGCGGCTTTGCATTTATAAACCGCTATAAAAACTCAGCTCAAAAAAACCCAATCATGCTACCATGATTGGGTTTTTTTATGCCTTTTTGACTGTATCATGTGCCTATGACTGCCAACGCCCTGCCCTTTGATCTATCTTCTATAAGCGTAACGCGCCTAAATGATCATACCCATTACGCCAGCGCAAAGCTCATGCCAGTTGCGTCTCCAGCCTATATACATTGGCAAGTACCGTTTGTAAGTGACAAATACACTCGCCAGACACTGTCTCAGTGCTTATGGCAATATATACTACCCATCGAACAAGATGCGCCCACACAAGTCCGCCAAAAGCGTCAAAGACAACGTGCAGGCGTGCGTTCATTACTGCGCTATTTATTGGACGATTTAGCTATCGTTGATACGCTTAATGACAGCCGCTTTCCCTACCGCTTGGTAAACACAGGCTATTACGTTTGTTTTAGTCATTCAGGTGATTCGGTTGCGGTGGCATTATCCAAAATGGGCGCAGTAGGCATCGATATAGAAACACAAGCCGTCAAATGGCGCATTGCCCAGCGTTTTTATCATGCTGATGATATTCGCCAGCTGCAAGCGTTATCGATTAATGAGCGTGCACAGGTCAGTCAATGGCTGTGGCAAATTAAAGAAAGCTTGATTAAAATCCATCAGTATACGCTGGCGCAAGGCTTGGGTATCTATTATCCACATTTGGTCGCAGCGTTGATTACTGTCAGCAACAAACCAACTGCACCGATCAGCTTGATACTAGATAGTCATACTGTGCATATCACGCATACGTCCAGTATGGCAATCGTTTATCAAAACACTGCTTAACACAATTTTAAAAACCATCACGCACAAAAAAAGCGACCCACTAGGTCGCTTTTTCTGTCTTGGTATCAACCAGTCACTTATTAGAAGCGGTAAGTCGCACCTAATTTAACGATTGGCATCCACTCTAGGTAGTCTTCATCTTCTAATTCTTGCTTAATTTTTTCCTCAGCCAATGCACCACCTGCGCCGCTGGCGTTCACTTTAGCAGTAGTTTTACCTAGATATGCTGCACCTAGCTCGCCGAATACACCAAAGTTATTGGTGATGTTTGGACGGAAGCCAATGGTAGCATAAGGAGCTAATTTATTACGGTGTTCTAACTCAGCAGTTACACTGCCAACTTCAGCTAAATCACCACGAGTTAAGTCAAAATCTGCGTCAGCATTTGGCGTACCTACATAATAGCGGGCGCCGTCTACTGGATAATAACCATTTTCACCTGCGTCTTCTGCATTAGCAGTAGCAGTAATATCGTTGTCAGGAACAATGATACCTGCACCTACTGTGAACCAGTTGGCTGCTGGACGTAGCTGCACACCTAAGTATGGGTTGCTGAAATCTGTATCTACATCGTAGTTTACGTCGTTTGCATCAAAGTCGCCGCCAAATAAATCAGCAACATCGCCACCTGCCCAACCTGCTTGGATTTCAGTCTTATCGTTCAGACCCCAAGCAACGTTTGCACCATAACCTAGTGTACCTACTTCAGCACTTACTGCGGCTGGATGTGTAACCGTATCAAAGAAAGTCTTGGTACCACCAACAACAGCACCAGTAGTATTACGAACAACGCCCGCATCTTCATTATAGCCATAAGCCACAGGCTCAGCAGCCATTGCCGCAGTAGATACCAATACAGCTGCAGATACAGCGGTCAATTTAACTAATTTCATGTCGTGCTCCTCAAATATAGAACAATATGTCTAAGACTAAAAAATGTCTAAGACTAACAACGGTGCTGCCTTTTTCGCTTGAATTTTAAACAATCACCTTATGCAGCAGATTAAAACAAGTTTGCTGCCAAAAGTCACGCTACTAAATCGTGATTTTATTTGCCATTGTGTAACCATTACAGGGATATTGTAAGGAATGCTACCAATATGGTTATCTTGTTCCTTTCATGTTAAATAAAGGTAAAAACAAGCGTCACAATCCGCGGGATATCAAGCGGTTATTCACTTTCTTCCTACTTTTTTGTGATTGTTCCTTGGATAAATGTGTCTATACTTTTACATACTCTATGGCATTACAATCGGCGTACGCCAAATACGTGTAAAAGGCCGTCAAATGGTCACTCAAGTAATATTTTGGCATACTTTCTTGCAAAATTGAGCGATTGTTACGTTATTTACCAAATGCGTACACAAATGAGTCTCTGTCTTTATATAAACGCTCCTATATCTCTTAGCCTCAGCCACAGTAAACGCTGCTATTAGCCATCACCATACATCTCTCTCATGACTTTTTTGTCATGCTTGCCGACCGAGGTTTTAGGCAACTCATCTACGAATTTAAACTGACTGGGTACGCCATACTTTGGAATGATGCCACGGCTGACTGCTTGCTCAGCGACTTTGGCAATGTCTGCGGCGGTAGTGTCTTGGCAGTCAGGTTTGAGCACCACCAATGCCAAGGGACGCTCGCCCCACTCTTTATCACGCACGCCAATGACAGATACGTCCGCGACAGCAGGATGTAAAGACAAAATGGTCTCTATCTCTAAAGAAGAAATCCACTCGCCGCCTGATTTAATCACATCTTTTAAGCGGTCAGTGATTTTTATTGTACCTGCACTGGTCATATAGGCGATGTCTTGAGTGTGCATGTAACCATGCGCCCACAGCTCCGCGCCCTTATCCTCGTTTTTAAAATAGCTTTGTGTGAGCCATGGGGCACGTAAGACCAGCTCGCCCGTTTTGTTTTCGCCAATGAGTGGCTGCGTGTAGTCCTCTCCCCAGATTTTGGCATCGACCATTAAAATGGGTTTGCCCGTCATACAGCGGCGGTTAATGTCGTCCTCTGCCGTTTTCTCTGCTTCATTAAGACTAAAGTCACTTAAGCTAATCAGTGGTGCGGTCTCAGACATGCCATAGCCTGTGTATACTTCAATGCCTTGTGCCAACGCCGTCTTTGCTAAGCCTTCGGTCAAGCGCGAGCCACCAATAATCATTTTTAAGCCATTAAATGTCACAGTCTGACTCTGCGCTTCTTTCAGCAGCATTTGTAAGATCGTTGGCACACAATGGGTGATGCTAACGTTTTCGTTGACTATCAAGTCGAGCAAACGCTCGGGGACATAGCGTCCTGGATATACCTGTTTGAGTCCCATCATGGTGGCAGTAAACGGAAATCCCCATGCGTGTACATGAAACATCGGCGTCATAGGCATATACACATCACCATAGCTCACGCCTTGCTTGTCAGGCAGAATACCGAGCGACGCGGCCTCCGCCATAGTGTGTAGTACCAACTGACGATGGCTAAAAAATACGCCTTTAGGATCGCCTGTCGTGCCTGAGGTGTAAAAAGTGGTAGCGATGGTGTTTTCGTCAAAATCGGGAAAATCAAAGCTATCGCTGGCGTTATCAAGTAGCGTCTCGTACTCGCCTATCAAGCGCGTCTGCGAAGCGTCAAACACACTGTCTGCACTCACGCCATTGTCATCGAGCCAAATAATATGCTCGATGCTGGAGTTGTCAAATTGATAGTCTTTGACCAGCGGCGCAAATTCAGAATTGAGCAGTAAAACTTTGGGCTTGGCATGATTGATGGTATAGAGGATTTTTTCTGGAGATAAGCGGATATTGACGGTTTGCAAAACATATTGCGACATTGGCACAGCAAAGTAGGATTCAAGATAACGATGGCTGTCCCAATCCATGATCGCGACCACATCACCTGCTTCGAGATTAAGACCAGCCAGCACATTCGCCAATTTGGCAATGCGGCCAAAAAAATCGGCGTAACGAAAGCGGTGCTTGTCCGCGTAGATAATTTCTTGGTCTAAAGAGACCGTCTTAGCGCGGTTTAACAGCTGTTTGATAAGTAGTGGATAGACGTACGCATCAGGCGCAGCCATATAGGCTAAAGACATGGGCAACTTCCTTGTATAAGCGCAGGGCGCAGTGACATCATTGTCAAGCGATTAAAAGCAGACAAGCGCCTGCAAAAAATCACTAACACGTTGATGGTATGAAAAAGTAACTGCAAAGTAAAGCGGCTAATACAGACATCCTTGCCCGTACGCGTTTGCGCTTTGTCATACTCGCCAAGGTCTTCTTCTGATACGCTGACAGCGCGCTTTATTGTCTTGATATAGGGCGTGTTGAATATAAAATAAAAACAAGCAATCCATTAGCGGGCGCGTTTGGTCTTAATCATGCCAAAACTTGCGATTAATAAGGCTAAGGTTTGCACGCATAAGAGCAGCGCCACCGTCCAACCCCACTCGCCCGCGGCATACGCTATGCCGCATGCCCACGCACCTATCGTACCACCCGCGTAATACGCCATATAGTACAGACCTGATGCCAATGAGCGTCCTGTTTTGACATTTACGGCAATATAGCTGATGGTCGCCGACTGCGTAATAAAGACGCCTGAAGACATAATCGTCAAACCAACGACGATGCCCCACAGCGGCGACACGAGCGTAATCAGTGCGCCGCACATCGACATCATCACCGCAGCTCGCACGGTACGCGCTGCTCCAAAACGCTGCAATAAGCGCGTCGATAGCGGCGTAATGACCACACCAATCAGATAAACGGCAAAGATATTGGCCAACGCTCCAGTACTCAAAAAGTAAGGAGATTCTGCCAAATGCAAATTGATAAAGGTAAAGCAGCCAACCAGTGAAAACAGCACGCATGCGCCCAATAAACAGGCGGTCACCACATAGCGGTTGGTTAAATGCGCGCCAAGGGTCTGTATGGCGGAGGCAAAGTTGGCATTGGGTACAAAGCGGCGCGACTGCGGCAAGGTCTTAGCTGCCCATACCGCACCGATGAGCGTCATCACACCCATCACATAATAGCCATTACGCCAGCCGATCCATTCGTGCATATGCCCCAGTAAAAAACGCCCCATAAAGCCGCCAAAGACTGTGCCTGACACATAAAAAGACATCAGGCTGGTCAGCGCCTTGCCCTCAAACTCCTCGCCCACATAGGCAATCGTTACGACCGTAATGCCTGGGACGGACAACCCTTGTAAAAAGCGCAACACGCCGAGCCAACCGATACTTGGACTTAATGCAATCAGCGCCGTAGGAATGGCTAAGAACAAGAGCGCACCAACGATAAAGGACTTGCGCCCTATGGCGTCTGAGAGCATCCCCAAAAAGGGGGACATCAGCGCAATCGCCATTACCGTTGCGCCCACCATCATACCGACCTGCACTTCGGTCGCTAAAAAATCCACCATTAACACGGGCAAAATCGCTTGAATAGAATAGACCTGCAAAAAGGCAAACATGCCAATCATGCCGATGGTAAGTTTAACAAGCCAAGACGGATCGGGCGCAGGCACTGTCTCGGCGCGGGAGTTGGGTATAGCAGTATTTTTCACAAGAAAGCTGACTGTATGAGGCGCTGTTGCTGCGCTAAAAGAATAAAACCAGTGATGCGCGCGCATGACTGAGCGAAAAGATAGCCGCGCATCATAACACGGCTACAACGATATTGGCGGAATGAAGGATAGAACCAATGGTCTACACGAACGATAAAACTTATGCGTCAATAGCAGCTGCCAATTGGGTAGCGAGCTGAGCCAATTCGCTATGGTCAGCATTTTGATTGGCGTGCTTGCCAAGCTCATGGATGCTGGTTGGAATCAGATGCATATGATAATGAAAAATAGACTGCCCTGCTTCGGCATGATTCAGCTGCATCTGTACGATACCTTGACGATTAAAAACCTCGCGCTGCGCCTGCATGACTTTTTTAGCAGTACTGATGACCGCAGTGGCGTCTTCGAGCGCCAAGTCGCTTAGCTCAACTGCGGCCGCTTTTGGTACGACCAAGACGTGTCCTGTTGCTTGCGGCATGATGTCCATAAATGCCAATGTTTTGTCGTCTTCATAAACCTTATGACAGGGAATCTCACCACGAATAATTTTGGCAATGATGTTATCGTTATCGTAATTGTTAGCGCTGGTTTGCTCGCTCATGCTCTTATCCTTATCCATCATAAAAATTGTTCTACTAGTCATTGGCATTTTTAGCCGCTTCACATCTTAGCACGCACTCACCTATCTCGACACGATAGAAGGACAAACACATACAAAAAAAGCAGACCCAACGGCCTGCTTTTCTATCATAATGCGCGTGCGTACGTATTTACTGATTAATCACGTCCACGCCTTTTGGTGGCGTAAAGTTAAACTGACTGCTGCTGATGCTTGAATTAAGCTTGATATTACTAAACTTGATTGAGGTCGTTTGACCGAGCGAATCATTAAGCACCATCATTACAGGTTTACCGCCGCTAAAGCTCACGGATAAGTTTTTGAAGTTGGCATCACTTGACTTTGGATATAGCACATAGTAGTTCTTGCTGTTGTACGGCTGCGTGATTTTAAAGTTTTTATCAATTTTATCAGGATCGCCTGACAACAATAGCGCTGGTGTGTTACCCACTTGATTGTCGACCTTTTGCTTGGTCACTTGCTCTAAGTCTTTATCATAGACCCATAGCGCATTGCCGTTCGCTACAATCAACTGTTCTGATGGTGATTTGGTTTCCCAGCGAAAGCGGTTCGGACGTTGCACATTCATTGAACCACTAAACGTGCCATTTTTTGCGCCTTTGGTGGTTTGCGTAAAGTTTGCAGTCATACTTTTGGTGTTGCTAAGTAAATCGTTTAAGCGTTTTGCCGCGACTAGATTATCAGCTGCTGCTGCATTGGCGCTTTGGGTCATCGCTGCCATCGGTGCGGCGACCCCAATCGTCGTCAACAATGCACCTGCTAATGCACCACTCATAATTTTTTGTTTTACTGTGCTGTGGGTTGATACCGTCATGGTTTGTCCTCTCATAATAAAAAATAAATATGCAAATTATCATTGTCTAAAAGGCAGCAAGTTAACTGCGGTTTACTTGTTGTTGGTAGCAGACTTACACATCTAAACCACGCTGTGTCTAACCTCGATTATGGCGTTTAATCACGCGTCCTAAATCCATGATAAATAGGCCATTAATCAATAAATATTGATTAAACAAAGTCAGCCAATCAGCCTGTTACCAATCGATAAGCACAGTGTGCCAGCTTTTTTATTACGCGCCTAGTCTTCAATTGCAATCAATACTACACGCCTGCTACAGCCTTGTAACGGCACTCTATCCTTTAATCTACCGGTATTTATGCCTACTTTTGTTGGTTAAAAACAGCTTAGATATAAAAAAACCTTCACAACCTAAGTCATGAAGGCTCTTTATATAAATGCGCGACTACTCAAAGTAGCGGTACATTTATAATATCAGTGCTTATGCACTCTCAACGCTAACATAGCGGCGGTTGAATTTGCCTTTAGTCGCAAATTTAACAACACCGTCATTTAAAGCGAATAGCGTGTGGTCACGACCCATGCCTACGCCTTCACCTGCGTGAAATTCAGTGCCACGCTGACGTACGATGATGTTACCAGCAACAACAGCTTGGTCGCCGAATACTTTTACGCCCAACATTTTTGGGTTTGAATCACGACCGTTACGAGTCGAGCCGGCAGCTTTTTTATGTGCCATGAGAAAATCTCCTTGTTAATGTGAGTATCGCGGTGCGATATCGTTAAAGCCTAAAGACTTATATCAGCATACAATAGTTTTAAAAAACTTTTAAAATACAGTAGTACTTAATATTAAGCGTTGATGGCTTTGATTTTTAACAAGGTGTACCATTGGCGGTGACCTTGCTCTTTGTGGTAGTGCTTACGACGGTTATGCTTGATGATGCGAACTTTTTCGCCGCGACCGTGCTTCACTACTTCTGCTTCAACGCTTGCGCCTTCAACGACTGGCTGACCGATTTTTACGTCATCACCGTCTACAACCATCAATACGTCTTCAACTTTAACAGTGTCGCCAGCTTCAGCTTTTAGTAGCTCAACTTTTAGCAATTCGTCAACAACAACACGGTGCTGCTTACCACCACTTTTGATTACTGCGTACATGATATGACTCCGCTTAACCCGTGTGCCGTGGCTGATTTGATACCAGCGCTTCATCAACGAACACGACAGGGAAAAATTAAAGGCAAAATTTTACGTTTTTTTCACGATAAAATCAAGTAAAGCAAAGACTTTTTGCTAAAAATTGCGCAGTGCATGAATGACTGTCTTAGTATTGTGCTGGTTTATCGCTATTTTGTAGGTGCCTGCACGATTCGCCCTTTGTTTACATAAGGGCTATGCTATTATGAGCGCCTGTTAGACTGGCGCGTGCTTGGCTGTGCGCTTTTCTAAACGCCTTTATTATTATGATAATTTTCTTTTGCCCTTTTTGATTGTGACGATATTTTTATGACCGATACTTCATTATCTCGCCCATCGACCGCGCCAACATCTTTAAGCTACGCCGATATCCAAAGCATCGTCGCTGATGATTTTGAGATTATGGACAAGCAAGTATTTGGCAGTCTTAATTCTAAAGTACAGCTGGTGATGAGTGTCTCACAGCATGTGATTAATGCGGGCGGCAAGCGGATGCGCCCACTGATTACCCTGCTCTGCGCGCGTATGCTAAACGATGCACCATCCAAAGAGGCGATGCATCTGGCAGCCATCACCGAGATGCTGCACACCGCAACACTGGTACACGATGATGTGATTGATGAGTCGGGTCAGCGCCGCGGCAAACCGACCGCCAATGCGACGTGGGACAATGCCACCGCCGTTTTGGTTGGTGATTATCTGATTGCGCGCGCGTTTAATTTGCTGGTCGGCTTTCAAAGCCTACCGCTGTTACAGCTGTTTTCAGACGGTACGTGCGACATTGCTGAGGGTGAGGTATTGCAGCTCCAGCATCAGCACAACCCGAGCGCAACCGAGGCAGATTATCTTGCCATTATTGACGGTAAGACCTCACGCCTGTTTATGATGGCGACGCAAGGGGCGGCAATTTTGCAAAACAAAACCGAGCATTTGCAGGCGCTGGCAGACTTTGGGCAGCATTTTGGCAATGCATTTCAAATCATTGATGATGTGCTCGATTACAGCGGCGACAGCGAAGTGATGGGCAAAAACTTGGGCGATGACTTGGCAGAAGGCAAGCCGACTTTGCCAACGATTCAGGCGCTAGCACTGCTCAAAGACAATGATAAAGCAGGTTTTGATAAGCTGCGTATCGCAGTACAAACGGGCAAAACCGACAATGCTGAGGCGCTGATTGCGTTAGTGCGCGAATCAGGTGCATTAGAATATTGCCGCAAACGGGCACTTGAAGAGACAGCATTGGCACAACAGGCGCTAGAGACACTGCCTGATAATCGCTATCGTCAAGGCTTGTATCAACTGACCGAGCTTGCCAGCGCACGCTTGGTATAGCGCACTATGTTTGTTACAAAGCTAGATTGTGATAATGCCGTTTAAATTGAAATAAGCGGCATTTTTTATACTCTTTCATGAGTTTCTATATTTTAAAAATAATAATACATGGCATGGCAAGGTATAACGCTTGCAATAGCACTGTAATTAATTCACAATAGTCTGTTTTTTCTTATTTATTAGTAAGCAGTCATCACGATATCTTTTTACTGGCGGCTTATTGTTTGCCACTCACACACTTCCTACCTTACACACGTCTATATACGTTACTTTACACAGTAAAAGCTTAACTTATCTTAACTTTACAAGGGGCTACAGTCTGTGTACAAAGCAAATTTTTACAATCATTTCAGAATAATTTGCGCGAAATATTTAATACATAACAAAAAGTAACAATCTATAAATGAAGCTGTGCTTAACCCTGTTATCAGTAGGTATTAGGGGTAAGTCTTGTATTTCGGTGCTTTCTAGCCAAAACCGTGGGTAAAAAGGTTTTTATATGCTTTTTTGCGCCTTTTTCTATAGACTGTTTAGGGTTGACTGTTGGGTATACCCTATAGTTTATAATAGTTTCTCTTCTTTGATGCATTTTTGTTGGGTATGGGTGTCAAGCGTTGTCCATACGTTGCTGTATTTAGCACTTTTTTAATGCTTACTCATAAACAACTCGCTCAAAATGTCATTTCTAACTACAGATTGAACAGACCACCCTTATTTATTTTAAAAGATTATCGAGGACATTGATGAAGCACTCTTATCTTGCGCTTGTAATAGCATCTGTACTTTCTAGCGCGGTACTGGTCGGCTGTAGCAGTAAAGATGACGACGTCGAGGCTGCTGCCGCACAGCAAATGCCGCCGCCTGTCGTCAACGTCCAAACTGTCAGCTTTGAAACGGTACCTCAAGTTCAAACCTTTTCAGGACGTACTGCTGCTTATCAAACCGCGGACGTACGCCCACAAGTCAACGGCATTATCGATGAAGTGTTGTTCCGCGAAGGCAGTGTGGTGAAAAAGAATCAGCCACTCTATCGCATTAACCCTGACAACTATACATCGTCTATCGCGAGTGGTGAGGCTGCGGTACAACAAGCTCGCGCCAATTATCAAACGGCATTGGCCAACCGCGCCAGTGCTCAATCCGAAATCGTCAGTCAACAGGCGCAATTGGCGCAGGCACGAGATGATTTGAGCCGATTGGAAAAACTGGTTGCTATCGACGCCATCAGTGCTCAGCAGTACGAGCAGGCCAAAACCGCGGTACGCACGGCTCAAGCCGCGATAGATAGTGCGCGCGCAGCAGCAGCCCAAGCGCAAGCAGGTATCGAAAGCGCGAAGGCAGGTATTCAAACCGCGGAATCCACCTTAAACGCCAGCTCACTAGATTTGAGTCGTACCATCGTACGTGCGCCCATTTCAGGACGTACAGGTCGCTCAGATGTGACCGCAGGTGCACTCGTCAGTGCCAGCCAAACCAATCCATTGGTAACTGTCTCACGACTTGACCCTATCTATGTTGACATCAGTCAATCATCTTCAGACCTACTCAAGCTGCGTCAGCAACTCTCAAGTGGTAATGCGCAGGCGGGTATGAATAGCGTTGAATTGGTATTAGAAGACGGCAGTGTTTATCCAATACGTGGTCAGTTGGCACTCTCTGAAGCCAAGGTTGACGAATCAACAGGTGCTGTCACGCTACGGGCGGTATTCCCTAACGAAAAAAACATTCTACTGCCAGGCATGTATGTCACTGCACGCTTGACACAAAGCGTCTTAACCAATGCTGTACTGTTGCCACAAAGCGCTATTACACGCTCACCAAAGAGCGAAACGCAAGTGTATATCGTGGATAGTAACAACACCATCCAAGTACGCCCAGTAACCGTGAATGGTACGCATGAAGGCAAGTGGGTCGTCACTGACGGTCTGGCTGCAGGAGATAAGGTCGTCATTGTTGGTGGCTCAAAAGTCAAACCTGAACAACAAGTCAAAACTGAACCTTATGTAGAGGAAGGCGCGCAACCAGCCACTGCTGCTAATGCACCTCGCTCACAGACGCCAGTACAAGCGGCAAGAGAGATGCAAGAAAAAGAAAAGCAAAACAATGCAGGCGCGAACTAACCTTATCCAAAAGATAGTAAAGACTTAGGGATTTACCATGTCACGTTTTTTTATTAATCGCCCTATTTTCGCGTGGGTTATGGCCATTTTGGTCATGCTCCTCGGGGTGATATCGGTATTAAACTTACCGATTGAGCAGTATCCGCGTATTGCACCGCCGACGATTACGGTTAGTGCGACCTATCCTGGTGCGAACGCGCAGACCGTCGAAAACTCAGTTGTCCAGATTATCGAGCAGCGTATGAAAGGGCTTGATGGTCTGATGTATATGTCCTCATCCAGCTCCTCAAACGGTGGCGCTTCAACGACGCTGACCTTTGAAAACGGTACAGACCCCGATACGGCACAAGTACAGGTGCAAAATAAGCTACAAGCAGCAATGTCCTCACTGCCTGAATCTGTACAGCGTCAAGGGGTCAACGTCAATAAATCATCCAGCAGCTTTTTGATGGTACAGGCTTTCATCTCTGATGGCAGCCTTGATCGTAACGACATCGCCGATTACGTCAACTCTAATGTGGTTGATCAAATCAGTCGAGTAGAAGGTGTGGGTAATGTACAGGTGTTTGGTTCGGCCTATGCCATGCGTATTTGGCTCGACCCTGAGCGCTTACGCAGTTATAGCCTCATGCCCTCAGACATTGTCAGTGCAGTATCGGCGCAGAATGCGCAGGTATCAGCAGGTCAGCTCGGACAAGCACCTGCGGACACCGATCGTCAGGTTATCAGTGCGACAGTGACGCTCCAAAGTTATATGCAGACACCTGATGAATTTAGAAACATCCTCTTAAAAACAGACAATTCAGGCGCACAAGTCCGCTTGGGAGATGTCGCTGATGTCGAGATTGGTAGTGAAAACTATGGCGTTGTCTCGCTATACAACGGCAAACAAGCAGCAGGTATGGGTATCAGCTTGGCGGCGGGAGCAAACGCCCTAGACACGCGTGAAGCTGTTGAAGCGCGCATGGCGGAGCTGGAGCAAAACTTCCCAGCAGGCCTAACCTCAGTGGTACCTTATGACACGACGCCATTCGTTAAGCTGTCTATTGAGCAAGTGGTACACACCTTACTTGAAGCGATCGCGCTGGTATTTGTGGTGATGTTCTTGTTCTTACAGAACTGGCGTGCGACCATTATTCCTACGCTTGCCGTACCTGTAGTATTGCTCGGTACGTTTGCCGTCTTGTATGTTGCAGGCTTTAGTATCAACGTCTTGACCATGTTTGCGATGGTACTCTCCATCGGTCTTTTGGTCGATGATGCTATTGTCGTGGTCGAGAACGTCGAGCGTATCTTAGAAGAAGACCCGCATATCTCGATTAAAGATGCGACCATTCAGTCGATGGGCGAGATTAGCAAAGTTGTTATCGGTATTGCTTTGATTCTATCAGCGGTATTCGTACCGATGGCATTCTTTGGGGGCTCAACAGGGGTTATTTATCGTCAGTTTTCAATCACCCTGATTACCAGTATGGTGCTCTCAGCCGCCGTTGCGCTTATTTTTACCCCTGCCCTATGTGCAACTTTGCTCAAGCGCAGTAAAAGCCATGATAAGAACAATCTTGATAATCAAAAAGGGTTCTTTGGTTGGTTTAACCGCAGCTTTAATAAGGCCAGTAGTAAGTACGAAGGTTTTGTCGGTAAGAGCTTTCGCTTTAAGTGGCTGTATCTGATCGGCTATGCCGCTATTATCGCGGTGATGGCACTGGTGTTCTTGCGCATTCCTGGCTCGTTCTTGCCTGAAGAAGACCAAGGCATCATGCTGACTATCGTGCAGCTACCTGCAGGTGCGCCTATCAATGACACTCAAGAAGTACTTGATAAGATTGAAACGTATTATAGTGAACAAGAAGCCGATAATGTTGCCTCCGTCTTTACCATTGCAGGCTTTAGCTTTGCAGGTCAGGGACAAAATATGGGCTTGGCATTCATACGCTTAAACGATTGGGAAAACCGTACAGGCGATGAAAACACAGCGCAAGCCATTGCAGGGCGCGCGATGGGATTCTTTACCACCCAGCTTAATGAAGCTCAAGTCTTCGCCCTTGTACCGCCTGCCATTACGGAGCTGGGCAATGCCAGTGGCTTTGATTTAATGCTTCAAGACGTGGGTAACATCGGGCACGATGGCCTACTAGAAGCGCGTAACATGCTACTTGGCATGGCAGCGCAAAGTGATCAAGTGACCCAAGTGCGCCCCAATGGCCAAGAAGATGCCCCCCAGCTCAAAGTTAATGTGAACCAAGAGCAAGCTGCTGCTTATGGCTTATCACTTGCTAATATTAACGGCGTGATTTCAACCGCTTGGGGCTCAGGCTATATCAACGACTTTATTGATCGTGGCCGTATTAAACGCGTTTATGTTCAAGGCGAGCCAAGCAGCCGTACCAATCCAGAAGACTTAGGCAAGTGGTATGTGCGTAACGATGTGGGCGATATGATTTCATTTGATGCCTTCTCAAACAGCGAGTGGGAAATGGCGTCACCGCGCCTCACCCGTTACAACAGCTTTTCTTCTATGAACTTGCAAGGTGAAGCCGCGCCAGGTTTGAGTAGTGGTGAAGCGATGAGCGCCATGGAAGATATGATTGCCAAGCTGCCAGAAGGTGTGGGCTATGAATGGACAGGCCTGTCATTAGAAGAACAAAAATCAGGCGCACAAGCCCCAATCTTGTATGCCATCTCGATTCTTGTGGTCTTTTTATGTTTGGCAGCACTGTATGAGAGTTGGTCTATCCCCTTCTCTGTGCTACTCGTTGTCCCGCTTGGGGTCTTGGGCGCTGCATTATTTACGTGGATGCGCGACTTTGCCAACGACATTTACTTACAGGTTGGTCTATTGACGGTCGTTGGTCTGTCCGCCAAAAACGCGATTTTGATTATTGAGTTTGCCAAAGACCACCAAGAGGAAGGTTATAGTCTCAAAGAGGCCGTCATGACGGCAGCACGTCAGCGCTTGCGTCCTATTATCATGACCTCACTTGCCTTTGGTATTGGTGTTGTGCCATTATTCTTGGCGAATGGTGCAGGCTCAGGCAGTCAAAATGCCATTGGTACCAGTGTGCTTGGTGGGGTGATTAGTGCCACCTTGCTTGGTATTTTCTTTATCCCAATGTTCTATATTTGGGTGCGGGGTATCTTCCCGCACCACTATGATAAGCCGCCTGAAGATGATGACGCTTATCAGCCCGCCAGTTTTGGAGACAATACACGATGAGTTTTCGTTCTTTTATTCAGCCGCGTCCGAGCTTTGCACGCTTCGATGCTACGGTAGCAGGCACACGTATTTCTAAAGTGCGCCCAAGCCGTATCTTAGCGCTATCGGTATTGGCAATGAGCATCAGTGCTTGTAACACCATTCCTAAAGCCAACCATACGCCTGTACTGGCCGAACCAAACATTCCTGTGAATGAGGCGTATGAAAATTTTGATGCAGAAACCACCAGCGATGCCAATCAGCCCAGTATTGCGGCTACTCGCTGGCAGAGTTTTTATACCGATGAGCGCCTAAAAGCGCTTATCGCCATGGGTCTAGAAAACAATAAAGACTTTGAAAGTGCGCGTCTTGCTATTGAAAAGGCACGCGCGCAATATCAAATTACCGATATTGAAGACTTACCCACTATCAATGGCTCGGCAGGTTATACCCGTCAAGGCCAAAATTCAAACAGTAGCAGCAGCTACAATGTCAATCTAGGCTTGGCAAGTTACGAATTGGACTTTTGGGGACGTATTGCTAGCTTAAAAGATCAAGCCTTGCAAAATTTCTTAGCGACGAGCGCCGCCAAAGACGCCACGCAAATCAGCTTAATCAGCAATATCGCACAAAGCTATGCCAATCTAAGCTATAGTGCCGCACAGCTACAACTGGCTCAAGCCACCGTAGAGAGTCGCGAGCAGTCATTGCGTATTACTAACGCCCGTTTTGCAGCAGGTGTCGATGCCAAACTGCCGTCACTGCAAGCCAGTGCAGCACTTGACAATGCAAAGCTGTCTGTACTGACAGCCCAAAGCAGCTTGTTGACTGCGCGTAACGCATTGCAGTATCTGATTGGCGCGCCGATTCCACAAGCGCTGATACCCCAACCACAGGTCACTAACCTGACCAGTGAGACGATATTTAATGCAGGCTTGCCAAGCGAGCTATTGCGCTATCGTCCTGATATCTTACAAGCGGAATACACACTAAAAGCAGCGGGCGCAAACATTGAGGCAGCACGTGCAGCGTATTATCCGACCATCAGTCTTGCGAGTAGTATTGGGGTGAGTAGCAGCAGTCTAAGTGACCTCGTTAGCAGCAGTGCTACCAGCTGGTCGTTTGGCCCCAGTATCAATGTGCCCATTTTCGATGCAGGTCAGTTGGACGCTAACTATGACGTCGCACAGATTGAGCAAAAGCAAGCGCTAAGCAGCTACGAGTTGTCTATTCAGACAGCATTTAAAGAAGTCTCCGATGTGCTTGCTACACGTGCAACATTGGGCGAAAAACTCAAAGCTCAGTACCGCTTACAAGACAACTATGAGCAAACGTATAATATCGCCAATGCGCGCTTTAAAGCGGGCTTAGATAGCTACTTAGACGTGCTCGACGCGCAGCGTTCATTGTTCTCTACGCAGCAAGGTATCTTAGATTTAGAGCTACAAAAACTGATCAGTCAAATTGAGCTGTATCAAGTGTTAGGCGGTGGGGCGAATCTAGATGTACCGACGGTCATTCCAACACCGCAATATACCAATTTGGCGAACATTGCCAGCGTGGCCACTAGCGACAAGACCAAAGCTACTGAGGCTGTGAAAGCAGCAAGCTCAGCACGTGTCGCTACCGTACCTGAAGCCGTTGCGATTAAGTCAGAGACACCAGTGACCGAAGTGTCATTTGATCCTGATAATGCGGTCGATATCAATAACGACGGCAATGCTGATGCAGCTGTCGGCACATTGACCAAAACCACGACGCAGCCGTAAGGCAAACGCTTACCACAGGTCTTTTATAAAGCCTCACCTATGGGTGGGGCTTTGTGCATTTTTGGTTATCAGCGCCCTATTGGCATACAATTGGGTCTATGATATGCGTGCTTATTTGTATTTATCACAACTTTTATAAAAGCCTTATAAGGATTGATTTATGAGCTATACCTTTAACCGTCAGTTTCCGCAAACCCGCCTGCGCCGCTTGCGTTATAACGACAATGTGCGCGCCATGATTCGTGAAGTCGAGCTGCATCCCAAGCACTTTATCGCGCCTGTGTTTGTCTTAGAAGGCAGCAATCAACGCAAAGCCATCAAAAGCATGCCAGGTGTTGAGCGTTTATCGATTGACCTGTTAATTAATTACGCTAAAGAACTGCTTGCCGAAGGCGTGACCACCATCGACATCTTCCCCGTCATTGATGGCAGCCTAAAAACCGCCAATGGCGAAGCGGCGTATGATGCCAATGGACTTGCTGCACGTGCCGTCAGCGCGCTCAAAGACGCCGTGCCCGAAATGGTGGTGATGACTGATGTGGCACTCGACCCCTACACCTCGCACGGTCAAGATGGCCTGCTCGATGACGAAGGCTACGTGGTCAATGATGCAACGGTAGAAGTACTCGTTAAGCAAGCGCTCGTTCACGCCCGCGCTGGCGCTGATATTATCTCACCGAGCGATATGATGGATGGGCGTATCCGTGCCATGCGTGATGCCTTTGAAGCCGAAGGCTTTACCAATACTGCCATCATGGCGTATTCCGCAAAATACGCCTCCGCCTACTATGGTCCTTTTCGCGATGCGGTTGGCAGCGCTGGCAACCTCAAAGGCGGGCACAAAAAACAATACCAAATGGACTTTGGCAACCGTGCCGAGGCGCTGCACGAAGTGGCGATGGACATCAACGAAGGCGCAGACATGGTGATGATTAAGCCAGGTCAGCCGTACCTCGATTTGATTCGTGAAGTCAAAAACACCTTTGGCGTGCCAACCTTTGCGTATCAAGTCTCAGGCGAATACGCGATGCACATGGCAGCGATTCAAAACGGCTGGCTCAGTGATGCGGTGATTTTAGAATCGTTAATCGGTTTTCGCCGTGCAGGCGCAGACGGCATCTTGACCTATTTTGCGCTAGAGGCTGCGCGCCAGCTTAACAATGCGTAAATACCGTTGCTAAGCAAAAGCGCTTAAGTAAGCTAAGAACCCTTAAAACGGCTGGGACATCAATGCCTGATTTCCCAGCCGTTTTTTTGTGCCTGCCGCGTCAATAAACGCCGCCAACAAGCCTGCATCCGCGCCCAAAAGTCTTTGATTTTGCTTTATAATAGGCGCGCCGTATGCGACCGATTGCCTTATGGATTGTTCTGCGTTGTTACTGCCGATTGGCAGTCTTTGACGGGGCGGTTTTCGTTTTTTTGCTGATGCTGTAGGTTTATTTATGAGTCAACTCAATCCCAAACAACAAGAGGCCATGCTCTATGTGTCAGGACCGCTGCTTGTACTGGCGGGCGCAGGCTCGGGCAAAACCTCCGTGATTACTCGCAAAATCGCCTATCTGATTGAAGATTGCAACATGCCTGCCGAGCGCATCACTGCCGTAACCTTTACTAATAAGGCCGCGCGCGAGATGAAAGCGCGTGTCGGCAAACTATTGCCCAGTGAAAAAACGCGCGGGCTGACGGTCTCGACCTTTCACCAATTTGGCTTGCAGTTTTTGCGCTATGAGCTAATGCACACGCCGCTAAAAGGCAACTTTTCGATCATGGACAGCGACGACAGCAAACGCCTCTTGATGGAGCTGATGATGCGCGACAACTTAAGTGGCGCAGAGAGTCGCGAACTGGTGGGCAAAGCTATCAAGTTTATCTCTGATTGGAAAAACGACTTGGTCGAGCCAGAAAAAGCCGCTGATACCTTAGAAGACCCTGAGGACATGATTTTTGCCACGCTGTATGCCTTATACGAGCGTAATTTGCGCGCGTATAATGCGGTGGATTTTGATGATTTGATTGTCTTACCGACCAAAATCTTGCGCGAAAATAAAGAGCTGCGCGACAAATGGCAAAACCGTATCCGCTATTTGCTCGTCGATGAGTACCAAGATACCAACACCGCGCAGTACGAAATGATTAAATACTTGGTCGGTCCGCAAGGGCGATTTACTGTAGTTGGTGACGATGACCAATCGATTTACGCATGGCGCGGCGCAAAGCCTGAAAATATGGCGCTGCTCAAAGAAGACTTTCCTAAGTTAAAAGTCGTTAAGCTTGAGCAAAATTATCGCTCGACCAGCCGCATTTTGACCGCTGCCAACGCAGTGATTGTCAATAACGAACACATCTTTGAAAAAAAGCTGTGGTCAGACAAAGGGCACGGCGAAAAAATCCGCATCATTAACTGCCGTAACGATGATGACGAAGCTGAGCGCGTGGCAAAAGAAATCGTTACCCACAAATTGCGCTTTGGTAATGAGTGGGAGCAATATGCCGTCCTTTATCGCAGTAACTTTCAGGCGCGTATGCTAGAGGCGCAGCTGCGCCAAATGCAAGTGCCCTATAAGCTATCGGGCGGCCAGTCGTTCTTTGCGCGTAGCGAAATCAAAGACGTCATGGGCTATCTGCGCTTGATTTTAAACCCCGAAGATGACAGTGCCTTTTTGCGTATTATTAACACGCCCAAGCGCGGCATGGGACCTGCAACCCTCGAAAAGCTTGGTCTGTTCGCGCAAGAACACAGCGTGTCTTTGCTGGCTGCCTGTACGCATGGTGGCTTAGGGCACGTACTGCCGATAAAAGCGTACAGTACGCTTAAAGAATTTGGCGAATTTATCGAGCATTACACCCGCGAGCTTGATCAGCACCCCGACCCTGTGCCCATCGTGCGCCAGATGATTGACGAGACAGGCTATATCGACTTTGTGCGCGGTGATGCCAAAACCCCGCAACAAGAAAAAAACCGCCTTGATAATATCGAGATGCTCTACAGCAGTATCCAAGCGCTGATTAATCGCGCTGATGAGGATGACGAGCGTACGATTGATACCATCATTCGTAAACTCGTGCTCCTTGATATGCTTGAGCAGCAACAAGAAGAAGAAAACACCAACAAGGTCAACCTCATGACCCTGCACGCGGCAAAAGGCTTGGAGTTTGATTTTGTCTATATCATGGGCTTAGAAGAAGAGCTGCTGCCGCACCGCAACTCGATATTGAGTGAAACCATCGAAGAAGAACGCCGCTTAATGTATGTGGGCATCACCCGTGCGCGGCGCGAGCTGACCTTAACCCTCGCCTCTCAGCGTCGCGGCGGTGGGCAGATGCGCGTGACCTCGGAGTCAAGATTTTTAGAAGAGCTGCCCGAAGACCATATCGATTGGCCCGCCAAAGCCAAAAAAGCCAAAGCACAAAAAGACCCTGCGGCGGTGGCGGACGAGTATTTGGCCAATATCCGCGCTATGCTGGGCAACCGCTAAGTGCTGTTAAACCGTTTTATTTCACACGACATGCGCCACTTGTTGATGTGATTTTTTGGGTACGTTTAACGTCATTACTCATTTGATGTGATTACTGATTTTATTGATAATTTTTGGAGTGACTATGTCGACTGCCACACCCCCTGAGCGCCCAACCACGCTACAGGGTGATTACAACCCTTTAGAATATAGCGCCGAATATAAGCTGATATATCTACAAGGGCTGGTGGCAGAAGACGCCTACGCCGCCATCACTGAGTTTTTGGCGGCACAGTCCAAATACGAGATTGCCAACCTTTTAGAGTCGTTCCCCACCCAAGACCGCGCACTGATATGGGCGCAAGTGCCTGAGGGCTTAAAAGGTGAAGTGCTGGCTGAGCTGGATTACGATACCCGCCAGCCTTTAATGGAGAACATTTCCCCCAAGCAGATTTCTTTATTTACCCAAGACCTTGACGCACAAGACATCTCTGAGATTCTCGATACCGTGGATGACACGGTGCGCAGCTCGGTGATGGCGACCCTCGATGAAGAGACGCGCATTCAGGTCAATAAGCTCGATACCTACGAAGATTGGGAAGTCGGCAGCTACATGGACCCCGATATCATTCAGGTACAGGACGATATCACCCTCGCACAAGTCCAAGATTGGCTACGCGGCAATGACGATTTGCTCGATGACCAAAGCCAAGAACTGCTGGTCGTGGATAATGCGCAGCAACTCTTAGGCTTATTGAGCTTGGTTGATTTGATTAAACATGATCAGAGCCAGCTGGTCGCAAATTTTATTGACCCTGCGATTACTATTAATGACCGTATGGACATTCAAGAGGCGGCGTCGATTTTTCGTTCTGAAGACATTCACTTTGCGCCTATCATTAATATGCATAATGAACTGGTCGGGCAGCTTAACGCCGAGGACATCATGGAGATTATCCAAGATGATGTCGACAGCACCATGAAAAGCTTGGCGGGTGTGAGCCAAGATGAAGAATTGTTTGCGCCGATTTTGACCAGTGCCAAAAGCCGTAGCGTGTGGCTGGGGATTAACCTTGCAACCGCACTACTCGCGGCAATGGTGATTGGGCAGTTTGAAGCGGTACTGGCAAAAGTCGTGGCGCTCGCGGTGCTGATGCCTGTGGTCGCCAGTATGGGCGGGATTGCAGGGTCGCAGACACTTACGGTCGTCATTCGCGGTTTGGCAATGGGTCAAATCGGGGGGTCAAACCGTTGGTGGCTGTTTAACAAAGAGATGTGGGTTGGCGCGATAAACGGTGTGGTGTGGGCGGTGATTATGGGCGTAATTGCCCAGCTGTGGTTCCAAGATGCCAAAATCAGCTTAGTTATTGCCTGCGCCATCGCCATCAATATGACCGCCGCAAACGTCTCAGGTATTGGTATCCCGCTGATGCTCAAGCGCATGAATATTGACCCTGCCCTGTCTGCATCAGTTATCTTGACGACTGTGACTGATATTGTTGGTTTCTTATCCTTCCTAGGTCTGGCTAGCGTCTTGCTACTATAGCCTTTAAAATACGACGACTTTTTTGTCTTATTGTGTCTGTTTGTCCGATTGACGGTCAACAGACTACTTTTTTGTGTTTATCAATTGTTTATTTCGATCCGTTTTACTATTTTCTAGGTGTATTATGAAAAGTGTTCAAGTAAAAGTATTAAATCAAAAAATTATTAATGACGCGGCATTCTCTATGCCAACCCGTGCGACTGACGGTTCAGCGGGTATTGATTTACGTGCCTGCATTGATGCGCCTTTGACGATTAAAGCAGGCAGCACGCATCTGGTCGGCACAGGGCTTGCGATTTATATCGACAATCCTGATTATGCGGGTATGATTTTGCCGCGCTCAGGACTCGGACACAAGCACGGTATCGTCCTTGGTAACTTGGTAGGTTTGATTGACGCCGATTATCAAGGCGAGCTGATGGTCAGTATTTGGAACCGTAGCGATACGGACTTTGTGCTAGAGCCTGCTGAGCGTATGGCGCAATATGTCATTGTGCCTGTCGTGCGTCCAGAATTTGAGGTGGTGACGGAATTTAGCGAGCAGAGCGCACGCGGTGCGGGCGGCTTTGGGCATTCTGGTCGCCAATAGTTACCAATTAAGGAGGTGGCAATGCCATCATTTGCTGCGCAGCGTTCTTTATTTCGTGCTTATGATATTCGCGGTGCGCGGCAGCATTTTACCTCTTCTTTTGTCCATGCATTAGCGCAAGCCTTTTGCGTTTTGTACCAAGCCACGGATGCATCTGATTTAGACGATGCATCGTCCCTTCGTCCTAATCAAAAGACAACCTCTTCTAAGCAAATGCCGCGTGTGGTTATTGGCTACGATACCCGCTGCGGCAGTCAAGAAATTGCCGAACAGCTTAGCGAAGTGTTGTGTCATTCCGTACAGGTGATTTGCCTTGGGCTGGTCACCACACCGATGATGGCACTTTGGGCAGCGCATTACGACGGTCACGGCATCATAGTAACTGCGAGCCATTCACACAAAGATATTTTGGGTGTCAAATGGATACACGCGCATCAGTCCCCCAGCCGTGACGACATTTTATCCTTCCGTGATACGGTGCTGTCGCTTGGTAGTGCGGATACCTCGCTGTATGACCGCAATACTGCCCGCATCAATACTGATAATAAACACAGCACCTGTATGTCGCTATCAGCTGACTGTGTGGCGCGATGCTATGCCGATGCCATTTCTGATGTGTTTGTTACCTTAAGCAACAGCCAATATCCCAACGTGCCAAAGACAGGCGGCGCACTACAGCCGCTGAACATGACGGTCGTCGTGGACTGTATGCATGGCGCTAGTGGACGTATTGCCGCGCTGCTGTTTCGCCGCTTTTGTAAACGGGTAATCTTGCTCAATGACGCCCCCGATGGGCAGTTTCCTTTGGGCAATCCCGACCCCGCCGAACCAAACCGCCTCGCTGAGCTGCAACACGAAGTTATCTTAAACCGCGCAGATATTGGCCTTGCTTTCGATGGTGATGCCGATCGCTTAATGATTGTTGACAACAGCGGCAAGCTGGTTGCTCCTGACCACCTATTGTATTTGCTTGCGCACATTGCCATTATTGATCGCCCCAGCCGCTTGCGCGACGCCGTTTATACCCATAATCAAAGCACGCCAAAGGTGTTGTTCGATGTCAAATGTGCACACCACTTAGCACCACTTATCACCGCAATAGGTGCAGAAGCGGTCATGAGCAAGACAGGTAGCAGCCTAATGCGCCATCAATTACAAAACGAGCCTGATACAGCCATTTTTGCAGGTGAGCTGTCGGGACATTTTATTTTTAATGACGGCTATTTTTTGGTCTATGATGACGCCATTTATGCCAGTTTGCGCCTGTTATTCTGGCTTGCCTACGCGCCAGCCTGCGATCCCATTGCCAATATGCCGCGTCCTACACTGGACGTTTGGGGCGCACCGCGTATTAAGCATCAGCGCCAGTTAACCGATATTACGCAGCATCTGCCAAGGCTGGTCAGTACGGCTGACCACTACCTGCCGCTGCCAACCATGAGTCAAGACAGCTGCTCTATTATTGAGCACATTACGCGTCTGTGCTGCTACTTACAGGCTCAGATCGACACGCTCTCTTGTCGGTGCCTATCGCCCAGTACAGACACTTGTGATTGTATGCACCAAGCACAGAGCAACTTGCACAGTGACGCCGCTGAGTTGATACCCGTAGGGACGCGTATCAGCTGTATTGATGGTGTTCGACTCGACTTTGCCCATGGGTTTGGGGTGCTGCGTCAATCCAATACCAGTCACAGTTTGACGGTGCGCTTTGCAGGCGATAGCGAGGACGACTTACGTGCTATTCAAGCGCGTTTTGTGCGCCTTTGTCAGCCCTTTGATAGCCATTTGGCCGAACAGATTGCCACTATTGAGGCGGCGTAACCGCCACCCCTTATCCTGCATTTATGCTATTACCCAACTTATGCTACTATGACCGACTGACCATTTGAGGAGCTTTTTATCATGTCGCTTAATTTAGATGATGCCAAAATTACCGCCGAAGTACTGACCACTGCGCTGCCTTATATTCAGCGTTATGAGGACAAATTGATTGTGGTCAAATACGGTGGCAATGCCATGACCGACCCTGAGCTAGAAAGCTCCTTTGCGCGTGATATCGTACTCCTAAAAACCGTCGGCATGCATCCTGTTGTGGTTCATGGCGGCGGCCCGCAAGTGGACAACCTACTCAAAGAGCTGGGACGTCAATCTGACCGCATTGATGGCATGCGTGTGACCGACAAAAGCACCATGGACGTGGTCGAGATGGTACTGGGCGGCAGCGTGAACAAGTCGATTGTCAATCTGATTAACAAGCACGGTGGGCGCGCTATCGGTCTGACAGGTAAAGATGCCAATCTCATTCGTGCCAAAAAAATGCTTATGCAAAAAATCCATGAAGATGGCAGCACGCAAGCGATCGATCTTGGCTTCGTGGGTGATGTGGTCAGTGTCAATAAAGACGTTATCAACATGCTAATTAGCTCAAACTTTATCCCTGTGATTGCGCCACTTGGTGTCGATAACGAAGGCAATACGTATAACATCAATGCTGATCTGGTCGCTGGAAAAGTGGCTGAATTTTTGCAAGCTGAAAAACTGATGCTACTGACCAATATCAAAGGGGTACTGGGTCGTGACGGTGAAGTTGTGACTGGCTTGACTCCCAAAAAAGTTGATAACTTAATTGAAGACGGCACCATTTCAGGCGGCATGATACCTAAGATTCAGTGCGCGCTCGATGCGGTACGTGGTGGCGTAAAAAGCGCCGTTATCGTGGATGGGCGCGTACCGCACGCGACGTTGCTCGAGATATTTACCAATGAAGGCGTGGGTACACTCATCAGCCGTGATGTGGATTCAGCACTGAGCTGATTCTGAGTTCGTTCAGCGCTAAGGACAGCCATAAAAAAGGTCGTTATCCATGACAAGTAACGACCTTTTTTTATCACAAGTTAAATAACCGCTTTATCAAAAAGTGCTTAATACACACAAAAATCAATGGCGCTATGATGGCTGGTACCGTATACCTTGATGTAATGATTGCCTTTGCGCTTGGTATAAAAGCTGGTTTCATTACCATAACGGTCGCCTTCTAGACGCTCCTTACCGTCCGAAACATAAGCCACGCTGACTTGATCATCACCAATATTGCTGACCACCAAGTTTTGCTGCGGGCTGAGCCACAAGCGAAAGGTTTTGCCGTTTTGAATATCGCCTGCAAAACTGCCGCAATAGCTGTCTTTAGGAAAAGTAATTTTAGTGCTACTTTCGGCAGCCTGTGCGCTAACACTGCCAAACGCCATGATTAAGGCAGCGGCTGCCATACGTTTAATAGATATTGTGTTCATAATCGCCTCACGTAAATTTATATAATAATGAATATAATGATAAAACCAACATATTTTTAGCATTATTATAGGCTTCTATTGAACAAATATCTATCAATACACCATTATTTCACACAGCCATTATTTACCAAATACGTCCTGATATTGTGCTTCATCATAGCCACATAACAATACCGCTTGCCCTTGGTACTGGCCTTCACATATCGGGCGTTTAATCATGCTGGTGTTGTCCACCAATAAGTCAATGGCAGCATCTTCGCTTGCATCAGCTACCGCTTTTTGTTCGTTATCAAGTTTGCGCCACGTTGTCCCGCGCTTATTAAGCACTTTATCGATGCCTAAATCCGCGACCCAGCGTTGCACTGAAGCTTTATCAATACCTTGCTTTTTATAGTCATGAAAGTCATAACTTACATCCAGCTCATCGAGCTTGGTAAATGCTTTTTTCATGGTGCTGCATGATTTGATGCCGTAGATGGTGATGGTCATAAATGCTCCTTAAAATAAGGTTAAAATAATGGACACGTTATTTAAAAACTGCAAACAAGTAAACTGCCAACAGCAGCACAATTAATATCAATAACAAATATTTGGTTTTTTTGGTTACCAATTTGATCCTGTCTAACTCTATTGGTTCATAACGTATTGCTGCATTGCCCTCAAAGGCAAGCTGTACCGTATTGACAATTTCCATTTCATTTAAGATATAGTTTTGATACCGCATTGGTCTGATGGGGTATTGAATGACCTTACCTTGCTTGGGCTGAATAACCAGCATCCAAATCTCACTATGCTTGATAACGTGGTGATCAATATCTATATAAGAAATGTCTTGCCATAAGAGTTTTTTCTGCTGCGGACGTCGCAAGACTTGCAGCATATCTATACCCTCATCTGTAATACGAAGTACAGGTTCGCCTTTTATCAAAGCTATTAATATAGAAAGGACAGCCATGACAATCATAACCATCATAAGCCATGTGAATACTATCACAAACCACTCATTATCTTCTTGCGCCCAGGGCAGACCGTAAAAATACAATGGAAACAGTGACAAACCTAGGGCAATAACAAGTACTATGGTTTTTTTTGATAAATAAAGTTCGACAGGGTACTTAAGCACCTGTCCCGCCTCTAATTTTTGCATATTTCGCCTTATAACCATTTTATAATGCAATTGAGAAAACTGATGGTTAATAACATTTGTTTGTCAAAGTCAATATTTTATCTTACTACGGCTGTACTGACCACGTTCTACTCAGCTATTATTACTGCGCTCCCATCGCAATTTTTCTAAATTTACGCTATCCTACTTCATCTAAATAAACTCCTATTACCCTTCAAAATCTTAAATTTCGAGCCAACTATGAGCAATGCCGTGACAGTAGATCAAACCGACAACAGTTATTACGACCCACAAGCAATAGAAGCGGCGCAGCAAGCCAAATGGGAAGACGACAAGCGTTTTGAAGTAGACAACGCGCAAACGGACAAACCAACCCGCTATATGCTGTCGATGTTCCCGTACCCTAGCGGTAAGCTGCACATGGGGCACGTGCGTAACTACACCATCTCAGATGTATTAAGCCGCTACTATCGCCTAAAAGGGTTTGAAGTCATGCAGCCTATGGGCTGGGATGCGTTTGGCTTGCCTGCCGAAAACGCCGCCATCGCTAACCAAACGCCGCCTGCCGCATGGACGTTTGCCAATATTGACAACATGCGCGCGCAGCTAAAATTGCTCGGCCTGTCTATCGACTGGTCGCGCGAGTTTGCCACCTGTAGCCCTGAATATTATCAGTGGGAGCAGTGGCTCTTCTTACAGCTGTATAAAAAGGGCTTAGTATATAAAAAGCTCTCAACCGTCAACTGGGACCCTGTTGACAATACCGTACTTGCGAACGAACAGGTCGTCGATGGTAAAGGCTGGCGTAGTGGCGCGCCTGTCGAAAAGCGCGACATCCCGATGTATTACTTTAACATCACCGATTACGCGGACGAGTTGCTGGACGATTTAGACCAGCTAGAAGGTCACTGGCCACCTGAAGTCATCACCATGCAGCGCAATTGGATTGGGCGCAGCGCAGGTATGGAAGTGCATTTCCCGTATGAGATGGAGGGCGAAAGCAACACCCTAGACGTGTTTACCACTCGTCCTGATACCTTGATGGGCGTGACGTATGTCGCGGTCGCCGCTGAGCACCCACTTGCCCAATACGCCGCCGAGCGCGATGACGTGATTGCCCAATTCTGTGCGCTGTGCAAAAAAGGCTCAGTTGCCGAAGCTGATCTTGCCAAAGCCGAAAAAATCGGTATGGACACAGGCTTGACGGTCACACATCCATTGACGGGCGAAACCGTACCTGTGTGGGTTGCCAACTATGTGCTGATGAGCTACGGCTCAGGCGCGGTCATGGCAGTGCCTGCGCACGATGAGCGCGACTACGAGTTTGCGACCAAATACAACTTGCCCATCAAACAAGTCATCGAGATTCCTGATGGCTACTTTGACGATGCAGACGAAGACGCGTCAAAAGCCTACACCGAGCGCAATACTTTGGTTAACTCTGGCGACTTTGACGGCATGGACTTTGATCAAGCCTTTGATGCGATGCTGGGTAAACTTGAGCCACAAAATCTTGCCAGCAAAAAAATCCAGTTCCGTCTACGTGATTGGGGCGTATCGCGTCAGCGTTATTGGGGCTGCCCTATTCCGATGGTCAACTGTGAGCATTGCGGCACCGTGCCTGTCGATGAAAAAGACTTGCCTGTCGTCTTACCGACCGACGTCGTGCCTGATGGACGCGGTAACCCCCTAAAAAATCGCGCTGACTTTGTCGATACCACCTGTCCAAAATGTGGCAACGCTGCTGAGCGCGAGACCGATACCTTTGATACCTTTGTCGAGTCAAGCTGGTACTATGCGCGCTTTGCCAGCCCGAACGATACCGAGCACATGGTCAACAAGTCTGCCGCCAACAAATGGCTGCCTGTCGACCAATACGTCGGCGGCGTCGAGCACGCGGTCATGCACTTGCTCTATGCGCGCTTCTTCCACAAATTAATGCGCGATGAAAACTTGGTATCAGGCGATGAGCCCTTTGCCAATCTATTGACCCAAGGCATGGTCTTGGCGGGCACGTTCTACCGCCGTAATGACGATGGCAGCACCACCTATTACTTTGCCAATGACGTGGACATCGAATATAGCGAACGCGGGCAACCGATTAACGCCACGCTAAAGGCCGACGGTCAGCCTGTGACCATCGGCAAAATCGAAAAAATGTCAAAGTCAAAGAACAATGGCGTCGATCCACAAACCACCATTGACCAATATGGCGCGGACACCGTGCGTCTGTACACCCTATTTACTGCCCCTGCTGACCAAACGCTAGAATGGTCAGATGACGCGCTAAAAGGGCCATACAACTTTGTGAAAAAAGTCTGGCGTATCGCAACCGACCATTTGGCAGCGCTGGATAATGCAGGCGCGGCTGTGAGCAGTCTGAACGCAGCGACCCCTAGTGTGGACGGTCTGAGCAAAGCGGCTAAAGACTTGCGCCGCAAAACGCACGAAACCATTGCGAAGATTGACAATGATTTAGGCGAGCGCTTGGCACTGAACACGCCTGTATCGAGCCTCATGGAATTGGCAAACGAGCTTAGCGGCTTTAAGCAGCAAAGCCCGCAGGATCTACACGTCCAGCACGAAGCCCTTATCGCACTGTTGACCATGTTGACCGCTTATGCGCCGCACGTGGGCGAGCATTTGCTTGAGCGCTTGGGACTCGATACCAAAGCCCTAAGCTACCCTACCCTTGACGATAGCGCCTTGGTACAAGACACTATCACCATGGTCGTACAGGTCAATGGCAAAATGCGTGGCAAAATGGAAGTCGCGCCTGATAGTGACAGCGAGAGCATCAAGGTTCAGGCACGCAGTTTGGAGAGTGTGGCAAAATTCATCACAGGCGATATCAAAAAAGAAATCGTTGTGCCCAATAAGCTGGTGAATATCGTGGTCGCAGGCTAGGGCTTGCGCGAAAACAATAAAAGGAAGGCGAGTATGTCACAACACACCCACACGCAGCCGCGCTCAGTGCTGCGTCTGCTCGGCGCGATGCTCTATAGTGCCCTGCCCTTAACCGCCGTTGTGGTTGGTGCGGGCAGCTTGAGCGCTTGCGGCTTTCATTTACAAGGCTATCAAACGCCGATGTACTTTGAAGCCGCTAAGACGGCGATTGTCATTGATGACGACCGCACTTCCTTCCCGCTAAAGCGCCCACTCACTCGTCGCCTTGAATCTTTAGGGGTAGACGTGGTCGATAGCTTAGCGCTTATTGAAAGCGGGGTCTCCACTAATGACACCACGCGCCTACTGAGCAATCAGGACATCGCTACCATTACGGTAAAAAATGTACGTTTTAAGCGTTACGAGCTGGTTGGTGTATTGACTGAGATTCGCTTGGTCCTCTCGGCGGATGTAACCTATAACACCATCCAAAACGGCGAGCCTGTAACCTTAACCAACCCCATTCAAGTCACGCGCAGCTATCAGTATAATGAGGCTTCAGTCAGTACTGAAGACCAACAAGGCGAACAGATTCGCGACTGGCTCTATGACAGCTTAGCACAGCGTATTACTGATCAGTATGTCGCTATCGGTCTGCCCTCGGTACAGCAGCCACAGCCTGCCATCTCCTCGACGACGACTGCCCCTGTGGTGGTTGCGCCCAAGCCATAAGTGTAGCCCTGTCTTTTTATGGCACAGACCTTTATTAATAGTTATCCAAAGCTCCTACAATCTGGTGTGCAGGTTGCAGGGCTGTGGCTGGCGCATGGCGATGAGCCGTTATTGCAACAGTGGCTTATCGCCGCACTACGCCAGCATTGGCAGCAGCAAAACTACAGTATTACGCGTATTGAGCTGACCTCCCCCAAAAGCTGGCAGGATGTGCTCGCTGAGCTTGGTAGCTTATCTTTGTTTGACGATGCCAGCGCTCTGATTGTCACAGGCAATCATAAGCCTGATAAGACAACGACGGCCGAGCTGGTACGTTTTGCGCAAGCGGCCGCTAGCGGTGAGCAAAGTCACAGCTTACTGTGGCTACTGCCCAAGCTAGACCGCCGCGCCCAAAGCGCCGCTTGGTTTGCGCCCTTTACTCAATATGGTCAAGTGATTGATTGCCAAGTCTATGACGAGCGAGCGCGCCAGCAGATTTTGCAGCTACAAGCCGAGCGCTTTGGACTGCGCTTATCGCAAGACGCGTGGCAACTGCTAATGTCACATACTGAGCAAAATTTGCTGAGTGCCTATCAAACCCTTTGGCGGCTGTCTTATTTGTTTGCCCCTAAACTGGCAGAAAGACAAGCCGCAGGTGAGGCACACGCACATGACACGCATTCGACAGTTGTACCTTTAGATATTGATGATTTGCAAGCTGCCTTGGTCAGTGACGCGCAGTTTAGTGTTTTTGATTTGTCCGATGCCATGCTCGCAGGCGATGCCAAACAAGTGGTCAAAATATTTTTGCAATTAAAATCCATTGATGAGCCGCCGACGCTGATACTGTGGGCGATTAGCAAAGACATGCGTCATATTATGGCGCTACAGGACGGCAAAGACCCACAAGCGCTGGGTATTTGGCGCAGTAAGCAAGGGCTGTATATGAATGCTATGCGCCGCCACTCGCCAGCCAGTACCGCCGAATGGTCGACATTGATTTATTGTTGTGACGCCGCTATCAAAGGCGTCTTGCGTCAACCTGCGTGGGAGCTATTGTTACAAGCAGCTTTGGCGCTGACAGGTGTGTCCTTGTTCCCTACCCCTAATTAAGCACATCGCTGCATTGTATTTTTCGCGTTGGCGTTATTGTCACGCCTTTCTCTCAGCGCTTAACGTTTCGCAAACTAATTCTCATTCCCTTTTGACAAGCAACCCTTTACTATAACTGCATTTGATTCAAGGTTACGGGGCAAGTGTGATGCAAAAGGTAAGTAAAAAAACGGCAATAAAATGGGGGGTTGCCGCAATCGTTGTGCTGTTACTTGGGATTTTTGCGTATCAACAGTTAAAACCAAAAGCCGCTGAACCCAATTATCTGACCGCTAAAGCCGAAATCGGCGATATTGAAAACAATGTCATGTCATCAGGTAAGGTCAAAGCGCTAAATACGGTTGAGGTTGGCGCGCAGGTTTCTGGTGAAGTCAAAAAGCTGTATGTCGATATTGGCGACCAAGTCCAGCAAGGTGATTTGATTGCTCAGATTGACCAAGTCACGCAACGAAATGCCTTAGACAATCAACAAGCCACACTAGAGCAAAGCGCAGCAGCACTACAAAGCGCTCAGGCAGATGTATTAAGTAAACGTGCCAACTTAAAAAGCGCTTATGCCGATTTGGCAAGCAAACAATCTGAACTTAAACAGGCACAATCTGACTTTGCCCGCTTAAAGTCTTTAGTAGAAATTGACGCCATCAGTCAGCAAGAATACGACACTCAAGCCACAGCGGTTCAAACGGCTAAAGCGGCAGTGGACAATGCACGCGCGGCGATTGACACTGCCAAGGCCGCTATCGTGACTGCCAATGCCGATATCAGTAGCCAACAAGCCGAGCTTAGAAAATCACAAACCAACGTCAATACCGCCGAGCAAGATTTGGGCTATACCACCATCCGCGCGCCAATTTCGGGTACGGTCGTATCCATCACTACCGAGCAAGGCAGCACCGTTAATGCCAATCAAACCGCACCGACCATCGTTACCTTAGCCGACTTATCCACCGTGCGTATTAACGCGCAAATCTCCGAAGCAGATGTGATTAATGTACAAGCAGGCATGCCAGTGTACTTTAACATCATTGGTAATCCTGAGCAGAAATTTGATGCCACGCTCAAAGCTATTGAACCTGCTCCTGAAGAGATTAGCGATACCAGCTCAACTGACACCGCTATCTACTACATCGGTTATTTAGAAGTGCCCAACCCTGAGCGCCGCTTTCGTATTGATATGACTGCGCAGGTGTACGTGGTCATTGACCAAGCCAAAGATGCCCTATTGATACCCTCTACCGCCCTTAAAAACAGCAAGACCGATACTAGCGGTAAGACCACGGCGACCGTACGCGTACTACAAGCAGACGGCACGGTTAAAGAACAGCCTGTTACGGTTGGGATTAATAACCGCGTCAATGCGCAAATTCTTAGCGGCTTAAAAGCAGGTGACGATATCATCTTAAGCGAAGACAATAGTAGCAGTAAAGGCAACCAATCTGGCGGTGGTCGCCCACCATTTTAACGGCAACACAGGTCAACAATGAAGACGTACTAAAAAGAGATGATAAAGGTAGATGCTGGTTATGAATACCCAAAAAATGCACGCTGAAACGGCTGATGCGCCACCATTAATGCAGCTGACAGGCGTCATTAGGGAGTTTCGCGCAGGCGAACAGATAATGCGGGTACTGCATGATATTGACTTGACCATCTATCAAGGTGAGATGGTCGCCATTATCGGGCAATCAGGCTCAGGCAAGTCAACCTTGATGAATATCCTGGGCTGCTTGGACAAAGCCAGCGCAGGCGACTATAAGATTTATGGCAAGTCAGTCAACCAGCTTGAGGCCGATGAGCTGGCGACCCTACGCCGTGAACATTTTGGCTTTATTTTTCAGCGCTATCATTTGCTTGGCGACATTAACGCACGTGACAATGTTGCCGTGCCTGCCGTCTATGCAGGTATGGACAAAGAAGCACGTAGCGAACGCGCCGCACACCTGCTCGGTGATTTGGGTCTGGCAGACAAGGTTGGCAACCGTCCCAGTCAGCTATCAGGCGGTCAGCAGCAGCGTGTCTCTATTGCACGCGCCTTGATGAATGGGGGCGAGATTATCCTTGCCGATGAGCCGACAGGCGCGCTCGATAGTCAATCGGGCAAAGACGTGATGCAAATCTTGCAGTCGTTAAACGAGCAAGGGCACACCATCATTATGGTGACGCACGACCCCAACATCGCCGCGCAAGCTGAGCGTGTCATTGAAATCAAAGACGGCTATATTATTGATGACTATCACAATGACCATTATGAGCATAGCACACAGCAGCCTGAGGCCATCTTAGAACAGCACAAAAAAAGCCGCATCGGTAGCTTTATTGACCGCCTGCTTGAGGCCTTTAAAATGTCGCTGCTGGCCATGCGCGCGCACAAAATGCGCACGTTGCTGACCATGCTGGGCATTATTATTGGTATTGCTTCAGTCGTCTCAGTCGTGGGCTTGGGTAAAGGCTCACAGCAGCAAATTTTGACCAACATCAGCTCGCTTGGCACCAATACCATCACTGTCACCGATGGCTATCCATGGGGGGATCCAAGGCGCAGTTACAACGATGACAACTTAACCCCTGATGACGCCAATGCCGTTGCTGCGCAGCCTTATGTGGTCAGCGTCAGTCCTCAGTTAGATGGCAGCGCTACCGTTCGCTATCGCAGTATCCAAGAATCAGCAACCGTCAGTGGTGTGGGCAAAGACTATCTGGATGTCACAGGCGAGACGCTGGCACAAGGACAAGCCTTTGATGAACAAAGTATTTTGCGGCGTACACAAGACGTCATCTTAGATGACAATGCCAAAAATACTTTTTTCGCGGATAATGACAACCCTATTGGTGAGGTTCTACTAATTGGCGCAGTACCAGGGCGCGTGATAGGTGTCCTTGAACCCAAAGACAGTGGCTTTGGCCCAAGCTCTGATACTCCGACCATCTACATGCCCTACACGACTGTCATGTCGCGTATTGAAGGCAGTGCCTATATTGAGAATTTCGTGGCCTTGGTGGATGAAAGCATCTCATCGTCAGCGGCAGAGTCAGCCATCTCGCAGCTGATTGAAGAGCGGCACGGCGCAGACGATTTTCGTACCCGCAATTCTGACTCTATTCGCCAGACTATTGAGTCCACGACCTCGACCATGACGCTATTGATTTCATCAATTGCTATCATTTCATTGATTGTTGGTGGTATCGGCGTCATGAACATCATGCTGGTATCTGTCACCGAGCGCACCAATGAGATTGGGGTGCGTATGGCTGTCGGCGCGCGTCAAAGCGACATTATGCAGCAGTTTTTGATTGAGGCCATTTTGGTATGCGTATTGGGGGGCTTGCTGGGTATCGGACTGGCCTTTGCCATTGGTGAGGTGATTAATCGTGTGGGCGGTGACAGCTTTCAGGTTATCTATTCATCCGCCTCTATTATTGCTGCCTTTATTTGCTCGACCCTGATTGGTGTGGTTTTTGGATTTTTACCTGCGCGCAACGCCGCCAAGCTCGACCCTGTCGATGCCTTGTCGCGCGATTAAAGCAATATTGGACGTAAATATGTTCAAAATCACGGTAAACTAAGAAAAAAAGCAGTTTTTTGCAAGAAAAGGCATTTTTCTTAAATTAAGGGTTGCATTACTCAAAATTATCTATATACTATGCTCTCACGTTTAGGGATACAGAACTTCTTAAACGAGAGAGAAAAGTTAGGGCCGATAGCTCAGTTGGTAGAGCAGTTGACTTTTAATCAATTGGTCCCGCGTTCGAGTCGCGGTCGGCCCACCACTTTTTCTTTCACACCCTTTTAGGGCCGATAGCTCAGTTGGTAGAGCAGTTGACTTTTAATCAATTGGTCCCGCGTTCGAGTCGCGGTCGGCCCACCATATTTAAGAAAGCCCAGTCATATTAATGATTGGGCTTTTTTTTCGTCTATTCTTTTTTCTGATTCTTGCGCTATCTACCTCTGTCATATAATCAAGTGAATTCAAACATGGTATGGCGAGATTAAAGACTACTTTTTGCAGCGTCAAAAGACGACGGCACAGCAAGCAAGAAACATAGTCTTTCATCGAGCGTGTGTTTCATGCGATTTCCATTGTATTGAGATTCTGCTATAGAGCATTTAACCAAATATCGGGCGCTTGCCTGCCCGCCATAGCAGCTTGTGTATTAGCGTGTCTTTTATGGTGCGCCGTTCTGTGGGCGCATTGGCAATCAGCATATCAAAGGTCGGCGCGTCAATCGCCAGCTCACGCCCATGTGCCATCATCACATTGCTCGGCTGCATGTCTTTGATCTTTTGTAGCGATGCAGTATACGCAGGCGGACTGTAAATCGGAAATGGCGCAACAAATTTATGCCGCAGTTTGATGATTAAGTCAGCGGTATATACTTGGCGGCTGGGCAGATGAAATAACGACAAATCACGGTCGGTATGCCCAGGTGTCTCAAGTACCAACCAATCGCTAAAGTGAGGAATTTTATCCCCCTCACTGACCGTCACATCAGGATGCAGGTGCGCAGGATACCATAGGTTTTTTAGCGGGCGGTTTTGGCGATGCGCCACATAATACGCCAGCCCTGTATCAACCAGATGCATCATTTGCCCGCCGATGCCTGCATACCATTGCCGTGACTTTTCTGCTGAGACGATACGGCAGCCTGTGGCTTTTTTAAGCGCATTTGCACCGCCTGCGTGATCAGGATGCATGTGTGTCACCATGACTACCTTGAGCTGGCTTATCGGGCGCTGTAGTGTGTCTGTGATGTACGCCAGTACCATCGGCACATCAGCACGGCAGCAGCCGTCAAGCAGCAGCAACTTATTAGCATATACCGCCAAATAAATACTTTGAATATAACCGTCCAATCGCACAATCTTATCTAAGCGCATAAGTCATCCTTGAGTGTTTGCTTATTGCTAAGTTTTGATAGTTTGAGGTTTCTTGTCTCAATGGACGCTTTAAACGCACCTGATGACACCCCTTGTTTTGATTGTAGTACAGGAGCTTATGTACGACTCGACTTTCAATGAACGCTTGTACTCCGTTTGCTCGTTGCAATTCGTCATTTAGGCGTTTTGCTAAAATTTTAGGTATCAGACTTAGGACTAGTTGATGACACGTTGTGGTATATAAACTGATTTTTGTGGGGAAAAAATCACATTGATAAAATAAAACTCTGTTATGATTACAGACTCCAATCCAGTACGCGCTCACGAGTTGGCTATGAAATCTACCGCAGACAATACAAAACGACACCCCTCAGCTTTTTTAAACTCTGTTCCCAAAAGTTTGATTTTAGGCTTGTTGACAGCCAGTCTGATGAGCGTTGGTATATCTGCACAAGCAGGTGGTGGCGAATACTGTGGCTCTAACTTTTCGTTAGACAATCGCTACTACAATGCCTGTCAGATTAACTTTCCCACCTTAGATACTGGCAATGACACCCAAACCAATTTGTATTTATTACTTGCCGATAAGGGCTTAATCACCTTTGATGAGCCTGACACGCTACATACCAGCGGTTATTATTATGACTTTCCGCTTAACTTACGCACATTAAAGCACGCGGCAGTAAATCAAGTACAAAATCCTAATCAGTCTTTTTTAGAGCCTTCTGAAACCAGCAATTATGCGGAGTACTGTAATAGCTTTTATACAGGTAAAACAGCGCTAGAAAACGCGCTAACACTAGATCAGGCATTAACCCCAAAAGAGCGCGCACAACTGATGCAATTTCGTGACGCCATTCGCAGTGAGTGTGCCGATTCATTTAATGATGAGACTGTCGTGGACAAGGATGCTGCTACTTTTCCGTTAAAGTGGTCTGTCCACGCACAACCCTACGCGGACTACATCATGGCGACACAACTGTTTTATTTGGGCAAAAAATCAGACTTTGATAGCGCGCATAACCTATATAGCGCGTTGACCACGCTTGATGCGGGGGATAATGCAGGACGCGCTTGGCTGCTCGATACGGTCAACTATATGCTGATTCGCACAGGTATCAATCGTATTTATCAGCAAGGCGCGCAAGATTATGTTTATGACCATAAAATGGTTGACCCAAGACTGTTTGCCAGCACGCAAAGCGCCATCAATACTTATCTCAGCCGCTTTAAAAAAGGGCAGTATACGGCATCCGCTCGCGGATTACAGCGCCGACTCTATTGGCTGTCAGGGCAGCAAGAACAATTGGTTGATGAAATAGAATGGCAAATTGCGCATACAAAATCATTGGCCTTTAACCTAGACAGTCGCCGCTTGCCAGAAGAGATTGAAAAAAGGCTGTTTTTTCCATATATGAATAAACAAGTCGATATCAATGTGCTTAATGACCCCATATTGCTGACCAGTTTTGCCTTATATCGTCTACGACCTGCCAGCAACTTCATGAACACCAAACCCATAACATTGGCAGCGCTTGAGCGTCTAAAGCCCAAGTTTAAAGGCAGTATGGACTTGTATCAGTATCTGATCGCGACCTATTATTTTGTGCAAGAAAATAATCCAAAACGCGCCCTAAGCTATTTGCCCACCGCTGCGCCCACGGGTAAGCTATCTTATACTCAATTTAGCCAATACGCTTTAAAAGCAAAAGCATTACAGCAACTCGGACGCACCGATGAAGCCAATACCCTATGGCAGCAGCTACATACCTTGCCCAAGCAGCCGTTTCAAAACACTGTTACTGAACTGGCATTAGCACTGCATGCTGACAAGACCAATGATTACCGTTTATTGTTTACTGATACCAGCATACAGTCACAAGCCTTAAAGATGCGCGTCATCAAATATTCAGCCGACCCTACCTTGCTAAAGCAAATTGCAGACAACCATGCAAATACAAGCGCACTGGGTGCTGAGGCGCGTTACGCGCTGCTCGCCAAATCCCTGATACATGGACGCTACGATGATTATTTAACCTACCAACAGCGTTATTTGCCAAAGGACGCCCAAAAATATCAGGGCTATAGCAGTAAGGATAAGACCTTAAAGCACCTCCCTACTTTTAGTCAATTTAACTGGCAAGGTAAACACATCAGCCCTCATATCAAGTGTCAAAACTTGACAACCACGGTGACGCGCCTCAGTAAACGCCCTAACGACAGACTACAAACCTTGTGTCTGACCGAGTTTATGTATGATACCGATTTGACCAGTTACCTCGATGACTACGACAAAGAGTTTCGCTATATTGTTGACGATGATCCAAGCGAGCCCTATCCGTACTTAGGTGACGTCCCCAGTCGCTTCGCAGGTCAAACGCTCAACAGACTCGATATCTACCGCGCCATATTTACAGACAGTCAAGATGACGAGCTGTCCGCCTACGCGCTGCATCGTGCCATAGGTTGTTTTGCCAGCTCGGGTAACAACCAGTGTGGCGGCGATCAGGTTGATTTGTCCGTGCGCAAAGCATGGTTTAAACGTCTAAAATCTGACTTTAGCCAAACCACTTGGGCAAAAAACCAAAAATACTACTGGTAAATATGACGGGCTACTGGTTTGAGTAATCATCTACAAAAGTATCAGCGATTTACGTTTAAGCGATGGCTGTTAGGCTTGCTGGGTCTGAGTATTATTATGTTTGCCGCTTTGGTTTACTATCAAGGTGCAAGCCGTTTTTCATCTGCGCCAGCTAAGCAGATAACGCAGATACCATCACAGGATAGTGATGCCAGTAAAATTGGCTCTATTACCATGCCCACGAACACTACCAATATCCAAGCCAATGATTACCAGCAGTTTTGGCTGTGGACAGCGCCCAAAGACAGTACCAAGCTCAGCCAAGCGCATACGTTGTATCTATTACAAGGTGAGATACGTGCGCCCAATATGCCCTACTATCGCCCCGATACCCATGACAATAATGCTCAGGCATTACCAGCGACATTGATAACGCAGGGGCTAGGTGTGCGACTTTTACGCGGTAAAAAAATGTGGCTGGTCTACCGTGCGACCAGTCAGACGTGGTCTGAGAACGTCATGCCACAGCTTATAAAGCGCTTAGAGCAATGGCAACGCGCAGGCAATCACGTTATGGGTATTCAGATAGACTATGATGCGCCAACCTACCGATTGGGCGAATACGCCGCTCTGCTTAAGCAGATTCGTCAGCAGCTGCCCGCGCAGTATCAACTCAGTGTGACAGGACTGCTGGACTGGTCAAACCAAGCCGAAGACTCTCAGTTTATTCAGCTCAGTGACGCCATTGACGAGCTGGTGGTACAAACCTACCAGGGCACGACCACTTTGACTAATTATGCGCAGCACCTCATACGGCTAAAAGACCTGCCCTTTGATTTTAAAGTGGGCATCATTGAAGGTGGTCAATGGCAAGGGGCTGCATTTTTAGAAGACAATCCACACTTTCAAGGTTATGTGGTGTTCTTGCGCTAAAAAACAAAAAAGCTCCAACACAGTGGTTGGAGCTTTTATTAATCAAAGGTTTGTGACCTATTTTTATGATATATCAGCGGCCTTTTTTTCACGCTCCCATAGGCGCGTTTTCGCATTATTGATAAAGGCTTCGGTGTCTTCTAAAGGCGTGACGAAGCTGTCTTTCTCAATCGGCAGTTTGCTTAAGATAAATTCATCGGTCGCGCCGCAATAGGCGATAGCTTTGCAATGCGCGTAGGCATCAATAAACCAGCTTAGTGCGCCACTGTCCATCGCCAGTTTTTTGGCTTGCGGTGGCATGATGATACTAACAACCGCATCAAAGAAGACCGAAGGCGCGCCAGCCAAGCGCTCATCTGTTTGAATACGCTCACCATTGTCTAGCGTCACTTCCTTAGTAGGCGCGACAATTTTAACACTGGCACCTGCCTCTTTTGCGGCGGCTTCAAACTTCTCCAGCTGCTCGTGGTTTGAGCCTTCTGCCACCAAGATACCGACCAAGCGCCCTTCCAGACTCTCTGGTGTCACGCCAATGGTTTGTACGGCTTTTGATGTACCCAGATCCTGCACAGGCGCAGCCGCTTCCGCTGGCTCTGGTAATGTCATACCCAAGGTATCTGCCACATTTTTTGCCAAGTCTTCATCGATGTGACGCAAATGGCTAAGAACACGAGTGCGTACATGCGCGGTGTCGACTTTACCTAATTCAAAGGCGTAAGCCGCAGCAATATGCGCTTGCTCAATCGGCGTTTGGCTACGATAGAACAGACGTGGCTGGCTGTAATGATCAGCAAAGCTCTCGGCGCGGATGCGACCTTTGACATCATCATCAAGTTGTTCGTTAAATGACTGATAGCCTTGTTTGCCGCCTTCACGTGGCATATCAGGGTCTAAACTTTGCGGCTCATAGGCAACACGACCTTTTGGCACTTGCATTTGCATATGACCATCACGCTGCATGTTGGCAAACGGACATTTTGGCGCATTGATTGGAATCTGTGCAAAGTTTGGCGAGCCTAAGCGTGACAGCTGGGTATCTAGATAACTGAACAAACGACCTTGGAGCAATGGGTCATTGCTGTAGTCGATACCAGGTACCACGTGCGATGGACAGAATGCAACCTGCTCAGTTTCGGCAAAGAAATTATCAGGATAACGGTTGAGTACCATCTTACCGACTGTTTTTACAGGCACCAACTCTTCTGGAATGAGTTTGGTCGCGTCAAGGTGATCAAACGGAAATTCTGCCGCTTCTTCTTCAGTAAATAGCTGCACACCAAATTCCCACTCAGGGTACATGCCGTTGTTAATCGCTTCAAACAAATCACGGCGATGATAATCAGGATCTGCACCTGAGATTTTTACTGCTTCATCCCACGTGGTGGACTGTACGCCGAGCACAGGCTTCCAATGGAAACGTACAAAGGTGCTCTTGCCCTCTTTGTTTAATAAACGATAGCTGTGAATACCAAAGCCTTCCATCATACGCAAGCTGCGCGGCAAAGCACGGTCACTCATCAGCCAAATCAAGTTATGCATGGTTTCAGGGCTTAAAGATACAAAGTCCCAAAAGGTATCGTGCGCCGATGCTGCTTGAGGAAAGCCGCGATCTGGCTCAGGTTTTACAGCATGGATTAAATCTGGGAATTTAATAGCATCCTGAATAAAGAAAATCGGCATATTATTGCCGACGATGTCCCAGTTGCCCTCTTCAGTATAGATTTTTACCGCAAAGCCGCGCACGTCACGTGGTGTGTCTTTTGAACCCTTGCTACCTGCCACAGTTGAGAAACGGGTAAATAAAGGCGTTTGCTTGCCTGTTTCTGTTAAGATTTTTGCGGTGGTATATTCCTCTAAAGACTCGGTCAATTCAAAATAGCCATGCGCCGCGCTACCGCGAGCGTGAACAATACGCTCAGGAATACGCTCATGGTCAAAATGATTGATTTTTTCACGCAGCACAAAGTCTTCTAATAGCGTAGGGCCACGGCGGCCTGCTTTGAGTGAATTTTGATTGTCACCAATAGGCACGCCTTGCTGTGTGGTCAATATCTTACCATCACTTTCTACGCGTTGGTGCGTTTCGCCACCATTACCGCGGCTTGAGTTCATATCTTTAGCGGGGTCGGTATGATCAATATTTTTGTTCATAATAGTTCCTAGCTTATGGTTATTTATCGTTATCTCAGTCGTTTGTTATCGTGTCCATCTTACGGCTGTTATTTTCGGTTCTTACTTATCTGATAACCTATTGCTCGCATCGTTTGTATAACAGACTGATAGTCGTACAGATTTTACCGATTTAAACATTTTTATATCAACTCCCCATACTAGCCCTAAACAGCGACACCTTTATGACAAACCTTGTTCGCCTTTGGTTAAAGTTTGCATCCAAGGCGTAGCATTTATGTGTCTGTACAAGCGTACATGCTAGTATCCAGGATGTGCCTGACATTTATCAAACCTAACCTTTCCCCTTTTTGCCATTTTATTTATGAGGTCTTTATGTTGCCATCTGCTCGCATTACTACTCCTGCACTTAGTGCGCTTGCCACTGCAGGTCTGCTTACTTTCAGCCAATCTGCCGCTGCCATCACCACTCAAAGCGTCGACTACCAAGTCGATAACCAAACTTTTGAAGGCTACTATGCCAAGGCCGACAAACCAAACGCGCCGTTTATCCTATTGATTCATGATTGGGACGGCCTGACCGATTATGAGCGTATGCGCGCCGACATGCTCGCCGAGCGTGGCTACAATGTTTTTGCTGCTGATATGTTTGGTAAAGGTGTGCGCCCGACCACCACTGACGATAAAAAACGCCTGACAGGCGCATTGTATGATGACCGCAACAAGATGCGCCGCCTACTGACAGGAGCGCTAAATGCAGGACGTGAGGAAGGCAATGATGTGCGTCAAGGCGTGACCATGGGCTATTGCTTCGGCGGTACGGTCGCGCTAGAGCTGGCACGCGCAGGTTTTCCGCAGACCGCGTTTGTCTCCTTTCATGGCGGCTTAGACACCCCGCCGCGTCAAGACTATAGCAAAACCCAAGGCAAAATCCTTGTACTTCACGGCTCAGCAGACGAATCGGTATCGATGGATGATTTTGCCAATCTAGGCAAGACGCTAGAGACTGCCAATGTCCCCCACGAGATGATTACTTACAGCGGCGCACCGCACGCCTTTAGTGTCATGGGTAGCGAGCGTTATGACGCCCGCGCTGACAAACGCTCTTGGGCGCGCTATATGGCATTTTTGGATGAAAAATATCCAAACAACATGATGCTAATGCCTTAATGTTTAAAAAATTTAAGAAAGACAAAGCATACGGGTAGATAAAAGCAAAGAAAAAAGGAAGGAGTTTAAGACGTAAATTACAGCGTATCAGGCTGCTTCTGAAACACCAACAGTTGGTTATTGGCGGGCATGGCGTAGCGGTCGATTAAATAAAGCTGTATCTGTTCCGCCGCTGCCGTCACCGCTTCAATATCCCGAATGGCGCTGCCCACACCTCGCGCTTGCAACGCCGCATCAAACTGGCGATTACTCGCGCTGGTGTAGTCGCCATGTTCGTTAAATGGACCATAAGCAATAAATAACCCACCCGCAGGCAACACCGAGCCTGCCACGCCCAGCAACCGCAGTACCAAATCCCACGAAACAATGTGCAAGGTATTTGCTGTAAATACGGCATCATAAGGCTGCGCGGTCACCGCACGAATATCATCAAGCGAGGTTAAGTCTAACGCCAAAGGCGGCTGCACATTGTCCGCAGGATACTGCTGTTGCCACGCGTGTATGGCGGCGTGATTCGCGGGTATATCGCTGGTCTGCCAAGATAAATGCGGCAAACGCGGGGCAAAATAGACACTGTGCTGCCCCGTCCCCGAGCCAATCTCTAAGACGCATTTGCTGTCCGTCAATAACTCACGAAGAGCGCTTAAAATCGGCTCGCGGTTGTTTTCACACGCTTGCGAAAATGGCAGTGCGGCACGCGTCGAGATTGTGTTACCGCGTGCAGCATTTGGCATATCAGACATGGGCGCTCCTTATTTTTTATAAGTTATTATTCTTCAGTCAAAAACGACAGGTAGCACTAATAAATGCCTGCCTCCAGTCCCGCCGCCAAGGTCAATGACAGCTCGCTTACCTCATCAGTAAAGCCTTCTTGCCACTCACCGCGCAATATCAAAGGCGCTTGCACCCATTGCCAGCGCAGCCCTGTTGCGATGGTCATTAAAGCATTTTTCGTACCTGTGCCATCGTGTCCCGCACGGATATATACCGCACATGGCAAACCTTGGGTATGCTCTAAAATGGGATAGTAACAACGGTCAAAAAAATCTTTGGTCAGCCCCGACATATAGGCAAGATTTTCTGTCGTGCCGAGTAGCAGTCCATCTGCCGCCAACACGTCTTCAGGCTGGGTGTCTTGCGGTGATTTCAGCACCAGCTCAATATCAATGTCCGCATCGGTTACGACTTGATACGCAGCGTGCTGCAAGCGCTTGGTGTTCGCTGATGGCGCATGAATCACCATCAGCAATACTTTTTTGTACTCAGCTGTCATGATGTGCGGTACGGAAGGTCACATTTTGCGTGATGTCTGGATCCAGGCTCTTTGCCACAGGGCACGTCAATGCGGTGTTATAAAAAATAGTCTGCGTCTTGTCATCTAGCGGCTGCGGGAAGGTCACAATTACATGCACTTCGCTCACACGGCGCGGGTCAGCCGCCATAATCTTGGTCACTTCAGCGCTCGTACCTGTGATGTCAATGCCCATCTGCTCGGCTTTGATGCCCATGATGGTCAGCATACAACTTGCCAAACTGGTCGCCAGCAAATCGGTCGGCGAAAACGCCTCGCCCTTGCCGTGATTGTCGGTCGGTGCGTCGGTGATGATGCGGTTGTCTGATTGGACATGTACCGCGGCAGTACGCAACTGCCCTTCGTATCTTACTTTTGATGTGGTCATGGGGGTTCTCTTTTTTATGGTTTTATTTATTAAGATATAGTAGGTGTACTGGATATATCAAGAGAATTTTGAGAGTTCATACGTTATAGAGATTAAACTTCTATTAATGCCAATGGTTGCTAAGTCCCTACCCTTGTTATAAATAAAATAAGCCTATGTATATCCTCTAAAGCTAATAGACTTTTCCACCATGCTTTTTAAATAAAAAATCTTATCCTTATCTGCAGGTAAATCTAAAAATCTATTCGCTTCTTCTATAGATTCAAAATCACCTTGTCTTCTAATATGAAATAAAAATAATTCTCTAAAATATCTTTGAACTTGAAAGCTGTAAGTTTTAGCTATTGCACTTTCCTGTCCAGCATGGACATTTCTATTTCGATACTCTCTTAAGTGCTCAAGTATTTGTCTATGATATTCATAATCTTCAAAAATAAATGCACATCGAGTAGTTACAGAATCAAAATTACTCTCATTTGGTGCTGCGAGAGCCTCCAATGCTCCCCAAGCTCTCAAAATAGCAATATTTTGATTTTTTTCATCGAAAGCGCGTACAAATCTTAATATGCTATCAGACATGATGTTTCTATAATTTTTATTAAATTTAGAAAAAATATTAATTATACTTCTAATATTTTTAACAACATTTTTTTCATCTCTGAACAGATATACTTTGGCTTTAGAATAGCTAGGATCATACCAAAATGATTGTTCAAAAACTTCCCCTGATGCATTGTGTAGTGTATGGAATTCTCCTAAACGAATCTTATTAATTGACTCAGACTCGTTACCAATAATCTCTGAAAAACTATTACATTGTATGCAAAAAAATCCACGTAAAATATCAAGCGCTTTCACTGCTTTATTAGCAGCAATAGTTTCAGATTTAGCTTCCAATTCTACTACAACTTTAGTATAACCATCTGATTCAGTCTCTATATTATCTCTATTTTCACTTATTAGATTTTTTCGACCTCTAAATTTCTTAGGGAAATTATCTTTATAAAATCTAAAATTAAAATTTTCAAAACTTATTTTCCTTGTATGTGATAGTCTCATAGACAAAGAAGTCAATAAATAGTAAGTATTATTTCTCTTATTAAGCTCTATGCTAATATTATCTTTGAGTATGCTAAGAAATTTGTCAGGTTCAATTTTAGTATTCTTAGCGGCCTGCCAAACTGTTTTTTGTATAAGAGTATGTTTATCCAAATCATTGGCTATAATTGGGAAATTTATCATGCTTTCTATAGCAACTATAGCGTCTTGAAACTCAAACCCAGAGAAGCTAACTCTGCCATTTTCTAATTTTTTTTCGTTATCAATCTTTTTTAGAATAACGCTAGGCTTCAAATTTTTATTTTTCTTCCATTGAACTTTCAAGCTTTTACTCCACTCTATCAGCTGCTGATATACATCAGACTATCTACTTTAAACATTAGGGAACTACCTACCACATAGTATGGATATTAAAGATATCCTTTAATTGCTACTGTCTTACAATTGTTCCACTCTCTAAAACAAACAATTGATTAATTAACATAAACTCTCGAATATCATCACCTAGATCATGACGAGGTTCTTGATGTGCTCGCTTGTTGCGATAAGCCATATAGACACTCGTAAATAGCGATGCTCTACCTTTAGATTCACCTGAATCTAAGTTTTCCCAATATAAGATTGAATCATCACCTTGGAATGCTTTTGCAAACAGCTTAACGCCACTTTCATTATTCAAGTCTGTACGCGCTTTGACGATAGATTCCAGCTTTCGGTATGCACCCATTATTGCACTATCTGGATTCTTATCAAAATCCAAGGCTAGCTCTATCAAGCGAGGGTCAAGCAATGCCATAGGAATAGTAAGTGGAAACTCACTAAAAACACTACGCTCACGCTCTTTATAAAGATAAACAGACTCATACCATCTAGCAGGACGCACTGGATTGATACTATTGATATAGTCCAAATCTTTCATAGTTAAACTTGAATTGGAGATACGTTCAAAAATCGATTTTGAAATAATGTATTCGTTAATACTGTCTGTATAGTTACGTAATAAGTTTAAGACGAATGCATATCCTCTTGGGGCTTCTCCATTGTAACCAGAAGCAAAACCACCCTTTATGATCGCCTGAATATCATATCTGAGAGTAAGCAATAGCGCATGAGCACTTGAGTGAGTTTCTTCAAAAGTAAGTATTTTCACGTCATTTATTTCTTCACCAGCATGTACAAGCTTTATGACTGCCTCTTTGCAAGCTTATGTGACACCGCTGTCACCTAGATACTGAATACCCGCGAATTTAGCTTTCACTTATTTTCTTTACCTCAGTTATTTAATAGTAAATACCACCATTTTTTTACCTAATCCCCTTCAACTGCTTCTATCCCTCTTCCCACTTACTTTCTACTAGGTTAAACGAACTACAACAGATTATTAAGCCACTCTAAGCTCTCAGGTCCACCACTCAATCGAACACACTCAGCAGAATCCTTTTCCCAAGTGGCAGCAGATTTGGTATGCAAATGAACCGATATTTTGGAAGTGAGCGGTTCGTTAAGCGAACCAGCAGGAATTCACATTATTCCGCTTTCTCTTAAACTATTGGGAACCAAGCTTCCACACACCGAACAAAAGTCACTCTGATAGCCACTAGGCTTATTGTAAGAGCGGATATTACTTTCACCAGAAATCCAGCGAAACGCGCTGGCATTGACGAAAGTTGCGGTGTTCGATGAAGAGCCCGTCACTTTGCGACATAAAGAACAGTGACATTGATAGAAATTGCGTATCTCTTCTTTGATTTCAAATTTTACGTTGCCACAAAGGTATTCACCTTGCATTATTTAATCCTTTGAAATTAGAGGTCATGCAGCGCCTTTTCGAATAAATTAAACTGACATGAAAAGCAGTAACCGTAGAATGAAATATGAGATGAGTTCGAGTGGACTTACTGCTATCGGTTTAACTCTTCTATAAATTTCTTTGCCATTTTCGGACTTGTGAGTCTGATAAATTTTATATGACGATATCTAGGATCATGAAGCATCTTCGAGTAGCGAACACGCTTGCGTTTATACGTTTTTAATGTCCATAAGATAATTGAATCACGACTAAAAAATGACTTAGCAAACGTCTCAGTATTGCCTGTACCCCACAGCTCGGTTTTAGTAGCCGAGCGTATGAAGGCACGCTTTATCGCTTGATACATCGTACGAGAGAACGAATAATCTATCCAAATCACATGGTCAACATTTGACCACTTTATTTCAGTCGTCCTGCTATAATTGCCATCAAGCACCCAAGTTTCTTGCGCTAGAGAACGTTTCAGCTTTAAGAAAAACTCGTCATCAGTAGATTCTTGCCAATTCGGTTTCCAAAATATAGCATCCATTTCCAAATAAGGATAGCCTAATTTATTTGCCAAAAGACGGCTAAAAGTGGACTTACCACTACCACTGGTGCCAATTACATTTATTTTTTTCATGTGCTCGCTTCTGTAAAACTTTGAATAAAGTAGAAATATAGAGGAATATAGAGGGAGGGGGATTTTACAGAAAGTTATAGGCAAAAAAAAGCCCCCAATCGTTTGATTGGGGGCTTTTTAGGAAAAAGGAGCTGACGATGACCTACTCTCACATGGGCGAACCACACTACCATTGGCGCTACGATGTTTCACTTCTGAGTTCGGGAAGGGATCAGGTGGTTCCATCGTGCTATTGTCGTCAGCAAAG
>NZ_JACDXT010000045.1 GCF_016464015.1 Psychrobacter sp. bablab_jr014
TGTCAATTTTAGTGGCGCAAGGGAAATCCTTTAAATAGATTTTAGTCCTATAATGCTAAACTTATGCCCGTCGTAAACATTTCGTACACCTTTAATAAGATTGTGTAATAGCAAGGTATGAACACGCGTAAACTCTGTATGATACGAAGACTTTTATAAATAAAGGATCATCTCATGCAAAAATCGTCAACGCTTCATAAATCTATCATTACCTTATTCAGTGTGGCCGCTATCAGCACGACTGCTATCGCAGTAGGACAAAACGCAGCGACACAAGTGAGCGTTAATGAATCGGTAGCCGCTGTACAAAGCAAAATCACGCTTGAGCAAGCCATCAATATTGCACAAAAAACAGTCAAAGGCGATGTAATTGGTGCTGAATTTGACCAGTATAACCGCTCAGCAAGTGGGGACTATGAGATAAAACTGGTTGCCAACGGCACTGAGTATGAAGTCAGTGTTGACGCCACTACAGGTCAAACCTCAAACAATAAGCAAGAAAAGATGGATAACGAAGATGTGGCTGGATATAACGCCATGAAAAAATCTGCTATCAGCTTAAGCCAAGCCATCAAAAAAGCGAACCAAGGCATTAATGGTACAGTTGTCGAAGCAGGATTTGACATCGATGATGGCAAATCTGTGTATCAAGTTGAGATTGTCAAAGGCGATCAAGTACACGAAGTAGCGATTGATAGTATGACGGGTAAAGTCGTTCGTAGCCAAGTCGAGATGGTCGACGATGATTAATCTTTGAGGTAAGTAACGAAGTAGCCGTCTTATCGTTCCTGCTTTAAGACGACTTAATAGCGCTAAACGATATTATCGTATCGTTTAGCTTTTTTTGACTCACAGTTACTTACTCATGGTTACTTAGATGTTATTAATAACTGAACTTACTGACACTCTTAACGCTGAGAAAATCGAATTATACGCCCGTCTTCTAGCACTAGCGTGCCTGTGGTGATGACAATAGTCACATCTTGTGCGTTACGAATGGCACGCATGACATTAATATCCTCGATACTGCTTTCTATGACCACCTTTCCTGACTGTTCAGGGGTGATAGGCGGCGTAAATGGCGTTTTTGGAATCACAAAGCGCTTGCCGATTTTTAATTTGGCGTCTTGCATGAGTAACTCTCCCTCAAAGCTTTCAATCGGCGATGTCCCGTGATTGGAGAGTACAAATTGCAGCTTGACTTGATTGAGACTGTCACTGTCGCTCGGCTTTACAGGGAGTAGGGCGACAGGGTAGCGTTCAGCGAGTGTTAATGTATTGGTATCTTTGATTACTGGGCTTTTCTTACCCGTTGGATTATTCGGGTGCAGTCGCTCGTATTCACGTTGCTGCGTGATGGCGTTTTTGATGGTCGTACGCGGCATAGCGCCTGACTCGTAGGCTTCGCTCAGCTTCATACGCAGCATATAGCGACTAAGCAGCTGCCGTTCTTCTTCGGGTAAGGCCTCAAACGTTTCGCCCAGTTTTTGTTGCCAACGGTCTGAATCTGTAGGGATGGTGGTTTCCTCTGGCGACTTTTTGAGCACATCGCAGGCAGTGAGCGCAGGCACTGTGGCAAACACCAATAATGCAGCAAAGATAGGAGCGTGGTCACGTCGAATAAAAGATAATAAAGTCATGATAGCCCTCCTGTGTGATGTGAATAACGTTTTGGTCTTATTTATATCCTACATCATTGTGAACATATATATTGGTTTTAGTGATTACTATAGCCTGTTTATCGGTGTTCTATACATAAGGCTTGTGGTAGGTTCTGTTACCTTTTGCAAAAAATACAAAGTAGCTCGCATAAAAAAAGACCAAATCCTTAACAGACTTGGTCTTTGTGGTCATGCTTTATAATGGCAAGTGTTATTCTGCTTCTTTATTGCCTTGTAGCTCGCAGAGCGGCTGTGAGGTGTGCTTATTGTGCGTGACCACAATGGCTTCGTCAATGATACGCTGACTGACGCCCTTTTTGCGTAATGTCTCAATAAACACTTCGTCGTGCGCTAGCGTATAGTCGGCGTGGTCGCGGTCTAGACCTTGACGGATATACAAACGAATCAAACCCTGAATGCGCTTAAAGCCAAGATCCTTAGACGTGGCTTCCAACAGCTCAATCATCTCTTCAGACAGACGAATACTAATAGAGCGCATTACCTTTTGAGGATGATCAGAAAACTTATTTTTTACGCGTATTGGTATCATAATAAACCATTATGTGTAATGAATGGGAACAAATGCTGCGAGAGCGTCGTATTATCGTGTTAATAATCAACATTTTAGACGCTCATTATAAACGAAATGTCAGGCCTGATGTGTAAGCAGCACCACAAATCATACAAAAAATGTCAACATTTCTCGTTTAATTTAATGACTGTTCATAAAGTACCAAAAAACAGACATAAAAAAACCTCCATCATTTTTCGATGGAGGTTTTTCATATATGGCTCCTCAACCTGGGCTCGAACCAGGGACACACGGATTAACAGTCCGATGCTCTACCAACTGAGCTATTGAGGAATAGCTGTTTATAACGTTAAGATAAATGCCATTTGGCGTTTGCTATCTCGTTATGTGGGGCGTATTGTAGCCAAGGGATTATAAAGTGTCAAGAAAAAATTTAAAAAATAAGGCATTTTTTATGATTTTATTTTTTGTCTTCTCAAAATGTCTTAAAAGTAATCATCATTAAGCGGCGCGCAGCAGCTTTTTGATAATGCTGCTCAAGCGCTTGGGTATAAAAAGACCAAGAGCAAAAGAAACCAAAAGTAGCCTGTAAAACAAATCTATTAGGCATAAAAAAACCCTCATCAAAGCGATGAGGGTCTTGGCATGTGCCATAATTGAATCTGGTGGAATTCAGGGGTTTGCCTAAATAGGCAAGAATTTGGCTCCTCAACCTGGGCTCGAACCAGGGACACACGGATTAACAGTCCGATGCTCTACCAACTGAGCTATTGAGGAATGACTGGGCTGCGATGCTTGTCGCCGCTAAGTGGGGCGTATAATAGCAAAGATAAAAAATACGTCAAGCATTTTTTATCACTTTTTTGCCAAAAATATTATTTTTTAGCAAAAAAGCCGTTGTTGCTCGCGTTCATGGCGCTAAATGGATAAAAAACGGGCAAAAATAATCACGTAAACGAACAAAAGGCGCTCATGTTCAGCGCCTTTTGTACTTACAAGTTTTACGTATCTCAACCGTAAAGCTTATTCTTCTTCAACGTCCAGTTCAGAGACGGCTTGTTCAATACGTTTTAGCGCTTCTTTTAGCGTGGCTTCATCCGTGGCGTATGAGATACGCATAAAGCCGCCCAAGCCAAAGGCATCGCCCGGTACGACCGCAACGCCGACCTTATCGAGTAGCCACTCGGCGAATGCGGTGCATGACTTTAGCCCTGCTGCACGGATTAGCGGCTTGATTTTTGGATAGACATAAAACGCGCCATCAGGACGCAAGCAGGTGATGCCTTTGATGCTGTTTAAGCCCTTGACCACAAGGTCACAGCGCTGCTCAAAAGCTTTAAGCATCGGCTCAAGGACGCTTTGATCACCTGAGATTGCCACCTCTGCCGCCACTTGGCTGATAGAGGTCGGGCATGAGGTGGACTGCGATTGTACTTTTTTCATTGCACCAATCAGCTTGGCAGGGCCACCCGCGTAGCCAATGCGCCAGCCTGTCATGGCATAGGCTTTTGACACGCCATTTAGGATGATGGCGCGCTCTTTTAGCTCAGGCGCAGCGTTTAGAATGTTATAAAACTTCTCGCCCGTCCAGCGGATATGCTCGTACATATCGTCTGAAGCAACATAGACGTGTGTGTTTTTCTTCAACACCTCAGCGATGGCTTTTAGCTCATCTAGGGTATAGATCATGCCCGTTGGGTTTGATGGGCTGTTCAACACCAGCAGTTTGGTCTTATCCGTAATGGCGTCTTCTAGCTGTTCGGCAGTGATTTTAAAGTTTTGCTCAGGCGGACATTCGACGATGACAGGCACGCCATCGGCAAGCTTGACCATATCAGGATAGCTGACCCAGTACGGGGCAGGGATAATCACTTCATCATCTTTATCAATCAAAGCTTGGGCAAGGTTAAAGAACGACTGCTTGCCACCGACCGAGACTAGGATTTCGTTGGGCTGATAGCTGATGTCATTGTCGTGCGCAAACTTATCAATAATCGCCTTTTTTAGCTCAGGCGTGCCATCGACAGCAGTGTATTTGGTAAAGCCGCTATTAATCGCCTCAATCGCTGCTTGTTTGATGTGCTCTGGGGTATCAAAATCAGGCTCACCCGCGCCCAGACCGATGATGTCTTTGCCCGCATCTTTAAGCTCTTTGGCTTTATTGGTGATGGCGAGCGTCGGTGAGGGTTTGATGTTATTCACGCGATTAGACAGTTGTAATTCGCTCATTATAAATCCTTGTTATAAGTGAATGAATGTGTGATAAATGGCTTTGACCTATCAGCCATAACTTGTGCTGTTTTATAAAAAGGGCGCATTCATAGTAACTTAGTTTGTTGCAGCATTAATAAAAACCCTGCTAACGGTTACAAAAAATGCCATGAGCGCCTGTGTGCTTGCGAAGTTACAACAGTCGTTTGTTTACAATAACTTATACTATCCAAAGGTTAATCAAGCCTTGTGCAAAGATAAGCAGAAAAATAATAAGAACAGATGCTAAGCATAACTCAAAGGTAAGTATTTAATAAAAATAACCGACCATTTATGGTTTGTCATCCTATCGATTGCTATAAAAATATAATAAGCCAACGCTATTCATAACCTATAAACATAACCTATAAAAAGGAAGTCCATTATGAGCGATGTCACCAAGAACACTGACGATAATCAACCCAACAAAAACCAGTCCAACAAAGACACATCTGATAAAAAACACGTATTAAAAGACAGCAGCCATATTCTGATTACAGGCGCGACTTCAGGCATCGGCAAGCAGTTAGCGACCGACTATCTCAAAGCGGGACACAACGTCTATGCGGTGGGACGTGATGAGGACGCGCTCGCCGAACTCGAAACCCTCGGCGCGACCAGCATCAACGTGGACCTGATGGATAGAGACAAGGTCAAAGCCGCTTTTGCGCCCATTGAGACCATTGACGTTGCCATCTGCGGCGCGGGGATGTGCGAGTATCTGGACATGCCTGATTTTGACAGTGAAGTCTTGATGAAAGTCATGTCCGTCAACATCGGCACACTGGCGCACGCTATTGATGCCGTGCTGCCTAAGCTGATTGCGTCCAAAGGTCGCCTTGTCGGTATCGGTTCAGCATCAGCGTACGTGCCCTTTGCCCGCGCCGAAGCCTACGGCAGCTCAAAGGCGGCGATTCATTACCTTATGAAAACCTTACAAATCAGCCTAGCCCCGCATGATGTGGCGGTCAGTTTAGTCGCCCCAGGTTTTGTCGAGACACCAATGACCAAACAAAACGACTTTCCTATGCCATTTTTGCAGACGCCTGAGCAAGCGAGCCGCGCCATTCGTGAGGGTATCGAGCACGGCGATGAGGTGATTGAATTCCCCAAAAAACTCACCTTGCCATTAAAAACTTTAGGCGCATTGCCTGACTTGGTCTGGCAACAAGTCAGCGAGAAAATAAATAGAAAAAAGAACGATAAATAAGCGGTTATAAAAACAAAAAAAGACACTAAAAGGGACTGCAAAATATGTCAAGGCCACGACCGAAAATAAAACCCATAAAAACGCTAAAAAAACTACTCAATAAAAACGCGCCTATTCAAAACGCGTTGATTCAAAACGCGTTGATTCAAAGCGCGGATAACACGGCAAAAAGCCCTGTTAGGCCGCGTCTTGCCATTATTGGTTCAGGCGTTTCGGGATTGACCTGCGCGCATTATCTGCAAGCCAACTATGACGTGACGGTTTTTGAAGCCAACGATTATATCGGCGGGCATGTAAATACCATTGATATCGCGCTACAAACGGGCAAAAAGGGCAAGGTTGAGACCAGCGCCATAGATACAGGTTTTATTGTGTTTAATGAGCGCACGTATCCTAATTTTTTGCGTTTACTGCACGACTTGGACGTGCCGTTTCAGGCGACGGATATGAGCTTTTCTGTGAAAAACAGCGCGCGCAACTTTGAATACAACGGACATACCATCAACACCTTGGTGTCGCAGCGCAAAAATATTTTGAGTCCGCAGTTTTGGCGTTTTATTAATAATATCGTGATGTTTAATAAGCATATCCGCGATTTGCGCGCAGAGTATGACGCAGCGCGGGCAGCGGGGCAGGACACAAGCGCGCTGTCTGCGCAGACGCTGGGCGATTACTTGGCGGGGCAGCGTTACGGCGCGCTATTTACTGATAACTATCTGTTGCCGATGGTGTCTGCCATTTGGTCAACCTCGATTAAAGACGTACAAGATTTTCCGCTGATATTTTTTGCGCAGTTTTTTGACAATCATGGGCTGCTCGACGTGGTCAATCGTCCGCAGTGGTTCACCATTAAAGGTGGCTCAAAGCAGTATGTGAATAAGTTGGTGACGCGCTTTATCAAAGCTGGCGGCACGATACGGGTCAATAGCCCTGTGCAACGCGTGCAGCGTAATCACGATGGCGTGCGTATCGAGTTTAAAGCGCTAAGTAACACAGATGGAAAAGTCGCGCGCGCGCAGATTGAGGACTTTAACGAGGTGATATTTGCCTGTCATGCAGATACCGCGCTGCGTCTATTGGCGGATGCCAAAGGTGATGAAAAAGAAGTGCTGGGACATTTCTACTTTACGCCCAATACGGCAGTGCTACATACCGATACCCGCGTGCTGCCCAACAAGCCTTTGGCATGGGCAAGCTGGAACTATCTGACCGACACGCCCGCCAAAGCGCCGAAGCGTAAAAACCCAGCCACGGACGAGCAAACCGTGCCCAGCAAGCCTGTCTTAACCTACCACATGAATATCTTGCAGCGCTTGACTAAGGCGCACAATTACTTGGTGACGCTCAACGAAGACATCGACGAGCAGCATGTGATTAAGCGCATTGACTACAGTCACCCTGTATATACGAACCAGATGGTCGCCGCGCAAGGGCAGTGGTCGCGCATATCAGGGCAGCAGCACACGCACTTTTGCGGCGCGTATTGGTTTAATGGCTTTCATGAAGATGGCGTGCGCAGTGCGCTGCGTGTCTGTCAGGCGTTGGGCGCGGATATTGATATCAAAGACAATGTCGATGCGCAGCACATTCCTGATGCGAAGCAAACGAGCACATCGTTTCGCTATCGAGATTTGCCCATTAAAGCCGATAAGAAGTCGCGCTCATTAATGCGCCGCCAGCTGCTGAGTGCCACCACCAATCAGGCATTAATCAAACAGATGGCGCAGATGACATCTGAGGCCGCAAGCTGCGCGCAAAAACGCAAAAAACCAAAGCGCGCTTGGTTAAAGCAGCAGCGCTCCACATCCTAACCATTACCTACATCCTAACGATTAACAATAAGAGAGATTTATGCCCCACGCATCACGCCCCGCTCATGCTCAAGCCGCTGGTGCATACCCGCATCAGCTGTTTGCGGGCAGTACGTGGCATCAGCGGTTTTTACCGCGCGCGCATCAGTTTCATTATGCGTATCGCTATTGGGGTGTGAGTGTCCGTGCGCTGGCGGCGGGCGAGTCGTTGCCCGAAGTTAAAAGCAAATGGGGCATTCCGCTGTTCTCAGCCACGCGCCGCGCCGTACAGCAATTTTGTCCCAGTGACTATATTTGTTTATCGGAGGAGGACGACCAATCCAGTAGCGAGACGAAGTCAAATGACAAGCAAACAGACTTTAAAGACAGTTATCAAGCAGGTTCTCGATCAGAACATCAAGCACTGTTGCTAAGACTGTGCAGCGCATTTGCCACCTACGCAGGCAGCGTGCCTGATGGCGACATTATGGCGCTGGTGGTGTACCGCAATCTGGGTATGTATTTTAGCCCTGTGAATTTTTATATTGGCTTTGATGCAGAGGGTGCGCCCAGTCATCTGCTGGCAGAAGTGTCCAATACCCCATGGAAAAAGCGCCATTACTACGGCTTTGTATTAACAGGGCAAGAAAGTGAGTTTTGTCATGGTAAAGATTTTCATGTCTCGCCCTTTAACCCGATTGATCAGCAGTATTGCTGGCAGGTCACGGTTCAGCAGCGCGAGCAAAACGAGATGGCGGGCTTATATACGCGCATTGTGATTGCCATTCATGACCAGCGCGGCGAGGTCATGCGCGCAGGCGTCAAGCTACAAGGACAAGCCATGACTGCTGATAATATCCAGCACAGCCTACGCAAAAACCCGCTGATGAATATGACTTCGCTACTGCGTATTTATTGGCACGCGCTCAAGCTCTACGCCATCAAGCGCGTGCCCTATGTGCAATACAACCAAACGCTAAAGGACAGCGCGCAACACTCAAAACCACAAACGGAAAAATAAAACCAAAAACACCTGATAATTAATAGACAACAAGGGATAAGGAAACCATCTATGCCAACCCGACCGACCGACCGTACGCCCAGCTCGACTTTTGAAAAAGCCACTGCCTGCATCAGTCAGACGGTCAGTAATACGGCGGTACTCAAGCCCATCAGTCAGGGGGTTAATTACGCCGCCAAGCAAGCGGTATTTCATGCGCTTAAAAACATTCGTTTTGGCAGCATTACCATTATCGAAAACTTTAAAAGGGGTAATGCAGATGAACGCAGCATTAAAGCAAAGCAAACCCATTATTTCGGGTTAGCGGCGACAGACCATAAAGGTAATGATAAGACCAAAGCAAACCAAAACAGTGACGCACCCAGTAGCTCTGAGGCGGGACACCATCGCCTTGATGTGACCTTGACCATTCACGATGATGACGTATACCGCCAGTTATTGCTCGGCGGCTCGATTGCCTTGGCAGACAGCTATATCGATGGCAAGTGGGATACCGATGATTTGACAGGGCTTATCCGTTTGGCGGCGCGCAATTTGGCAGTGATTAATTCGTTAGAGGCGCGTTTTGCAGGCATTACCAAAACTCTTGAAAAGGCAAAACATCAACTGCGCAATAATGACAAAGCCAATGCCAAGTCCAATATTTTGGCGCATTATGACTTGGGTAATGCCATGTATCAGACCTTTCTTGACCCGACCATGATGTATTCCTCGGCAGTGTATCCGAGCTTGGATAGCACGCTCGCTGAGGCACAGCAGCACAAATTGGCACTGATATGTGAGCGTCTGCAACTGACCGCAGACGATGAGGTGCTGGAGATTGGCACAGGGTGGGGCGGCTTTGCCATTTATGCCGCGACCCATTATGGCTGCCACGTGACCACGACCACCATTTCAGACGCCCAATATCAAGAAGCGGTGCGCCGCGTCGAAGCGGCGGGTTTGAGCGATAAGATTACGCTACTTCAAGAAGACTACCGCGAGCTGACAGGCACCTATGACAAGCTCGTCAGCATGGAGATGATTGAAGCGGTCGGGCATGAGTATTTGCCGACGTTTTTTGCCAAGTGTAATACGCTCTTAAAGCCAACAGGGCTGATGGTCTTACAAGCCATTACCTTTAATGATCAAAACTACGAGCGCTATTTGCAGTCGGTAGATTTTATCCAAACGCATATTTTCCCAGGCGGCTGCCTATTGTCTAATCAAGCGCTGACCACGCAGTTCGCCGAGCAGACCGATATGGTCATCAAGCAGCTGCACGACTACGGCTATGACTATGCCTATACCTTGCGTGATTGGCGCGCGGCATTTATGACAAAGCGTGATGAGATTATCGCACTCGGCTATGACGAGGCATTTATTCGTTTGTGGGAGTTTTACTTTTGCTACTGCGAGGGCGGTTTTTTAGAGCGTACCATCGGCGTGGTACAAGTGACGGCGGTAAAGCCGAAAAATACAGATACATGGGGTTTTTCTAATTTGCCAAGCAATGATAAGGCAAAAGCGGTCTAATGGGTCTGTGGAGGTGCGGCTTTATGATGAAACTGCACCTTCTATATCAATCACTTACGACTACGATTAACCGCAAAATGTATTTATGACAACTGCGCGGCACGTTTATCAAGAGCACCTGAATAACGGGTCACCGCGATGGCAACCAAACAGAGAATCGCGCCGATCCAAGCGGTGTCTTGTAGCGACATATTTTCAACGATAGCGCCGCCAGTGACTGAGCCAAGTGCAATACCGATATTAAAGGCAGCGATGTTCAGACCAGAGGCGACATCTACGGCATTGGGCGTGTATTTTTCGGCTTGTTTGACCACATAAATCTGTAGACCGGGCACGTTACCAAAGGCAAAAGCGCCCCAAACTAAGATGGTCAGTACAGCCGCTATCTTTGATTGCATGGTGAACGTAAACAGTAGTAAGACAAGGCTTAACACGCTAAATATGATGCTAAGGGCACTGACGGGGCCGCGTTTGTCGGCGAGCTTACCGCCCCAAATGTTACCCACTGCCACAGACACGCCATACACGAGCATAATGATTGCGACGGCGGAAGGTGCAAAGTGGGTTTGCTGCTCCAAGATAGGCGCAAGGTAGGTAAACGCCGTAAACGTACCGCCATAACCCAAAATGGTCATAAGATACACCAGTAGCAGCTGAGGTTTTACAAGCACTTGAAGCTGTTCTTTAAAGGTCGCGGGTAGGGATTGTTTCAGATTACTCGGGACCAACAAGGCACTGCCAATTAGAGCAATCAATCCCAGTAAAGAGACAATTAAAAAGGTGGCGCGCCAGCCAAAATGTTGCCCGACCCATGTGCCGAGCGGCACACCAGTCACTAAGGCGACGGTCAGACCCGTAAACATAATGGCAATCGCACTGGCTTCTTTTTCTTTACTGACAAGACTGGTCGCAATCATAGAGCCGATAGAGAAAAACACCCCATGTGCCAGACCCGTTAACAGGCGTGCCAGTATTAACGTGTTATAGCTTGGTGCTTTCCAAGCCAGTAAATTGCCGATGACAAACAGACCCATGAGGCTCATCAGTAAGGTTTTTCTGTTCCAGCGTCCAGTTAAGGCGGTAAGTACGGGCGCACCAATAGCGACACCCAGCGCATATAAACTGACGAGTAATCCTGCTGACGGTAAACTGACGCCCAAATCAGCGGCAATGGTGGGTACCAAACCAACGATAACAAATTCGGTTGTCCCGATTGCAAATGCGCTTAACGTAAGCGCCCATAAAGCAAGTGGCATAATGACATCCTGAGCTAAAAATAATGCGCACAGTGTGACGGATTGCCGCAGTGTGAAAAACAGCACAAATAACAAAATACTTTTGTTGTTTTTGTAGAGGTAGGTGTGATGACAGTACAAGCGAAGACCGAAGATATAGCGATGTTTTTGACCGTGGTCGATACAGGCAGTTTTACCAGCGCCGCCAATGTGCTCAATGAACAAGTGGCAAAAATTTCGCGTTCGGTGGCACGGCTGGAGCACACACTGCAATGCACGTTGTTAAACAGAACCACACGGCGCTTGGAGCTGACAGAAGAAGGACAGGTGTTTTTAACCTATGCACGTGAAGGGCTTAATACGTTACATACGGGTGAAGAGGCGCTGCGGTTACTAAAACAGGCGCCCAGCGGACACCTTAGAGTCGATGCTGCCAGTCCCTTTGTGCTTCATCAGCTGACGCCTATTGTCGGTGACTTTGTGCAGCAGTATCCGCACATCACGCTCGACTTGACATCGCATGACAACATTATTGATTTGCTTGAGTATAAGACGGATATTGCGATTCGGATTGGTAATTTAAAAGACTCGAACCTGCATGCCCGTCTGCTTGGGGAGAGTAAGCTGTATATGGTGGCAAGCCCTGAATACCTACATCGTCATGGTGAGGTTACGCATATTGATGATTTAGCCAATCATCAGTTATTGGGATTTAACGAGGCGGCCAAACTAAACCGCTGGCCAGTAGATATCGCGCATAAGCTGGACTTTCACATGACGGCGAGCAGTGGTGAGACATTACGGCAGCTTTGCTTGGCACATCAAGGCATTGCTTTATTATCGCACTTTATGGTGTATCAAGATTTGGATGCCAAGCGCTTGGTGACGCTGTTGCCAGAAGCGGTGGTCAGACCCAACGACAGTGAAGCAATACAAGCGGTCTATTACAAAAACAGTGCCATATCATCGCGCATTTCTGCGTTTTTAGACTTTATTCAGCCGAGGTTAAGACTATAAGTTCTATGTACTTTTTATCCTAAAAGGAGAACATCATGGGTTACGTATTTATTTATCTTGCAGCGGTAGTGATATTTTTGGCGGTAGACGCCGTTTGGCTGACCACCATGAAAGGCGCGTTTTATGAATCGCGTATTGGTCATTTATTGGCGGACGAGCCAAACATGTTCGCTGCAGGCGCGTTTTATATGTTTTACGTTCTGGCGCTGTGTATTTTGATTTTGTACCCGCAGATTAAAGCGGGCAGCTCGGTCGGCTACATTTTCTTATTGGGCGGTTTGATTGGTCTGATGGCATACGGCACGTATGACTTTACTAATTTGGCGCTGTACAAGGGCTTTACCTTGGATACTGCGCTCGTTGATTTTGCGTGGGGCGGCATATTAACAGGCTCAGTCAGTGCCATTGTCGCGTGGATGGCGTATCGTTTTTATTGGTTGGCATAGTTTGCTTAAAATAGCTTACTTAAAAATAATGGCATGCCAATAAGGGCGTGTCCCTAATTCAAGCGTTTATGACTAAATGGGCTAAAAATGGCTAAATCTTTGGCAAACGGTGTCAAACAGCTGGCCAATATCTTGATATTACCTGCGCTATTTTCCTTGTTTGCCTTCGATTTATCTCATTTTTATCACCATTTTTAAAATAGGGACACGCCCAAGTCATTTAAAAATTATGATAAAAATAAGACAAATCCTCGACACAACATTGGGTATGCCTTATTAAAATAAAGCCATATATTCGCGATTGCTTTAGGGCGCTGCTACTTATGCTCAATAAGTGACAGTGTTCAAGCGTTTGAGATTGCGCTACACTAAAGTATGTAATAATGAATTATGTATATTCGTTATTTCTTATATTGATAATTATTGATAAGGAATATCATGGCACAGACAAACACGTCTTCTACTGCAAAAAAAGCCCCAGTCAACCATGAGCTATACATGTCTGTACTGATGACACCAGACATGGCGAACTTTACAGGCAATGTTCATGGCGGTGACTTATTAAAAATGCTCGACCAAGTGGCCTACGCGTGCGCGAGTCGTTATAGCGGCAGCTACGTGGTGACCCTATCAGTTGATCAAGTGATGTTCCGCGAGCCAATTCATGTGGGCGAGCTTGTGACCTTTGCGGCCAGTGTCAACTATGTGGGCAAGACTTCAATGGAAGTGGGCATTCGTGTTGAGGCCGAAAACGTGCAAGAGCGTACCATTCGCCATACCAACAGCTGCTACTTTACGATGGTCGCCGTGGACAGTGATGGCAAACCGACCTCTGTGCCGCCGTTAAAACTTGAAAACCCATTACAAAAATGCCGCTTTGATGCCGCACTTGAGCGTAAACGTTTGCACATGCAAGAAGCGCGTCGTCCAAGCTGTGACATTGATAGCATATCTACCACTACCAATCCATCATAACGATAATTACGGATTGGTTTAGATGCCGTATATTTGCTTTAAATACGGCCTTTTTGCTTCATTGTTGAGATTATTATGAGTCTAAAGCCTTCCGTCGCCAATGCACCAAAGCATATTCAAACCAGTGACACGGTGTCCAAGCGTAATACACCTCCTGAGCATGAGCCAGAAGAAAAATCTGGTCATTCAGGGTCACTCATTACCGTTTTGATTGCGGTTGGCGCAAACCTGCTAATCGCCATCGCTAAATCTGTCGCCGCATTTATGACAGGCTCGGCGTCGATGATTGCTGAAGCCGCGCATTCGTGGGCAGATACAGGCAATGGCACGCTACTTATCATCGCTGAAAAAAAGGCAATCAAGCCTGCCGATACCAGTCATCCGCTCGGATATGGTAAAGAGTCTTATGTATGGTCGATGATAGCGGCCTTCGGCGTGTTTACCGCTGGCGCGATTGTGTCGATTTATACAGGCATTAAAGAGTGGAACGCGCCAGAGGGTGAGACCAACTACACCATCGGTTTTATTATTCTTGCCGTCGCTTTCGTGCTTGAGGGGTTCTCACTGGTGCAGGCGTACCGTCAAAGCAAAAAACATGGCGAGGCAATGAATGTCAGTGCGCTTGGCTATGTGGTCGATACCTCAAACCCAACCTTACGCGGGGTATTTTTTGAGGACTTGGCAGCGGTCATTGGTCTTGTTATTGCTGCCGCCGCGATGGGTATGCATGCCTATACGGGGCAGGCCTGGTGGGATGCACTTGGCTCTATTATTGTCGGTATCTTGCTGGGTGTGGTGGCGATATTCTTAATCAGTCGCAACCGTGATTTTTTGGTCGGTCTTAAGGTCAATCAGCGCATCCACGATTATGTATTGAGTGAGCTGTACGCGCACCCTGACGTGGATAGCGTTTCTTACTTGCACCTTGAATGGGTTGGGCCAAAGAAAATCTATATGGTGGCAGCAGTGGATATTGCAGGCAATCAAAAAGAAGACAGCCTCACGCAAAAGTTTGAAAATATCGAAAACAAATTTCGCGCGCTGCCCTTATTCCAAGAGGCCATCTTAACCTTATCTGCACCGCACGCTGAGCCGCTGACTTATAACAAAACACCTGCTGATATCAGCGATTATAAATAATATAGCGCTCATATTGGTCTTGCTGAACTGCACTTTTAGTTGTTCAGCACTCAATCATTTAGCACATTATTGCTGCCCATAAAAAAAGGCTTTAGAAAATTCTAAAGCCTTTTGTCAAACACCATTCGTCATTAAGACGTGTACATGTCTTATTTTTTCTGTGGCGCGTTAGCACCGATAAACCATGCATCTTTATCGACGATACGACTGGCTTCGGTGAATAGGTCAGCGGTGTCTTCATCACCTGCTTCGCCCGCAGTGTCGATAGCTTCACGCAATACGTTGGCTACTTTTTTGTAGCGCTTAGTCAGCTCAACCACGTGGTCTTCAACATTGGTGATGTCGGTTGGGTAGTCGTCTAACACGGAATCTTTGGCAACGCGACTTGCCAAACCGTTTGGCTCGCCGCCTAGAATGACAATACGCTCAGCGATCATGTCTGATACGTCGCGGATACGCTCAGCAGTTTCGTCTAGCAGTTGGTGTACACCAATAAAGCCTACGCCTTGTAGGTTCCAGTGGCACTGTTTGCCATCAAGGGTAAGGTCAATCACGTTGGCTAGGTTTGCATTTAGTAGTTTTACCATTTCTTGTGCGGTGCTGTCGTCGATACCACTTGCGAAACGTTCTCTCATAATGTTCTCCAGATATTAAAATTGTTTTTAGTTATTAATACATAATGCCAGCACTTACTGTTATCGCGCTTTGTCGTATGTCTGAGATGACCATAGCTAATATTTATAACAAAACGCCCAAAGGCGCTACGGATGAATAACGGTGCCACCCTATCAATACTAACTATGATTAACTCGTGGGCCAATTGGCTCATAAGCGATAAAGCGTTTGCTGGCTGTCCTTAGCAATCAAGTACCGATGATAGCAGGTTCGACAGCGTAAGAAACCCCCAAGGGTTAGGTGTTGTTATGTGCTCGTGTAACCATACTGTTAACCGTGAAAAGCTTTGTAAAATTGACGCGATTCATTCAGGTAATTTGCGTCTGTGCGGTCAATTGCATTTATGATAAGACGAATAAATTGTAGATGGACGACAGCATAAAAGCATCGTATTTAAAATAAGAAATTAAAGTCCTATACAGTGTAAAAGGTGACTAAAAAACAGCGCCCAACGCTTTAAAATCAAGGCATTGCCCCCATATTGTCATAAACTCAAAAAAGAAGAAAACGACTATGCGCCAACCCGAACCCAGATCATCACGACAACGCAAACAGCTCTCAAGTCAGCTGCAAAGTGAAGCAGAAATCACAGGCGTTAATGCCTCAGGCACGCAGATATCGAGCCGCGCCTTTGAAATGGTCACCGACTTTGAGCCTGCTGGCGACCAGCCTAAAGCCATCGAAAAATTGGTCAAGGGTGTCAATGCCAATATGGATGAGCAGCTTTTGCTTGGCGTTACAGGCTCAGGCAAGACCTATACCATGGCAAAGGTCATTAGCGAATGCCAACGTCCAACCATCATTATGGCGCATAATAAGACGCTCGCCGCGCAGCTGTATGGCGAGTTTAAAGCGTTTTTTCCCAATAACGCGGTCGAATATTTTGTCAGTTATTACGATTATTATCAGCCCGAAGCCTATGTGGCAGCGAGCGATACCTTTATTGAAAAAGACAGCGCGATTAATGACCATATTGACCAGATGCGTCTTTCCGCCACACGTGCGTTACTTGAGCGCCGCGATGCCATCATTATCGCTTCAGTATCGTGCATTTATGGTTTGGGCGACCCTGAAAGCTATCTAAAAATGCTGCTCCATATCGTGGTCGGTGACCGCGTTGACCGCACCGCGATGATTAAGCGTCTGGTTGAGCTGCAATACACGCGCAACGAGTTGGACTTTGAGCGCGGCACGTATCGTCTGCGCGGTGAGGTGCTGGATATTTATCCTGCCGAATCGGAAGAACTGGCAGTACGTGTGCAGCTGTTCGATGACGAGGTTGAAAAAATCACATGGTTCGACCCGTTAACAGGCAAAACCATGCGTAGCGTGCCGCGTATTACCATTTATCCCAAGTCGCACTATGTGACCCCGCGCGAAAAGTTGGAAGCGGCGAGCAAAACCATCCGCGCAGAATTGGACGAGCGCTTGGAGTACTTTCGCGAGCATGACAAGCTGATTGAGGCGCAGCGTATCAAAGAGCGCACCCAGTACGATCTTGAGATGATTCAGCAGCTCGGCTACTGTAACGGCATCGAAAACTACTCGCAGCACTTATCAGGACGTCCCTCAGGCGAAGCGCCGCCGACCTTGTTTGATTATATTCCCGAAGACGCGTTGCTGTTTATTGACGAGTCACACGTGACCGTTCCGCAAGTGGGCGCGATGTATAAGGGTGACCGCTCGCGTAAAGAAAACTTGGTCAATTATGGTTTCCGCTTGCCCAGCGCGATGAACAACCGCCCGATGAAGTTTGAAGAGTGGGAGCGCATTAAGCCAAAGACGATTTATGTCAGCGCCACGCCCGCGCAATACGAGCTGGAGCACAGCGAACAAGTGGTCGAGCAGGTGGTGCGTCCGACAGGTTTGATTGACCCTGAGATTGAGATTCGTCCTGTATTGACGCAGGTCGATGACGTGCTCTCTGAAATCATCACCCGCCGCGAAAAAGACGAGCGCGTGTTGATTACTACATTGACCAAGCGCATGGCAGAGGATTTGACAGGCTATCTCAAAGAATACGACGTCAAGGTGGCCTATTTGCACTCGGACATCGACACTGTCGAGCGTATGCAAATCATCCACGAGCTGCGTACAGGCGTGCACGATGTACTGGTCGGTATCAACCTTTTGCGTGAGGGCTTGGATATGCCTGAGGTGTCTTTGGTCGCAATATTTGATGCCGATAAAGAGGGCTTTTTGCGCTCGGAGCGCTCGCTGATTCAGACCATCGGACGTGCGGCACGTCACTTACATGGTAAGGCAATACTGTACGCCGACAAGATGACGCCGAGTATGCAAAAGGCGATTGACGAGACCGACCGCCGCCGCGAAAAGCAAATCGCCTTTAACGAAGCGCATGGCATCACGCCAAAAGGCGCACGCCGTAGCATCACCGATAAGATTGATACGGGTGAATCGGTCGATGCCAATGACAATCAGGCAATCCCTGTGAAGAGCGACTTACCTGATGTGGATATCAGCATCTTACGCAGTCCTGATTTGCTCGCCAAAGAAATCAAGCGCCTAGAAAAAGAAATGCAGCAGTTCTCACGCGACTTGAAGTTTGAAGAAGCCGCCAAGACACGTGATAAGGTATTGCAGCTTAAGGCATATTTGGTGTAATCAGCAATAAAGACGATAAATTTAAACGAGCAGGTCGACTTTGAGTTGGCCTGCTTTTTTTATTTTTTTACCAACAGCACACTTAGCTTTACATATCGCCCATTCACAAATGCGTATTATTTTATAAAATAAAACAAAGCATCCATGAGCCGCTTGTTTTACGGAATACCATAAGAATAAACTTAGGATAATAATTATGTTTGATGTCAAATCCTTATTACAAAGAGGGGTAGAAAGAGAGTTAACCAACGTCGATGACTACATTTTCATGCCTGAGAATATTGAAATAGAGACTGAAGGCGGTGGACAGTTAAACTGTGTACTCAACAGCGATGGCCGCGTAGATATTTTTTATAGTAGAGGCGGGGTAACCGATGTGCGCTCAGCGCCGCGCAAGCATCCGTTAACAGCATTTGAGTATGAGCTACATCATGGTGTGTATGATGATGTGATTGAGGAGCTGATCAAGGAAGTGGATAAGACACTTGATAGCCGCTCTCGGTATTTTAATAGTAAAGTGCTGCCCATGGGCGCAGCGATAACGGCTGAACCTTTTGTGGTTAATAAATAGAAAGTCAGCACGTAGTACTTTGTTTTTTAATAAAAAGCGGACATACCAAAAAGGGTGCGTCCGCTTTTTTGTGCGGATTTGGCGGCGTTAATTGACCAAGCTGCCATAGCAGGTTTGAATGCTATTTACGACCACTTTGGTCACCAGCTGGTTGCGATATTGCGGGTCAACTGCCGCATTGGCCATATCGACGAGCGAGACTTGCTTGGGCGCCTGCTCACTGACGCAGCCACAAATGCGACTTTGTAAGGCTTCTTCTTGTTGCGTCGTCATACCGACGCTGGCAATTTGCCAAAGTTGCTGGTTTTGTAGGGTAGCGCGGCATTGATTGTCAACAGCGGTTTTAAAGATACTCATGCCGATATCGGCGGCAGTGCCCGTGGGCGTGGTGTTACCTGTAGATGTGGTATTCGTGGTTGCAGCACAGCCAGTGAGCGCAACAGCAGTGATCAAGGTCATTGGGTATAGGATTTTTTTTAGCATAATTGCCTCGTTATCGTTTAAAACAGTAGTCAAGTGGACAGCACGGTGGTGCGCTTAGGGCTATTAAGCCGCGTAAATGCGCAAAAACATAGTCATCCACCGTATTATAATGAGAATCAATTTCGCTTGACTGCCAGACCATTTCGGTCATACCATCAGCGGTGGTATATAAATATACCCTATTACCTTATGGAATATTGAATGGTTATGTAGCGTTGTAATGACAGCGCTAGGACAAGGATAAGTCTTTGCACGAATAGATAGGGTTTCCTTGTTCGTATCAAACAGTAAAGGAACGCCATGAGCAACATCACTCGTTTACCTCCGTTAAACTCACTGCGTGTATTCAATGCCGTGATGACCTACGGCAGCTTTCGTAAAGCCTCCAGCAAATTATTGGTCTCTCCGCAGGCTGTCAGTCAGCAGGTACAGCTGTTAGAAGACAGTCTGCAAGTATCCTTATTTACCCGCAAAGGTCGTGTGATTGAGCCGACCGAGCAAGCCAAAATCCTCTCATATTTTGTCCAATCTGGGTTTGATGAGTTTTCTGAAGGGGTGCGCCGTGTGGAACGCGCCAAAGAAAACAACCGCATTAATATCAATGTCACGCCCTATTTTGCCTCACATTTTCTTATGCCGCGCTTATACGCCTTTCGCAATCAAGTTAAAGAGGTCGATATCCGTCTGACCACGATGGTGCGTGTGCGCGATTTTAATACGGACGATATTGATGTGGCGATTCAGTGGGGGTTTGATGAAGGCTCGGACTGGGTCGTCGATGGCATCCGTGGTTGGAACAAGTATGAACCAAAGCTGCTACTACGTGACCCTAAAATCCTATGCTGCACGCCAAAGATTGCCGAGAGTATTCAGACGCCTGCGGACTTGTTAACACAAACACTGCTGTGCCCAGGCCTTAGCAAAAACTTATGGAAAAAAGTCATGCACTATCTGGGTACAGAGCTGCCCATGGACATCATCAGTGAGGTTGAATTTCATGATGCTGAGACGCTATACCACGCGACGATGGCAGGTATGGGCGTCGGGCTGGTGTCGCGCCCTGATGCGTTGATTGCCATCAAGGCGGGCAAGCTGGTTGCGCCGCTAGGCTTTGAGGCACTCACCGATATGGACGAAGGCGATATTCCAGGATTTTATTTATTAGCACCACAATCGCGTGCGCGCGTTGAATGTGTCGATGCCTTTTGCGAATGGATATTGTCAGAGCATTGGCAGCGTAATGATGAGCTCTTGCCCTCGCTGACCTAAGCTAAGCGATTTATCTCGTTTTTATCATTATTTTAAAATGAAGATACGCCTTAATATGTATGCGGTTAAATGCAAAAAAACCAGCCTTATCAATGGCTGGTTTTTGAATGACTCTATGTGTTTGTTTATACGTTTTTACCATGTTGTTTGGTTTGGATGTCTTTAGCAAGTTTGTAGCATTCGTTGATATGATCAACCGCGATTTTTTTGAAAATCATATAGCCCATAGTAGCGGCGACCATCTGACCACCGAGCGGCACAAATTTGGTAACCTGCTTGGCAACAATGCGTCCACCAAAACCCTGCACGGTCTTTTTCACGATACCGCGAGTCGCCATCAAGCCTGCAAAATCTACAGCGCGGTCTTTGACCTCTTTCCAATGAACATTGCGTGTTTCTAAATCCACAGCTGCCGCACGGTCTTCGAGCAGACCAAAGCGTGCGCTAATCTCAGGCAATAGCTGGGTCAATAGGCCAGCATCAACCGCCACATCAAAAAACGGTACAGGCACGACGGCCACGCCTGCCGATACCTTAGCGCGGCGCTTGACCATTTTGATGCACTCTTTGCGTACTTTATCCAAATCTAAGCTTGGGTCGATGGTTTCTGGTAATTTTTCTAATGCAGGCGTGGTATTCATAATTTATATTCCTATTAAAAATAATAATTAAACGTGTGATTCACCAACTGAACCGGGCAATCAAAAAGGCACGTCTATAATTTTTGCAAATGGCACGTCGCAAACCAAAAGGTACTTGGTGGTTCGTAATTGGTGTCTCGTAATAGTTATCGTCAATCACCAAAGCGACAATCGTGACATTTGTGCTTAACAGTTGTCATTTTATGGGTTCTAGATACAGATACAATCCCCGCTTTGTATCAAAATACGAAAAACAGCGTTTTCTGTGCACAGTTTTTGTAAAAAGGGGTAACGTCGCTATTTAGATATAGGGAAAATCTAAAAATATTGAGCATAAGCAGTTAAAAATGAGACCCGAACGTATTGTGACAAGGCGCAAAATTCCATTGTGAGCCGCTATAAAAGCCAGTAAAATACGCAGATGCTAAATTTAACCCCGCGATACCCGACCTCAAGCGCTACCGCGCTGCCCCCCGATTTACAGCCCCTTGCGGCTGAATCTCCTACCTTAGCGCGTTTATTTGCCGCACGCGGCATCACCCAGTTGGATGAGCTGGACACGCACATTGCCAATCTCTTGCCCGCTGATGGACTCTACGGCGTGGATACTGCTGCTCAGCTCTTAGACCAAGCGATTGACGCAGGCGAGCGTATCCTTATCGTTGGCGACTTTGACTGTGATGGTGCGACCAGTACCGCACTGATGATGCGCGCGCTTACGGCGATGGGTGCGAATGTGGACTTTGTCGTCCCTGACCGCTTTAAATATGGTTATGGCTTAACCCCAGAAATCGTTGATTTGGGTATTGAGACCTATCAGCCCCAGTGGATTGTGACGGTGGATAATGGTATATCGAGCCATGAAGGTGTGGCGCGTGCCAAAGCCGCTGGCGTATCGGTGATTATTACCGACCATCATTTGACCACCAAACCTGTGCCGCCAGCCAAAGCGGTGGTCAATCCCAACCAGCACGCGTGCGACTTTGCCAGTAAATCTTTGGTCGGCGTTGGCGTGGCGTTTTATGTGCTGGGACGCTTAGCCAAGCTGCGCCGTGAGGCCGACAAACCAAGCATACAAGTCAGTCAGTATCTGGACTTGGTGGCACTCGGTACGGTCGCCGATGTGGGTGTTTTGGATAAAAACAACCGCATCTTGGTGCACTATGGTCTTGCGGCGATTCGGCAAAAGCGCTGCTCGGTCGGCATTTTGGCACTGCTTGCGCAAGCAGGGCGCGATGCGGCGAGCATCACTGCGCAGGACTTTGGCTTTGTACTCGGCCCACGTATCAATGCCGCAGGACGTATGGACAATATGCGTATCGGTATCGAGTGCTTGCTCGCGGATGACTGGGCTGAGGCAGAGCGTTTGGCGCAGCAGTTAGAGCAATTAAACCGAGAGCGCCGTGCTGTTGAAGGCGAGATGCGTGCGCAAGCAGACGGGATTGTCCAAAATCTTGACGACGATGATCAATTAGTGGATACGGCTCGCGGCATCGTGTTGTATCAGCCGCACTGGCATCAAGGGGTGATTGGTATTGTCGCGGGGCGTTTAAAAGAGCGCTATTACCGCCCGTGCATCGTCTTTGCGCCTGCGGACACAGACAAGACCGAACCTGAGGACATGATTAAAGGCTCGGCGCGTTCTATCGCGGGCGTGCATATTCGTGATGCCATTGAGCAAGTAGCAGAGCGTTATCCGACGCTGATTAGCCACTTTGGCGGGCATGCGATGGCAGCAGGTCTGACCTTAAAAGCGGGTAATCTATCTGCGTTTCAAGATGCGTTTAATGAAGTGCTTTGTGACTTTGAGACGTCCTTATTTACCCCGCAAGTGATGACCGATGGGGAATTACAAGCGATGGATTTTAGCCTGCATTTCGCTGATGTCTTAAAACACGCTGCTATCTGGGGACATGGTTTTGTGCCGCCTATTTTTGATGGTGTGTTTGAGGTCGCGCAAGCGAAGATATTAAAAGACAAGCATCTCAAATTGTCTTTGCGTTATCCTGACGTGCAGTATCCGATTGAGGCAATTTACTTTAATTTTGATACCGATAAATGGGATTACCGCGCTACCAAAGTGCACGTGCTTTTTGAGCTGGATATTAATGAGTGGCAAGGCAAACAGAGCCTACAGCTGATGGTGCGTGATTTGGCGGTTGTGGCGATGGATTAATGTTGTAGTAACGATAAAAGTGCTTTAATACAAAAAGGTCTGAGCCGCAATGCGATTCAGACCTTTTTATGGGGCTTATTTTAATTGTTTTTTGGCTTTTCTATCAATCAGGCTGATATCAGGAAACTGCCAGTCATACAAAATAGCAAAGGTGCGGATGATAAAAATGGTTGTCATGGTGATGATTTCATTGACCCAAGCGGTCATGCCAATCGCACCGAGCGCAAAGTAAACGCCACCACCAATGAGCGCGGCAGTGATATAAATTTCTTGCTGCAACACCAGCGGAATCTCATTACAAATCATATCGCGGATGATACCACCGACGATAATGGTGATGACCCCAAGCAACAAGGACACAGGAATATTTGCGCCCATACTTTGTGAGACTTTGATACCAATTAAGGTAAAGACCGCAAGTCCCAACGTATCGAACCATTTGAGCAGCGCATCGACGTGTTTGGCTTGCGGGTTACAAAAAATCTGAAAGCCTAAGGATGAAATGGTAATGAGCAGCAAATAGTTCATATCCACCAGCCAAAACAGCGGATTGCGATTTAAAATCACATCACGCACCGTGCCGCCGCCGATAGCGGTCAGCATCGCCACCAGAATACAGCCGAACACATCAAAGTTTTTGTGCTTGGCAAGAATCGTCCCCGACACGCTACAAGCAAAAATCCCTAGCATATCGAGCCAAAACATAAACGACGTCGGCTCAAAAGTGGTGACGATATCAGGCGTCAGCACCACAGGCAGTCCCGTCAGTGGGTTAATTGGCACTTGATGGTCAGTCGCCACCAAGGAGGCTGCGGACCACGATATATTCATGGGTTTATCAAATAGCGCCAGCGAACAGGTATTAAAAAAAGCGTATACGTGCATCAAAAACGTCTGAATCATGAGCGGTCACGTTATCTGATTGCTTATTTGACTAAGCGAATGGAAGGAAGATGCCAATCAAAGCGGAGCGCAAGCATACGCACCGAAAAGATGACGCCAAGCATGATAAACTCATTGACACCTGCATCCACGCCAAAATGAGCGAGCAGCAAGTAGGTGACAGAGCCTGCGACGCTGGCGGTGATATAAATCTCTTGCTGGAGTACCAAGGGTATCTCATTACAAATAATATCACGCAACAAGCCGCCAATAATTGCCGTCCACACGCCCATCATTACCGCAATAACAGGCGAGACGTCTTGTGCCAATGCCACCTTAAACCCAATCACACTAAAGGCCGCCAGTCCAATGGCATCAAAAAAGTTTAATGCGTTATCTATTTTGTGATACAAATGAAAAAACATCTGCGTCAGCACCGAGGTGATGGTGATGACAATCACATAATTCAAATCAATCATCCAAAATAAAGGATGTCTGTCTAATGCCATATCACGTAGCGTCCCGCCACCGATAGCATTGACCATAGAGATTAAAATACAGCCTGAAATATCAAAGCCTTTATGCTGCGCCAGCAGTGTCCCTGCAACGGCGCACGCAATGATGCCAATCATATCCAAAAAATACAACAGCGTCGCAGGGGATACCAGCTCATCTGCCATGTAACGACTCCTTATGGCGGGGCAACAAGATAACTTTTCAGGCAAAAAATAATCGCGCAATCAGCTTGCGCGATGAATAATAAAGTATGGTCATAAGCTGATATCAAGTTATTGATAATGGATGATTTTATCAAAATAATAAGTCAGCGATAAGACAAGCGCGTCGTTGTTTTAGCCATCTTTAGCAAATAAAATCAAACCAATAATAATCAGCGCAATGCCAAACAAACCCAAGGCCGAGGGCAGAGGACTGCCAAGCAAAATCATGCCGCCAATCAGCGCAAAAATAATTTCGCTGGCTTGGGTGGCATCCACACCTGCCACTTCGCTGGAAGTTGTTGCGTGCTCACGGGCATATAAAAAAATACTGGTCGCGGCCACCCCTGAGAATAGCGCCACCAAAAAGGTATTCATGATCTGACTGAATTGTGGCAATTCAGGATGCACAATCAGACCGAGCACCAACCAAAACGGCAAACTGCCCAGCGTCATCAGCCAAACCTTGTTAAAGGCATCGGTCAAAAGCTGCGTCTCAATCACAGGAATACGCGCAATCCACGCCGACAACATGCCGCCATGTGTGTCTGTCGGTGCTGGTGGGCTTACCGTTTGCGCCTGTTCATTGTGAGGCGTTTCGTGCATATCTAAAGCCGCCTGCGCTAATAAGGCATGCTGCTCTTGCTCAGCGGCGTTTTTCTTGGCATTAAAAGACGCCTGCCATACCAGCTGATTGCCAATCGGATAGCTGAACGCCGCAATTAAGGCGGGCAGTGCGCCATACAGCAACAAGTCAGACAATGCCACGTCATCCGTGCCGCCATGTAAGCCCTCGCTGATGTTCGCCAGCAATACGCCAAAAAACACGAACAGCGCATAAAATATAAATTTTTTATCAAAGCGTTGCCCAAAGGCGAGCAGTACCAGTAAGCTACTAACGACGGTGAACATAAAGGTCGCTGCCACCACCCAGCCGCTCACGTGGTCGGCCGCGTAGCAAATACCCGTATAAAACACCCCAAAACCAATGCTGCCTGTCAGACACCAAAAGCGCCAATGCGCACAAAAAACATTAAACAGCTCGCTAATGCGTGCCGTGCCTGAGCGTATGCCAATCATCAACGTTAATAATAACAGCATAAATACATAGCGTAGGCTGGCTGACCAAAACCAATGTCCGCCCGCGCTACTCATCAGCTCATTGAGCACAAAGGTTGAGCTGAAAAACGCCCCTGAGAGCAGCCCTAATAAAATCAGCCTAATCATCTAACAACGTCCTTATTGTTCTTTTATTTTTATGAGCGCGTTTTTTAGGGCGTGTTGAACATTCGACCATGGCACTGACAGCGACTATTTTTTAGACGATTTGAGGTTAAAAATAATAAGTTTAGTCACTCTAAGCGTTTATTTTTAACGATGAAGCGGCAAAAAAGAGTCCTGTCCCCTGCTTTTATCGTTGGGGCTGATGCTAAAATTGCCCCATACTGCGTTGCAAATCTCGTTAAGGCATCTGCATTATCGTCACTTTGCGCCTTGTCTGGAACAATTTTAGCGATCAGCAGTGCCTATTTGCGAATGTTCAACACGCTCTATTTGCCTTTGGCATCTGCCCAAATGATTTTGTGCAGCTGCAATTGAAAGCGCACAGGCAGCGCATCGGTCAATATCCATTCTGCTAAGTCTTGCGCCAGCATGGGTACATCAGGGCTGCTATCGTCGTCTGCAACATTAAACATGGGCGAGAACCACACCGTGCCCACGCGTTCATCAAGCGCGTATCTGCGTAATTGCTCAACCGACCAGTCGTAATCGGCGCGATTCATAATCACGAATTTTAATTGGTCATGAGGGGTTAAATAGTCTAGGTTTGACCAAAGGTTTTTGTCCGCTTCACCTGAGCTTGGGGTTTTGATGTCCATCACTTTGCTGACCGCACTTGGTACATCCGCAACCGACAACGCGCCTGCGGTCTCAAGCGAAATCTCATAGTCTTTAGCGAGCAGCATCTTCATTAGAGCAATGGCATTGGGCTGCGCGAGTGGCTCGCCACCTGTTAGGCAAATGCGCTTGCACGGATAGCTGGCAACTGTAGTCATAATCTCATCAAGCGACTGCCGCTCACCGCCGACAAAGGCATATTCGGTATCGCAATACACGCAGCGCAGTGGGCAGCCTGTCAGACGAATAAAAATGGTCGGCAGCCCTGAGGTCAACGCCTCGCCTTGCAAGGAATAAAAAATCTCAGTCACACGTAGGCCTGCCGATGGGTCAGTCACAGCGATGCTGCTGTTGCGTAAAGGGTGGTCACTCATAATAGGTCTGTCTTAAAAGGTTGGCTGCGCTGTATTTATCAAGCGGGCAAAACGTGCCATAAATACAGGGTAATCAACAAAAAGGAACGTCTCAGACACGTCTTGATGCGTGCTAAAACTAAACTAGAAAATCGCAAAGATTGCGGCACAAAATTATAACGTATATCAGGCACATAGACTGTAAAAAAAGACGCTGAAGTCAGCCTCAGCGTCTTTTTTTTGCACTTAGTCTTGTCAGCAGTAACATAAGCACTTAGCGAATCGTTACTGCCATTAGCCCAATCGGCTTTTCATCAAAGCCTAGTCTAAGCGTAGCAGTTCGTTTACTGCAGTTTTGGCGCGGGTTTGTGCGTCCACTTTTTTCACAATGATGGCAGCGTATAGGCTGTGTGTGCCGTCTTCTGAAGGCAAGCTGCCTGGGACAACAACAGAGCCTGCTGGCACACGGCCACGATGAATCTCTCCTGTCTCACGGTCATAGATGCGCGTTGATTGACCGATGTATACGCCCATAGAGATGACCGAACCTTCTTCAACGATAACGCCTTCAACGATTTCAGAGCGCGCACCGATAAAGCAGTTGTCTTCGATGATGGTTGGGTTGGCTTGTAGTGGCTCTAGTACGCCGCCGATGCCCACGCCGCCTGATAGGTGGACGTTTTTACCAATTTGTGCGCATGAGCCAACAGTCGCCCACGTGTCTACCATCGCGCCTTGGTCAACGAATGCGCCGATGTTCACATAGGATGGCATCAGTACCGCGCCAGCGGCAACGAATGAACCTTTACGCGCAACCGCAGGTGGCACAACACGGACGCCTGCCGCTTTAAAGTCTGCTTCTGACCAGTCGGCAAATTTGGTGGGCACTTTGTCATAAAATTGTACGTGCTCGCCCGCTGGCATTGCGTAGTTGTCGTTTAGGCGGAATGACAATAGAACGGCTTTTTTCGCCCACTGATTGACGACCCATTCACCGTCTTTTTTCTCAGCGACGCGCAGGCTGCCATTGTCTAGCTGCTCAAGTACTGCGTTAATCGCATCGCGCACGTCTTGTGGCATGGTGCTTGGGCTGTAGTCGTTGCGGTTTTCAAAGGCTTCTTCGATGATTTGTTGTAGTGACATAACATATCCTAAATCAGAATAAAAACGGATGGCTGGGACGTGCCCTAGCGCATGGTTTAAAAATACGCAAAGATTGTAACATACCCATGAAATACATGGGTATCAAAGCATGGTTTATAACTATCACTCAGGCAGTTATTGTTATTTATTGAGCTATTTTTGGGATATTAAAGCCGTATAAGTAGCCGTCTCACTGATTACTTACGCTTGCGGCTACGCGCTTGCATCCAGCGCAAAATGTCGCGGTAAACATTCATAGACTGACGCTCGTTCAATGGCTCGTGACGCATATTGGGATACAGACGCGTATCGACATGGGTGAATCTTTGCTCACGTAAGCGTTTGACCACACGGCGCACACCAGCGCCCATATCGCCAACAGGGTCATTCTCACCACTGACAAACAGCATAGGAAAGTCTTTATCAATGGTCATTGCCCAGTTTTTATTGAGTCCTGCTTTCATCAGAGCAAATAGCGTCAAAAAACCATTGTTAGTAAAGTTAAAGCCCGTTAATGGGTCGTCTTCGTAAGCTTCGATATTGTCCGTATCTTCGCTGAGCCAGGCGTATTTAGACTCATTGGTTGACGCGCCCAGCTTTTGATTAAAGCGCTGGTTCATATAATCAGCAAAGGTTGCGTTTGATTTTTTGGGGGCAGCTTTCGCCAGCATCGCATTGACGGGTAGCATGACATTAACGAGTGGATTCAAATCCGCTGTGCCCATCAAAATCGCGCCTGAAAAGTCCTGCGCGTGGTGTTTTAGCACCGTACGCACGATAAATGACCCCATCGAATGCCCCATAATAAAATGCGGCGCGTCAGGATAACGGGTCTTTAAGGCGTCTGCCATGATAATCACGTCTTTGAGCAAGGCTTGTACAGGATGCGCCTCGTCGAAAAAGCCAAATTCTGCCTCACTTTTGACCGTCTGCCCATGCCCAAGCTGATCATAAGTCACGACAGCGATACCATTATCCGCCAAAAACTGCGCAAATTTATCATAACGACCGCTGTGCTCACACATGCCATGCACGATAAGTAAGGTCGCTTTGACCTCAGACTCAGGCGTAAAAAACGTATGGTGTAAATAATGGCTTTGGTTGGACGAGGTGATTTGCTCTTGATGATTCATGCGCGTAGCAGTCCTTGAATTATAGCTATAATAAGATAAACGACAAAAAAATTAATAACAAAAAATGATGCTCTATTATATAGGGGTGTTGATGGATTGTATAAACCCTTTGATTATGGCAGTCGTTATGATTTCTTGGTCAAAAAGTGAAAAATCAGAGCCATACGATGTATTAACTGTCTATCATCAACGGTGATAAAAAAACAGAAAGTTAGGAGAAAAAGTAAGTGTAGTAGCCTAAGTTATACAGTCAGGCATTTATTTATACCAAAAATTACTATAGTATAACTTTAGTGTAAAGGACTATCACGCTGAGTTTGCTGATACCCAATAGGCCACTTGTGGCTTGAAAGGTATTAACTGGCAGCACCGAACGACACGCTTTTGGTCTATATTATTGAATTATTTTCAAGGAAGAAATCATGCAAAAAATGTCAAAAACCTCATTGCTACTTTCAGCCCTACTTGGCGCAACCTTAACCCTAAGCGCCTGCTCCTCACCAAGCTCAGAAAACAGTGAAAGCACCACAGCAGACAGCAGTGCCACTGATGAAAACAAGCTAGATACCAAGTTTTTGACCATCGCGACAGGCGGTGCGTCTGGCCCCTATAATATCATCGGTACGTCACTTGCTGAGGTTTACAGCAAAACCTTTGGCGTTAACTCAAAAACGCAAACCACAGGTGCGTCTGTTGAAAACGTCAATCTATTGACGCAGGGTAAAGTTGACATGGCAATGGCGCTGAGCGACGTGGTCACCGATGCGATCGAGGGCAAAAACAACTTCGATAAGCCGATTGACAATATCCAACAGATCGCCGTCATGTATCCTAACGTGGTACAAATCGTGACCACCAAAGGCACTGGCATTAAAAATATCGAAGACCTACGCGGCAAACGTATCGCCGTTGGTGACCAAGGCTCAGGTACAGAAGTAAATGCGCGTACTTTGCTTGAAGGTTTTGGTATTACTTATAATGACGTCAAAGTTGATTATCTAGGTTTTGCTGAAGCGGCCGATGGTATGAAAGCGGGCAAAATCGAAGCGGCCTTCTTTAGTAGTGGTCTACCAAACTCATCACTAATGGAGCTGGAGCAGGGCGTCGACTTACAGCTTGTCAGCATTGACCAAAACAAGCTTAAAGAAATTATCGCCAGCAAGCCTTATTTCAACACTTTCGAAATCCCAGCAGGTACTTATGGCAACGACGCGGCAATTCCAACCGCTGCTATCATGAACGCACTATTGGTCAGCTCAGATCTGTCTGAAGAAGACGGTTATAAACTCACCAAGACTTTGTTTGAGAGCCTAGATACGCTAAAAACCGCGCACCAAGCGGCCAACGACATCAGTCTAGAGACAGCGCGTGATGGCATGGTTGCACCTATCCACCCTGGCGCGAAAAAGTACTATGATGAACAAGCTGGCAAATAAAAGGCTTTGGCTGTTTGCTTGCGCAATACTTATTGTTTTACTGTTGTGTTTGACCCTATGGAACGCTGCAACGCGTCAACCCGTTACTGAGGTTCGCGTTGCTGGTATTGATGGCGCGAGCGACAGCGTTTGTTATTTTAATGCGCCTAGTTTTGAGCTGCGCTGGATACATTCGGTGGAAAAACAATGGTGGGAGGAGCAGTACCAACGTCAAGAAGATGGGCTGCTACTGACCACCACTTATTTTGAAGCCTTCGGTGCTGGCACACCATCTACTGAGCCGCTCGCCTCTGTACAAAAGGCAGGCTATTTGGGTTACCAAATCAATGAAAAACTGCCTAAGCTCAACTGGGTAGTATCCAGACTGACCAAAGGTGAGATTGATTATGGTGGTCATCAGTTTCTTATCCATGAGTGGGTGCCAGACTATTCTGAAGTTGTGATTATGCCTAAGGCGTATCATTTTATTGATAGATTTACAAAGGACTTGTGTCATGAACTCCCAAGTGACGGATCACAATAAAGATTTACCTCTACATGCCAATACAGATTCTGACGCTAATGTGGACGCTGAACTTGAGGCGCAAGCCCATAATACCGCTATATTAGAAAAGTACGACCGAGAATCCATCACGCGGAATATTACCCAAGGCCCTGTAAAATATATAATTGCTGGGCTGTGTATTCTGTATTCCATTTTTCATTTATATATTACCTTTAACCCCATGCCTGCGCTGTTGCAGCGGGCGGTACACGTGGGTGTTGGTTTTGCCTTAATCTTCTTAATCTTTCCTGCCAGTAAAAAGAGTAGCCGCAAAAAAGTGGCTTGGTATGACTGGATTTGGTTTGTCCTATCCTTATCAGGTATGGGTTATTTGATTTATGAGTATCAAGATATTGTGACCTCGCGCGGCGGCATCGCCAATACCATGGATGTCATCTTTTCGATGCTTACGGTGGTTTGTGTACTTGAGGGCAGTCGCCGTATTACAGGATGGATTTTGCCAATATTGGCGGGGATATTTTTGGCGTACCCTTTTGTCAGTCACATGGACTTTATGCCTGATAGATTACTGACGCGCCCTTATGATATGGGCGATATTTTTGGGCAATTATTCCTAAAAACCGAAGGTCTGTACTCGGTCGCCATCGGTGCATCGGTGACGTTTATCTTCTTGTTCATTCTATTTGGGGCATTTTTGGCGCGCTCAGGAATGGGACAGCTGTTTAACGACTTAGCACTGGCGCTGGCAGGTCACAAAAAAGGCGGCCCTGCCAAAGTCGCGGTTATCTCCAGTGGCTTTATGGGCAGTATCAACGGCTCTGCGTTATCCAACGTCGTTAGTACGGGCGCGTTTACCATTCCCTTAATGAAAAAGGTCGGCTATCACAAAGACTTTGCGGGTGCGGTTGAAGCCAGTGCGTCTGTGGGCGGGCAGATTTTGCCGCCGATTATGGGTGCGAGTGCCTTTATCATGGCGGAGACGACGGGCTTGCCTTATAGCACGATTGCGCTTGCTGCGTTATTGCCAGCCATTTTGTATTATCTTGGCGTCATCGCGCAGGTGCACTTCCGCGCTGGCCGTCGCGACCTTAAGGGCATTGCTAAAGAAAGCTTGCCTGCGGTAAAAGAAGTCCTAAAAGCACGCGGTCACATGCTACTGCCGATTGTCTTTTTGATTTTCTTACTCATTCGCAATGTGCCTGTCGGTTATGCTGCTGCGTATACGATTGGTTTTACTATCGTAATTAGTATGCTGCGTAAAGAGACGCGCATGAGTTTTAAAGACATTTTGGGTGCATTTGAAGATGGCGCGCGCCAATCGCTTGCGGTGATGGCGGCGTGTGCGGTGGTCGGTGTGATTATCGGTGTGGTCAGTTTGACCAGCTTTGGTACGGTGATGACCTCATCTATCGTGACCTTGGGTGCAGGCTCGCTGCTGCTTACCTTAATACTCACCATGCTGGCCTCTATGGTACTGGGTATGGGGTTGCCGTCGATTCCTGCCTATATCATTACCGCAACCATGGCAGCACCCGCGCTGGCAGGTTTTGACATTCCGATTTTAGCGGCGCACATGTTTGTCTTTTACTTTGGTATTTTCGCCAATATCACGCCGCCTGTGTGTCTTGCAGCCTTTGCGGGGGCGGGTATCTCTGGTGGCGATCCGATGAAGACAGGGTTCTTGTCGCTTAAGCTGGCACTGGCGGGCTTTATTGTGCCATTTATGTTTATCTATAACCCCACGATGCTGATGATTGACCCGACAGGGCTTGCAGTCACCGCAAAAGACTTCCCGTTGCCACCGATTGTCGACATTATCACAGTTGTCGTAACCTCAATACTGGGCGTGATTGCCTTAAGCTCAGCGCTTGAGGGGTACTTTAAAGGGGAGATGAACGTCATTACGCGTATCGTCTTAGCTGTCGGTGCTTTATTGCTGATTTATCCCGAAATCACGACAGGTATCGTAGGGGCATTTATCGTCTTGGCTATTGCGGTTTGGAATGTGCGTAGCAGTAGAGTGCCTGTAGTGGCGCAGCACAGTTAAGTACATTGATAAGCATAAGAAAAGGGAGCAGTGTTAATGAGTGCTCCCTTTTTTATAAGACGATTACAAGTCGATAAACTTAACCGACTAGCAGCCTAATTTGCCTTCGGCTTCTAACGCTTTTTTACTTCGTATCGGTGCTGGACACTCTTCACCGTAATATTGGCGGTCAGCGAAATAGCTTGAGCGTACCATTGGCCCTGCCCAAACATTAAAGAAGCCAATCTTTTTACCGTAGTCCATATAGCGCTGAAATTCGTCAGGGTGGACATAGCGGTCTACAGGCGCGTGGTTTTTGCTTGGCTGTAGATACTGACCAATAGTAATCATATCCACATCGTGGGCTTTTAAGTCATCGAGTAGCGCGTAGACCTCTTCTTCAGTCTCGCCTAGGCCGACCATAAAGCCGCACTTAGTCGCGATGTCAGGACGGCGCGCTTTGTACAGTTTTAACAAGTCAAGTGAGTGCTGATAGTCCGAGCCTGGGCGGAATGCTTTATAAAGGCGGGGCACGGTTTCGATATTGTGGTTAAACACATCAGGCGCGGTTTCTGAGAGTAAATCAAGCGCGATGTCCATACGACCACGAAAGTCAGGCACGAGGATTTCAATCAAGCAGTTGGGGCTAAGCGCTTTTGACTCTTGGATGACTTCAACGAAATGACCTGCACCGCCGTCTTTTAAATCATCACGGTCAACGGAGGTGATGACAGCATATTTAAGCTGCAAGCCTAAAATGGTCTCCGCAGTATGACGCGGCTCGTCAGCGTCGAGCTTGTTTGGGCGACCGTGTGCCACATCACAAAATGGACAGCGGCGGGTACAAATATCACCCATGATCATAAAGGTTGCTGTACCGTCACCAAAGCACTGCGGCAAGTTAGGGCAGGCGGCCTCTTCACAGACGGTATAGAGCTTTTGCTGACGCAAGGTCTTTTTGATGCGCTCGACTTCGGCAGGCGATGACATTTTGACACGAATCCAGTCAGGTTTTTTCTTCGCCTCAACGGTCGGAATAATCTTAATTGGGATACGGGCAACTTTATCGTAGCCGCGCAGCTTTTCACCTTGAACGGCTTTTTTGGGTTTTGGCTGGCTGGCGGGGACGTGTGTTTGTACAGCTGTTGAGCTCATAAACGAATCCTAAACCCTTATAACAAAACGGGTTTTATTTATTTTGTAATGACAAGACATCGGGTGTTTAATCTGGCGATTATAACAAAATGAATCTTATTTTTCATCTTCTATCGAAAGGCGGTACGTGGTGTCGTCTTTGTTTATTTTGAATTGCATCAATAGCCATTAGAAGATAATAACGCAGGATGCGATTCATTCTTGATTATAGACAATAACAATAGCGATATTTCTCTACTAAATATTGGCTATGCCTCAAGCTTTGTCCTTTGGTCATTAACATTATTACCGTTTTGGGCTATATTGTGCGCAACCTTTTGCCGAGCCATAGGCTTTATTGTCTATCCCCGCTCGGTGTCGCCCATCGGAATAAGGAAGATTATTGTGTTAGAAGCTTATCGTAAGCATGTCGAAGAGCGTGCCGCACAAGGAACTGTGCCTCTACCATTAAATGAACATCAAGTCGCTGAACTGACTGAACTACTAAAAAATCCACCTGAAGGCGAAAGCGAGTTTCTATTAGAGCTGTTGACCCAGCGCGTACCTGCGGGCGTTGACCAAGCTGCGTATGTAAAAGCGGCATTTTTGGCTGCCATCGTTAAAGGTGAAGCCGAATCCCCCCTTATTAGCCGTGAACAAGCGGTTGAGATTCTAGGCACCATGCAAGGCGGCTATAACGTCCAGCCATTGGTCGCCGCGCTCGATGATGAAGCGCTAGCCCCACACGCTGCTGAAGCATTAAAAAAGACCTTGCTCATTTTTGATGCGTTCCACGACGTGGCAGAAAAAGCCGAAGCAGGCAACGATACCGCAAAATCAGTCATCGAATCTTGGGCCAACGCAGAATGGTTCTTAAGCCGCCCTGAAGTGCCTAAGAAAACCACTTATACCACGTTCAAAGTCACTGGCGAGACCAATACTGATGATTTGTCTCCAGCGCAGGACGCGTGGAGCCGCCCTGATATCCCGCTACATGCGTTAGCGATGCACAAAAACTCACGTGATGGCATCACTGCGGACGAAGAGGGCGTGCGCGGCCCAATGAAGCAAATCGAAGCCCTAAAAGAAAAAGGCTATCCGCTTGCGTATGTGGGTGACGTGGTTGGTACAGGCTCAAGCCGTAAGTCTGCGACCAACTCAGTGCTATGGCTGATGGGTGAAGACATTCCAAACGTACCAAACAAACGCGCTGGTGGCCTGGTGCTGGGTAACAACATCGCACCAATTTTCTTCAACACCATGGAAGATTCTGGCGCATTGCCTATCGAAAAAGTTGCGGTTGATAAGCTAGACATGGGTGATGTGTTCGACATCTATCCACATGATGGCAAAATCACTAAGCACGACTCTGATGAAGTGATTTCTGAATTTAAGCTAAGCTCGCCCACGCTATTGGACGAAGTCCGCGCTGGTGGCCGTATCCCGCTCATCGTCGGTCGTGGTCTGACCAACCGTGCGCGTGAATACATGGGTCTTGGTCATTCAGATGTGTTTGCAAAGCCAGAAGAGCCAGCAGATACAGGTAAAGGCTACACCTTAGCACAAAAAATGGTTGGCAAAGCCTGCGGTCTAGACGGCGTACGTCCTGGCATGTACTGCGAACCAAAAATGACCACCGTCGGCTCGCAGGATACCACAGGTCCGATGACCCGTGATGAGCTAAAAGATTTGGCCTGTTTGGGTTTCCAAGCAGATCTTGTGATGCAGTCATTCTGTCACACAGCGGCGTATCCAAAGCCTGTTGACGTTGAGACGCAGCACACCTTGCCTGACTTTATCATGAACCGTGGTGGCGTAAGCTTGCGCCCAGGCGACGGTATCATTCACTCATGGCTAAACCGTATGCTCCTGCCTGATACCGTTGGTACAGGTGGCGACTCGCATACTCGCTTCCCAATGGGTATCTCATTCCCAGCAGGTTCTGGTTTGGTCGCGTTCGCTGCGGCGACAGGTGTTATGCCACTGGATATGCCTGAGTCGGTACGTGTGCGTTTCGTTGGTGAGCGTCAGCCTGGTATCACCTTGCGTGACCTTGTACATGCGATTCCTTACCAAGCCATCAAAGAAGGCTACCTAACCGTTGATAAGAAAGGCAAAATCAACGAATTTAACGGTCGTATTCTTGAGATCGAAGGTCTAGAAGACCTAACGGCTGAGCAAGCGTTTGAGCTATCTGATGCCTCAGCTGAGCGTAGTGCTGCTGGTTGTACCATCACGCTATCTGAAGAATCGGTGACGGAGTATCTAAACTCAAACATCACCCTGCTTAAATGGATGATCTCTGAAGGCTATGGCGACGCGCGTACCATCAGCCGCCGTATCGAGCAAATGCAAGACTGGCTGGCAAACCCAAGCCTGATGCGTGCTGATGCAGACGCTGAATACGCCATCGACATGACCATCGACATGAGCGAGATCAAAGAGCCAATACTATGCTGCCCGAACGATCCAGACGATGCGAAAACTTTGGCTGACGTCGCAGGCGACACCATCGATGAAGTATTTATCGGCTCGTGCATGACCAACATCGGTCACTTCCGCGCGGCAGGTAAATTGCTACAAGACGTCCCAGCGGGTAGCCTGAAGACGCGTCTATGGATCGCACCACCAACTAAGATGGATGCACGCCAGTTGATGGAAGAGGGTTACTACAACGTGTACGCACAAGCTGGCGCTCGTACTGAGATGCCAGGCTGCTCACTCTGTATGGGTAACCAAGCACGTATCGCACCGAAGTCTACTGCGGTATCGACGTCTACTCGTAACTTCCCGAACCGTCTTGGTCAAGGCGCCAACGTTTATCTCGCGTCAGCTGAGCTTGCGGCCGTCGCTGCGGTACTGGGCAAACTGCCAACCAATGATGAATATCAGCAGTACGCAGGCATGCTAAACAGCATGGGCGATGAAGTGTATCAATACATGAACTTCGACCGTATGAAAGAATACACCAGCGAAGCGGACAAGATTAACGTCGCACAGTTGGCGTAAGCGCTATCTAAACTAACTACTGGTTAAAATAAGCAAACCCCGTATCGAAAGATGCGGGGTTTTTGCTGTATTTGTGAATGACCATAGCCAGTCGTTACGCACGCTGACTTCTCTCACCATTTTCTATATAATAGACAGACATGCAGGCGGAAACCGTGGCACTGCATTTTCTCTTTTTTATCTCTCGGGACGGGCCGATACTTTATTGGGCGCTTTTTAACAAGTGCTTTGGAGTCTTGGTTAATGATGTTATCTCCATTAAAACGTCGCATCGTGTATGTCATCACCTTTGAAATCATTGCCATTGCCTTATCTACCCTGATATTGATGAAGCTCAGTCATGGCGATGCTTCAGCGTCTTTATTGCTGGCCATCATTGTGTCATTGGCAGCGGTCATTTGGAACTTTTTATACAATATGGCTTTTGAGGCGTGGGAGCGTCGCAAACAGCAAATCCAGCGAACATTATGGACGCGCAGCATACATGCCATTGGCTTTGAAGGTGGCTTGGTGGTTATCTGCTTGCCGCTGTATATGATTTGGTATGATGTTGGCTTGGCACAAGCCTTTATGATGGAAGTGGCGCTATTGCTGTTCTTTTTGGTGTACACTTTCGTGTTTACGCTGATTTTTGACAAGATATTTCCGTTGTCTTATCAGCACAAACCACGTTCTACCTACTCATAGGGGCGTGTTAGAGATTACAAAAAGCCTGTATCATAACGATATGGGTTTTTTTATGTCCACGATTTACTGTGTTCAAAATTTTTTACATGATATGGACGTTGCCGCCTACTAAAAACTAAACGCTTGGGCTATGCTAAGTAGTCGTTTAGATAGTTAAGAAAATTTATATAATAAACACGTAGCGCAGTAAATAACGGACAGCGGAAGGTCACAGAACAAAATCATACGGCTTATTACTGCGTGGTAATGACTTTTTACTGATAAAGATAAAGGATGCGTTATGCCATACATTACCGTAAATGGTGCCAATCTCTACTTTGAGGACAGTGCACCTGACGATACGACCAAGCCCATATTGATGTTTGCGCATGGACTGCTTTGGAGCACGCGCATGTATGACAAACAAGTGGCGTATTTTCGTGACACCTTTCGCTGCATTGCCTTTGACTTTCGGGGTCAGGGCAAATCTGAGATTACCAAAGATGGCTACGACATGGAGACGCTGACCGAAGATACCATCGCTCTGATGGATGCATTACATATTAAGCAGTGTCATTTTGTGGGTCTGTCGATGGGCGGTTTTGTTGCGCAGCGTATTGCCATTTTTCATCCCAAACGCTTATCCTCTCTTATATTGCTTGAGACCACCGCCGATCCTGAAGACCCCACCCACATTGTCAATTATCAGCGCTTAATCAATGCCGTGCGCTGGCTTGGTGTAAAGCGGGTGAGCAGAAAAATTCTGCCTGTTTTATTTAGTGAGAGCTATTTAAAAGACCGCACACGTAAAGAAGAATGCCAATGGTGGCTTAAGCAAATCCAAGGCAATCATAAGGTGGGCGTGATTAAAGCGGCGCAAGGGGCGATCAAACGTAAAGGCATTTATGGGCAACTGGGCAAAGTGCAAACACCCACGCTGATTGTCGTGGGTGATGAGGACAATGCCATTCCGTATAAAAACTCTGAGCGTATGCATTTTGCCATTGCAGGCTCAAAGCTCGCTATCATCCATAAAGCGGGGCACACAGTGACGGTAGAAGCGCCTGATCAGGTGAACAAGCTGCTCCGCCATTTTTTAGAATATTGTGTCAAAGTGCCCACTTAAGCGCTTTTATTATTAGCAATAGCAGGCGGTGTGCGGAAGCATCACTTTTTCCACTTAATAGGCTTGCGGCGCACTATAATCATCGAGCGTACCAAAGACTTTGGCGCGCTCAATAATCTCGAACGCCCATGCGCGATGCGTGGCAGGCTCAAGCATGGTGTCATTAAACTTAAACACCGCTTTGGCTTCACTGTCCAAAATGGCTTTGGCTTCATCAAGCGTACTCATGGGTACGGCAAAGGCTTGATGTACAAAGGCAATCTGCGTTGGGTGAATGACTGTCTTGCCCACCAATCCCAAGCTAACATCCTGCGTCAACTCCTGCATAAACAGCGTTGGCTTGTCCAAATACTCAAATACAGGCGCGGTTAAATAAAAACCATGCGGCACAAAGCAGCCGAGCAGTCCGTATATCAATGTGCCAATCGGCGTCTGATACATAATACTGTCTTTTGGGCGGCGCAGACGCAAGGTCGCTAGCAAGTCATTACCGCCAATACGCAGCGCAAAAATAGGCTGGCTGAAGGCTTCTTTAAAAGCAATCGCTAGGTTTTGATTGTGCTCGGCATCAAATAGAGCAGCGGTTTCAAGCGTTGGCATAAGTAGCTGCTTTGATGGCAGATTTTGGCAAGCAATACGCCAATCAGACAGCCGTGACATATCGACTTTGGGCAAAACAAAGCCATCGACCAAGCCGATATGACGATGCTCAGCCAGTGTTTGTAGCATCGCAGGGTGGCGCGGACGCACAAAGACCAAGGGTCGGCTGCTAATGACACCATTGACCTCATGATATTCTGCCCATGTTGCTAATAGCTCTGAGAGCTGTGCCAGCGCATAGGGGACGTCTGCTTGTGACACAGCATCTTCTAAGCAAATAATAATGCTGTTGATGCTGGTCAGTTTTTTACGGGTAATTACTTGCCAAATATCCCCACGTGTCGCAGGCATGTATAGACTTGCCCCCAGCTGATAGGGGTGATGCGCCTCGGCACGAATGATGTCATGACGCTCGGTCACATGATGAAGATAGGACTGTGGATGACTAAAAGTCGAAAAAGAAAGCTCTGACATCATAGACGGTGGACTCGTAGGTCAATAAAACAAAAAAATACTATCGCTCGCTCTATGTTACTCAGTAGCACGAGCCTTGATAATCGTGATGGCTTGATACGGCAAAATATCTGTACCCGCGATATGCATGCTGATGTTTTTCTCAATACATAAATACCGCAGTAGCTTGGTATCAGGATGCTCGGCGCTCGCCAGCAGCACTTGCTCAGGGTCACGGCGCAAGATAGCACGCGTCGCCTCAGCGATGGTCGGCTTGATGCGATTCAGATTGTCAATCTGCTGCTCGGTCGCAATGGCGTTGACAATCGCGGCAGTGCTGTAGCGCGGCCGCTGATATGTGGGCAGTACGTGCAAGGCCTCACTTGATGCTGGCCGTAGCGCATCGACATGCTCAATGAAAGCAAGGCTATGGTCATGCGCCATCAGATTATCATACATTACCGCACGGTGTAGGCCAGTTTCGGGCGCGGTATATAAACTGCGCGATACCAGCCCTGATACCGTGCTGTTGAGCAGTCCTGAAGGTATCAGCCAATCATCATCGCTTGCGGACAGCCACGCCACACCTGCAGGGTCAGCTAAGGTTAATAACGGCACAACGCCCGCGCCTTGATGAAAAATTGCGGCAAAATGTGGGTGCGTGTCTGTATTATACGGCGCAAGACTGCGTGCCAGCTCGCCATAAATCGCGCCTTTGCCTGTCCAGCCATCGACGAATACGAGCTTGCTGCCTTGATGTTGCGCTAAGATTTGCGCCAACGCATTCGCGTCCAAACCACGGTCGCGGATGATGCTCATGCCGTAATGAATACTGGGCAAAGCATAATCTGCGCTAGCGTCACTGAGTGCCCGTTGCAGCAGCACGCCAACGGGCAAACCTGCACGCACCAAGCTGATTAAAATGAGCGGCGTCTGCGCGTTAGCCTCAGCGGCAAAAAGATGATGCAAGGTATGCGCCAGATGGGCAATATCGGTTGCCATGCGCTCGCCGCCAGCCGCCAGCGCTTCTTGGTACAACGCCTCATGCGCCGCGCTTGGGGCGTCTTCTAAAGTCAGCATGTCTGAATAATGGCGCTGCCCGCTTTGGATTAAGGCTTCTTTTTCATCGACAGGCACATCATTGACGGCGTCTTTATCAACGATATCCAGCAGCAGCGTCACGTCCATCTCAGGATAGCTGCCTGAGCCGTAGCCAGATAATGGCAGCGATGGGGTAGCGGATGGGGCAGTCGTCATGGCAAACACTCGTAAAGTCGGGGTAAAATTAATGCGTTACTATTTAGTGCGTCAATGTGCCAATGACGCGGTAATATGCTCATGTAGCTGCCCACGGCTGGGCGTGCCATACCAGTCAAGACATTGTAAAAAAGGCACATCCGCCAAGCTGTCACCAAAGCCAAAGCTCGGGCGGCGCGCATCGAAATGATGGTCTAATAAAAACGTGACTGCGTGCTTTTTATGCACCGCGTGCGGCAAAATAGCCAAGTTATTGGCATTTACATGGACATAAAAATCTTGGGCAAAGTTATCTATCTGCTGTGGCAAGGTTTGTGCCAATGTCTCTAACGCCGCATGGTCTTTGTCAGGATGCTTGATAGAAATATAAATCGCCAGTGTCTTATCATTAAAACTATCACGGTGTACACGTACACGCAGCGTGGGTTGTACTCTTTGCAAATGCGTTTGGATTGTACAGAGGGTATCCTGTAGCGCTGCTAGCATACTGTGCATGTGCGTAGCCCACGTGCTCAGTGGCGTATGCTCAGGCGTCATAATCACCGCGCCATGCGTCAGCACCTGCCAGCTATCAAAGGGCAATTTCACGCGCTGAATCTCGCTGATATCCCGCGCTGTCACTACCACCAGCTCGGTGCTGTGCAGTAGCCAATTAAAAAATGCTGCTTGCCTTGCGCTCATAAAGCTGAGCGGCTCGCCCTCGCGGTTGACCGAAGCGCACACCAAATCATCAGTGGTGGTGGTTGGAATGTCCCACGCCTTAATCTTACGCATGGTTTGAAACAAAGTATCATCTAAATCCATCAGCGCATAGGGCTTGATAATCGTCGCATCAGGGGTAAAAAATGACGTCATAGCGCCGTGATTCCTTATCATTATTTATCCGCAATTTGCGCAGCGGGACTCACCACCAGAACATTGTCTAAACCAGCCCACAGCGCATCGACACTATCGAGCGGCGTCTCGATACATAGGACAATCAAGTCCCATGCCTTAGGGTCGACGTTGTACACAAAGTTGGTCATGCCAAGACCATAATTGTCCTGAAACGAGAGCATACACTCAATCGCGCCGCCGAGTGCAATGGGCGAGCGCGTGAGGGCGGAGAACTTAACGTCATTTTCGGGCGCTTGCTTGCTCAGCCATTCTGCCAATAAAAACGGTAACCACACAAACTCATTACTGCCCAACACCAACACACGCTCAGGCAATTTGGCACTATTAAACGATGTATTTCCAATATACTCGGCAAATCGTGTCTGAAACGCTGCCAAATACGCCTGAAACCCAGCGCGGCTGTCATAGGTTGGCAAGCGTCCCCAAATACCCGTCGGCAATAGCGGCTGACTGCCTGCATCAGTGGTATCTACGCTCGGCATGGTGATGGCGGGCGGGTTGGGCGCATCTTGCCATTGCCATGCGCCTGACAATAGATGATGGCGATGAAAGGCAATGCCCGCAAGCTTATCCGCCAATACTTCATCCATTGTCGCCTGTCCCAGCGACCAATCGACCAACGTGGTTAAATGGACTTGCGCTAACTGCTCAAGCCCAGCTACGCGCAGTGCATTGACCACATTGATGCAGGTGTTGCCTGTTGAGGCTTCGTCATCGATCATAATCAAGGTCTTGCTGGCAAGGAGCTGCTTTTGCACCTCTGAGTCATTGCTTTGGTACAGCAAATGGCGGCTGGCGTGACTGTGGTCTTCACTAAAGGTGGTAAGCAAGGTCGCGTCCGCCTGCGCGTGGCGGGTTGAGTTTAATAACAAGGCATTGGGATAGCGGGTTTGTAGGGCGCTGTGTACGCCAGCAGACAAGCCCACAGCCGTCTCCGCCATACCGACGACCACAATTGGCTCGGGCAGATTGTCAGGAATCGCGTCTGCCAAATCGGTAAAGCTGCGGCGCATGGTACTGGGCGCAACAGGGATATGCCGCCCTAAAACCTTAGAGACGAATAAAAACGCGCGCTTTGGGTTGATACGCTGGGCAAAACCGAGCAAATCACTGAGCTGATATGGCGTGCTCGTTGTGCCTACAGGCTCGCAAATACGGTAGGACAGCTGTAATGTCCCACGTGGTAAGGTGACTTGGTGCTGGGTGGGGATGTTGTCTGTAGCGTGATGACTCATTAGTAGTGAGGGTCTCATAAAAAGTTATAAAAAATGTATTATGCTTTGATAAGGCGAACATAGAGCGTTGAATCGACCGTTTTGGTTTCAAACAGACCCACCGCCTTGACAATATCAATCAATTTATTGTAGCCATAATCGCTCGGACAAAATGCTGGATAGTAGTCTTTAACACGTTTGCCGACCACGCCAAAATTCACCCAGCGCTGGTCATCATAATGAGGCTGACTGGCTACCGCACGACGTAAGCTGTTTAGTAGCTTGGTGTCACACCTTAGTTGCTGCGCTCGCCATGGTGTAGAGGGCAGTGTACTGCTGGCTTGTTTTTGCTGCTGTGTTGGCGCTAGCACAGCTGCGCTATCTTTTAACCGCATACACAGTGTGTTATCCACCATTTGTACATCATATAAGCCAATGGCACGAATCAAATCCGATGACTTGGCATAGCCGTATTTTTCGAGCTTCACATTTTTGTGATGCTGTTTTATTTGACTGATGATATAAGATAAGTGTGACCAGTTACCCTTGGCTTGCGGGTTCTCTTTTAATAGCTTGTTCAGCAATCCGATGAGATGCGTTTGGGTTTGTAATTCTGAGCTGCTCCAACGCTTTTGGCTGACTTGTTCTATCGGCTTGGGCTTTGATAAGGTCGTTGGCACAGCGACTTTGCTTGCTGTTTGGTTGACCACCGTTTGAACAGTGGGCAGTATTTCGGTAGCAGGCGCCGCAGGGTTCATCAAAGTCTCAAGATAATAAAAGCTATCGCACGCTTGTACAAACGCAGGCACGGTGCTTTGCTTGCCAAAGCCCAAAACTGCTGCGCCCTGTTTGCGGATACGCAGTGCTAAGGCAGTAAAATCGCTGTCGCTCGATATCAAACAAAACGCATCGTAGCTGCCATCATGCAGCATATCCATAGCTTCAATCACCATGCCGATATCGGTCGTATTTTTACCTTTGACATAGGCAAAATGCTGCATCGGCTCGATAGCGTGCGTGAGTAGCGCCGCTTGCCATCCGCGAATGTGCTCATCACGCCAATCGCCGTATATTTTTTTACAGGCGATGTGTCCGAGCGTCGCAATCTTTTTCAAAACAGGGGCAATACACTGCGCTGAGGTATTATCAGCATCAATGAGTACCGCAATGTTTCGAAACGTAGATGACATCACTGTCCTTAAGTTTTGAGCGTTCAGTTTTAAGTATGGTTGCGTGGCGCAAAAGGTCAGTGCACAAAAGGCTTATATCTGCACACTCATCATAATTGGGCGCACTTGGCAGGGGGTGATAGCCGCTTGCGCCATCTCCAGCGTGGGCTTGTCCATCAGTCCCAGCCAATAGCCAAAGCCCACTTGCGTCAAGTCTAGGCCACTATGCGTGGTGTAGCCGATACCGCCAGAGGGGCGACTGTTAATCTCCAGCACATGATGGCGACCCGCGTCATCCGCCTTGGTTTGTACGCTCACAATACCATCACAGCCAAACTCATTAATCAATGGCTGAACGACCGCCATCACGGATTCATCATAGCCAACGTGCTGGATTTTGCCCGTCTTATGACGCGTGATTGCCGCCAGCACCTTGCCTGCCTCACAGACCATATCAATAGAGTACTCTTGCCCGTTTAAGTGCGGCATCAGCAGCATCGGAATGGGGCGCTCCTGTACCATGGCGCTGTTTTGATAGGCGTTAATAAATTGCTCGGTAGTGATTTTTTTATTGTCCGTATGATATAGATGCTCAAAGCTGTCCCAACGCTCAGGGGGCGCACGCGCATTGTCCAAACGCCAAAACCCTTGCGCAAAAATCCCCACGATTGGCTTGACACATAGCGGCTGGTGACCGTGCTTTTCTAATAAATTTTTCAGCTCGTTGATATTGTCAAAGCGCCAGCCGTCGGCCACAGGAATGCCCGCCGTCTGACAGCGCTGGGTAAAGGCAAATTTATCATCAATAGCTGCCAAGTCCTTTACAGACAATGCCCCTGTGAGCAGACGAATACCTGCTGCTTCAAAAGTAGCACGCTCGGCCTCGTACTCATCGCCATTGCGCCCTGTTAGCAGTACTTTGACATTGTGTGCACGGGCTTTATCCAGCACGAATTGCCACCGCGGCGTGTCGTCGGTCGGCTCATAATAGACGGTATCTGCGAACTCAAAAATCTCAGGACGTTCGCTACGGTGCGAGGCGATAATCTCAAAGTCTGCGGCCGTTTGCGTCTTTAGTCGTTGTAAGCTGTGCAGCATATCGCGCTGGCTAGACTGTCCTTCAGCGAGCCAAACGGCAGGTCGTGTTGTCATAGCAGCAGAATCATCCATAAAATGATCATCCATTGATTATAAAAAATTGAGCACAAGTGTTTTGTAGGCACGATAGTAGCAGCTTGCCCAAGTGCCCGCAATCATTAAGATAGAGAGAGAACTGCGAAGTACGCAGCGCGTACATTTTATCGTCAATACGCGCGCTCAGTGACCTTATTGTATGAATAAGTAGCAATAATTTTGCGGTATTTGTCTTGCACCCTGATGGCGATATCGTTATGTTTATAACACGCTTTTTTTACTCAATAACGATTATTTGATAACCACAGGAACCCACCATGAGCCAAACCTTGATTGCAGGGGCAAACGCACCGTTACCGACCGACAATATCAGCGTACGCATCATGAGCAATGCACCGATTGATTGCGCCGCTTACCGCCTTGCGGCAACAGGACAAGTGCGCGGGGATGGCGACATGATTTTTTATGGGCAAACGCGCAGCGATGATGGCAGCGTTTCGTTTCGTGGTCATGACAGCGATGGTTTTTTTGATATCAATTTGCCCGCGCAGCCTGCTGCAATTGAAAAAATTGCCTTAGCCTTTTCAAACGACAAGCCCTTATCACACATTGGCGATGTTGATATTCAAGTGTTTGTAGGCAATCAACAGCTGCTTACTGCCACGTTGCCTGCGGCAGGACGGGATGAAAAAGCCATCATTTTAGCCGAGTGCTACCGCCGTCAAGGGGCGTGGAAATTTCGCTTTATCGCCCAAGGGTTTAACGGCGGACTCAAGCCATTGTCCGAGCACTTTGGGGTTGAGATTGCCGATGACGCGCCCAGCCAAGCCGCTCAAAACCAAAACAGTGCGCCCACACCGCCGCCAATACCGAGCGCTGCGCCAAGTAGTGTGAATCTTAATAAAATTAGCCTAACCAAGTCGCAATCGAGCATTAACCTAAAAAAACGTGACAACTTTGGCAAAATCGCAGTCAACCTCAACTGGAATCAGCAGGGCGATACGGGTAATCAAAACAGCAGCCCTGCGCCCAAAAGAGGCCTGCTCTCTGACTTATTCAGTCAGCATCAGAGTAAAGGGCAAAATATTGATTTGGATGTCGGTGCAATGGTACATCTGGCTAATGGCGAAAAAACGTTGATTCAGGCACTTGGCGACCGTTTTGGGCAGTTAAACGCGCCGCCGTATGTGTGTTTGCGTGCCGATGACCGTACAGGACAAAACAAAACGGGCGAATGGCTGGACATTAACGGGGCAGAGTGGGCGAATATTAAAGAAGTGTTTATTTTTGCCTTTATTTATCAAGGTGTGCCCAACTGGGCAAAAACCGATGGCGTGGTGACCATTGACGTACCTGAGCAGCCACCGATTGAGACGCGCTTGACCGAAGGCGCGGGCAACATGCCCATGTGCGCCATTGCCCGCTTGGTTAACCAAAACGGCAGCATCAATGTCGAGCGTATCAATCGCTATTTTTCAGGGCACCAAGAGATGGATAAGGCGTTTGGCTGGGGCTTTCAGTGGAAGCGCGGCAGAAAATAACGCGTGATTGCTCTACATTACTCTTATTAAGCATAAGAAAAGCCCGCTGTCTTAGCGGGCTTTTTGGTGATGACCTAATTTAAAATAAGGCGATTAAGCGTGCGGTGTGACCGCAGGCATCAAATCATGGAACGTGCGCCCCTTTGCGGTTTCGCCGATGGCGTGCATTTTCCATTCGTTATTATGACGATAGACTTTTGCCATAATCATCGCCGTGTGACTGCCTTGCGCCGATAGGTTGTAGCGAGCCACCTCTTGATTGTTATTGGCATTGACCAAGCGGCAAAATGCATTGGCAACGCTGTCAAAGGTCTGACCCGTAAAGCTGTTGACGGTAAACACCAGCGACGTCACATTGGCAGGTACGCGTGACAAATCAACATTAATCACTTCGTCATCACCGTCACCATCGCCAGTACGGTTGTCGCCTGTGTGGGTGATGCTGCCGTCGTTGGAATTCAGCTGCCCAAACCAAATGGTGTCAACCACTTGTTTACTTGCATCAAACATGATGCATGAGGCGTCCAAATCAATAGATTTACCGCCACCGCCACCAAAAAGCTTGCCCAAAAAGCCGCCGCCTTGTTTGTCTGATGCGCCTGCCACGTCCCAACCCAGTCCGAGTTTGACTTTGGTTAGGTCGCCGCCTGCTTCTTTACTTAACGAAATTTTTTGTCCTTTTTGCAAACTGACTGCCATGATGTCTGTCCTTATAATACATAGTTATTGTTTAGAAATAGTGCGCTATAGTACTTGGTTTAAAAAGCCGCCATTACCGCCGCGTCCGCCTGAGCTGCTGCCCAAGATGCTTTGTAACCAGCCTTGATAGCTGTCGCGGTTGCGTGAGCAGATGATGACTTTACCTTTGCCTGAAAAATTCAGTACCATGCCTTCGCCGCTGGTGACAGAATTGATGATATTGCCCATAAAGCCTTTTTTCTTACTGGTCGAGACTGCCAAGCGATAATCAAGGTTTGAGTCCCAGCAGACGACGTGACCATTGTCAATAATCACGTCTTTATCAGGCGTCACCTCAATCTCAAACAGTGAGCCAAAGCCTGATACCACAAGCTGTCCCTTACCTTGGGTTTGCATCACCACAAAGCCGCCAGTATCACCGAATACCGCCCCGCCAAGATTTCGCTGGATATTGGCATTGACCTGTACGCCTTGTTGCGCGGCGACAAACGCACCGTCACTTAGCGTATATTGCTGCGCGCCGACCTCAATGATTTGCATGTCACCATCTAAAGTCGGGGCGAGTAGACAATCGCCTTCGCCATGTACCGCTTCAATCTCTTGTTGAAATAGTGATTCGTCATTGGCAAAACGGCGCATCAAGGATTGCATGATACCGCCTTGCAGCTTGCCTTTTAGCTCAAGGTTCGATTCCATCATCACCATCGCATTGGCTTCGCAATAAATCGAATCGCCACGCTGTAGGTTACAATGCAAAAAAGGCTCAATCGTGCCAATCAAGCTAAATGTCGCCGCCATAACTACGCCATCCTTATATCAAGTTCAATCATCAGCAAAATAAATAATAAAGCAAGGTATTACTACTATACGCCATACAAAAAAAGAGGTGCAGAACCGCAGTCATTTTAGGCAAATGCCAATAATGCTGAACCGTCCATGCACCTCTGTATCAGACAATATACGCATAAAAAATCGTATATTTATCTAAAGCGTATCGGTAGGATTACACATTCACGCCATAAGAAGCCGCTAATGGACCTAGACCGCCGTTAAAGCCTTGACCAACAGCGCGGAATTTCCAATCGCCATTGTGGCGATACAACTCACCAAAAATCATTGCGGTCTCGGTGCTGCTGTCTTCTGATAGGTCATAGCGGGCGATTTCGCTGTTGCCATTGTCATTGACGATACGGATATACGCGTCGCTAACTTGACCGAAGTTTTGGTTGCGGCTTTGGCCTTCATAGATGATGGCGCAGATAGCGACTTTGTTCACATCCGCAGGCACGCTCGCTAGGTTGACTTTAATTTGTTCATCATCGCCGTCGCCTTCGCCAGTACGGTTGTCGCCTGTGTGCTCGACTGCGCCGTTGTCAGATTTTAGATTGTTAAAAAAGATAAAGTCTTGGTCATTACGCACTTTGCCTGCATCGTTTAGCAAAAAGCCAATTGCGTCCAAATCAAAGTCTTGACCGTCGGTGGCACGTGGGTCCCAACCCAAACCAACAGTGATATTGGTTAAGCCTGGGGCTTCTTTTGATAGGTTGACGTTGCCGCCTTTGGTTAAGCTGATAGCCATGGTTGTATCCTTAATCGTTATTGAATGGTGGACAAAGGACTGTGTCTCTTGCCCAAAAACACAAAATCGTACAATCTTACACCGCATGCATTCCTTTTTAGCTGTCCAATAGCCATTTGGTAAAAGGTATCACTTCGGTGACGCTTTACTATACTAAGCAGGGCGAGGGGACGCAAGGCGAATTTTGTCCTGTTACGCATTACTTATATTGCGATGAAAAGGCGATAGATTCGGGCGCTTTTTAGTTACCAAATACTGACCAGCCTGTCTCTTGGACGAACATCTCAAGCGCCATAGAGCCAAGCTTTGAGTTGCCGACATGGTCAAGACCAGGCGACCATACGGCAATGGCGCCTTTACCTGGTGCAACGGTCAAAATCCCGCCGCCGACCCCACTTTTGCCAGGTAGTCCGACACGATAGGCAAACTCACCTGAGCCGTCATAATGCCCGCACATCATCATTAAGGAGTTAATGCGTCGTGAACGCTGGGCATTAATCACGCGCACCCCTGTGTGATTGTTGACACCATTAGAGACCAAAAACAGCCCCGCACGTGCCAACTGACGGCAGCTCATGGCAATAGAGCATTGGTGAAAGTACGTGCCCAATACCTTGTCTACATCGTGCTTGAGACGACCAAAGGATTTCATAAAATGGGCAAGCGAGGCATTGCGGTCTTTGTGCGCCATCTCTGAGGCGGCGACCTTGTGGTCAAAGCTGATGGTATCGTCATCGGCGATAAAGCGTACAAATTGCAAAATCTCACCCAATACCGCTTTTGGCTCATGTCCCATCATGATGGCGTCCACCACCGCAATCGCACCAGCGTTGATAAACGGATTGCGCGGGCGACCTGATTCGTGCTCGAGCATCATAATCGAGTTAAATGGGTCACCTGATGGCTCGCGGCCCACGTGCGTCCATAGGGCATCACCCAACTTGCCAAGGCCAATGGTTAAGGTAAATACCTTAGAGATACTTTGAATCGAAAACAGCGTATCGGCATCGCCTGCAGCATACATTTTGCCATCGGGGGTGGCAACTGCGATACCAAACTGATTGGGGTCAATGTGCGCAAGCTGCGGGATATAGTTGGCGACCTTACCACGTTCGGTCTCTTTTGCCATTTGCTTGGCAATATCATCAAGAATCTGTTGCATAGTCATATCACTCATGATGTTACTAGGACGCAAAAAGGCAGCGCCGATACAGCGCCTGTGCCCTAATGATTGATTGCGAGTGATTGTAACCGAATATGGACGTAAGGGCAGCAAAATCCCAAAAACGCGCATAAAAAAACAAGCCATCACGATTGTAATGGCTTGCTATAAATGATGTTACGTAATCTGCCTTACTCTTTAAGCAGTGCAGCTTCTTTTTTGCGGTGCTTGAGCGAGCCCCATAGTGCTAAGCCAATAAAGGCAATACCAATCAGACCAGTAATCAGCTCAGGGACGTGGAATTTGACCGACAGCAGCATGATGATAGCAAGTGCGCCAATAGCGTAGTGCGCGCCGTGCTCAAGGTAAATAAACTCGTCCAGCGTGCCTTTGTCCACCAAAAAGATGGTCATTGAACGTACGAACATCGCACCAATCGCCAGACCCAACATGATGATAATCACGTCATTGGTAATGGCAAACGCGCCAATCACACCATCAAAACTGAACGACGCATCTAAGATTTCTAGGTATAAGAAACCAATGATACCGCCTTTCATAATCGCGCTGGTCGCCGCGCCCGCATTACCAGATTCTTCGGCTTCTAGTTCTTCTTCAAGGTCGCCTTCCAGCATACCTGACACCACTTGCACACCAAGGTAGACCAAAATACCCCAAACGCCCGCAATAAGTACGGCGCTTGCTTGCTCCGTAGCCGCCTGTGAGACTGCAATCATCAATACAATCAGCGCCACAAACACGCTCATGGCATCGACCTTGCCCAGCTTAGCAAGGCGGCTTTCTAACCACTCAAACCAATGCACGTCTTTGTCATCAAAAACAAAGTTTAAGAACACCAGCAGCAAGAAAATACCACCAAATGCCGAAATCTCCGCATGGTGCGCCATCAGTTTGGCAGAATATTCAGTCGGCTCATACAGCGCCAGATTGATAACTTCCATCATGCCCATGTCGGCAGTGACGGCAACGATGACAATCGGGAAGACCAAACGCATACCAAAGACGGCGATTAAAATACCGACGGTTAAGAAAATCATTTTCCAAAAATGATCCCAGTGCTTGAGCACCGAGGCGTTGACGACCGCGTTATCAAAGGACAGTGAGATTTCCATCACTGCCAAAATTGCGGTAATCGACAGCGCTGAAATCAGCCCACCAATGCCGCCGTGTGAATATCCCCACCATGACGCCACAATCAGGGCAATCGCGGTAAAGATAAAGTCTAAATAAAAATGCCTCATGACATATCCTATAAGATGGTGTAAAACGAGAGAGAGTCAGACTCAGACCCGCGCACTGTCAAATTTAGCTGCGTTATTAAGCGCTTACAAATCAGCAGTGGGTATAGCAGATGAGCAGTAGTGAACACAATTAAAGCGTGCATCAACACGCTTTAACCGTTAAAACAATACACCTATAATGGGGGCGTTTGTGCCAAATAACATGAGCAACGATAATCTTGATAGAACGTCGTTTGACACTAAATGCTCAGTCATTTTTTAAGCATTAAATATCTACGCCATATTGATGACACATGGCTTGTAAGCCGCCTGAATACCCTTGACCCACGGCGCGGAATTTCCACTCGCCATTGTGACGATACACTTCACCAAAGACCATCGCGGTCTCGACCGAGTAGTCTTCTGCCAAATCAAAGCGTACCACTTCCGTACCTGTTTCTTCATTGACCACACGGATAAAGGCGTTCGCCACTTGACCAAAGTTTTGGTTACGTGCTGCCGCTTCGTGAATGGTCACGGTGACCACGATTTTGTCCACATCGCTGGGCACTTGGGTCAGATTGACCTTGATGACTTCATCATCACCATCGCCTTCGCCTGTGCGATTATCGCCTGTATGCTCAACCGCGCCATTGTCAGATTTTAATTGATTATAAAAAATAAAATCATGGTCGCCGCGCACCTTGCCTGCATTGCTCAGCAAAAACACGCTGGCATCAAGGTCAAACTCCGCACCCGAGGTTGCGCGCTCATCCCAGCCCAAGCCGACCAGCAGTTTGGTTAGATTAGGGTCGGTCTTGGTTAGTGAGAGGTTGCCGCCTTTGTTTAATGATAAAGCCATAATTGAACCTTTGTTATTAGAATGAATGTTAGCGTCAGTGTTGAGGCACTGCGATATTATTATAGAAAACTATAAAAATGACCCAATCACACAATGATTAGGTCACCATCCTTTGTAACATATATGACTTTGATGTACCAAACAATGTACTTTTTGCAACGCGCTTTTTTATAACAAAAGGTTTCGCAAGACATGCCCTAGGCTTTGTGACGCAGCTCAAAGCTCTGGTGAATCGGTTTTTTAATATTAAAATCAAAACCAATGGTTTTTGGTGTGATATCAATCACGTCATAACGCTGGCGCAAGCGCTCATCCAACTCAAAGCGGGTAAAGTTGTTCGAGAAGAACAGCACGCCGTCTGAGCTGAGGCGGTTCATCGCACGGTTAATCAGCGCTGCATGGTCGCGCTGCACATCAAAGGTGCCTTGGAACTTTTTCGAGTTAGAAAAGGTCGGCGGGTCAATAAAAATCACATCGTATTGCTCGGTGTTGTTTTTAATCCATTCAAACGTATCGGCGGCGATAAATTGATAGTGACGGCGCTCGATATCAATACCGTTTAACACAAAGTTTTGCTTGCCCCAATCGAGGTAGTTTTGTGACAAATCGACGCTGGTGACGTGACTTGCGCCCGCCAATGCCGCATGGATACTGGCGGTACAGGTATAGGCGAATAGGTTCAGCACGCGCTGATTGGCACTTGCCGCCTTGATGCGCGCGCGCATATTACGGTGGTCAATAAACAGACCTGTGTCTAAATAATCGGTAAAGTTAACATAAAAATAGGCATTGTCTTCTTTTACCACATGGAACTTGCCTTTTTTGTCCGCCTGTCCTTGTTTGCTGTATTGCTCATTGCCCGATTGGCGCGCACGGGTCTTGATAAAGACTTGCTCACGGTTGACGCCGAGCACTTCACGGATGCCAAGGAGCGCAAGGTTAAAGCGTTTTTTGGCAGTCTCAGGCGGGATGCTCTTTGGTGGCGCATACTCTTGCACGTGGACATAGTCGCCATAGATATCGACCGCGACTTTAAAGTCAGGCAAGTCGGCATCGTAGATGCGCAGATTGGTCACGCCAGATTTCATTGCTTGTTTTTTGAGACGTTGCAGATTTTTTTGCAAGCGATTGATAAAGTCTTGTGCCTCTTCGCTCTCAATCTCACGCTTTTCAAAGCGCTCAATCAGCGGAATATTTTGGCGCATCTGTAGCGCCCCGTGGCGGAAATAGACCACAATCGCGCCGTTATGGCAGCGCAGGGTTTGAGGCTCGGTAATCGGCAAAATGTCCGCTTGCTCAACGTGCGCGGCAAGGATGCCCAGCATCGGCGTGATGCCGCTGCCTGTAAAGCTGTCTTGTAGTTGTAGCGCCAGCGCTTGATATAACGGCTTAATCATCGCTTCATCGCCCAGACGCTCACCGTATGGTGGGTTAGTCATAATCAGCGGACGTTTGATGTTGCCTGCCGTGACCAATGGGCGCAGCTGACGGCTCAACTGCACAAGGGCGCGATTCTCAAGCGTGATGTGCGGTACGACATCGTGCAGACCTGCAGCAAGCAGGTTCTTTTGCGTGGCGATAATCGCGCCGATATCGGCATCAAAGCCCAGCACATTTGGTAGCGATTCAGGGTGTTCTTGCACTTTAGCGAGCGCCGTTTCAAAGCGGGTTTGCGCGTCTTCGACCAAACTGTCCCACAGCTCGGCATCGTGATGCTGCCAGGTATAAAAACCAAACTGGCGCGCCGCCTTATCAATACCCACCGCGTAGTCGCAGTGCATAAGCAAAGCTTCAATCAAAAACGTGCCCGAACCGCACATTGGGTCAACCAGCGTGTCGTAATGCGGCGTGCCGTCGGCGTTCTTTTTGTGCCAGCCTGCGCTATAGAGCAGGGCAGCGGCAAGGTTTTCTTTTAGCGGCGCTTCGGTCATCGCCACGCGGTAGCCACGGCGGTGCAAACTGGTGCCTGACAAGTCCAAATACAGCTCGGCTTGCTTGTCATTGACGGTCGCAAAAATTGCAAAGTCAGGATTGCGGCTATCGACATTGGGGCGGCTACCGCTGGCTTCATTAAAGGTATCGGCGATGGCGTCTTTGATACGCAGCATGGCAAACTGCTGATTGACCGCCACGCGCTTATCGACCGACAGACGGATGGCAAAGGTTTCTTCAACCGAAAATTGCTCCAGCCATTCGACCGATTTTGCCAAGCCGTACAGCTGCTCGGCGACGTCATATTCTTTATTGATATTGCGGCGTTTAATGGGCATCAATACCCGCGAGGCGACACGCGACCATAGGCAAATGGTGTACAAGTCACGCAGGCTGGCAGTGACCGCGAGGCGACCAGTGCTTTTAATCTCGCTACTGATGCCAAAGCTGACAAGCTCGGTCTGTAATGGTAGCTCCAAGCCATCGGCACAAGTGATGATAAGCTCAAAAGAAGAAGAGGGCGTGCGGGGGTCTGTCATACAAATACCTGTGCCAATCGGGGCAATAATGCGGGGAGAAAATAAAAGCGAATTTTAGCACAATTTGGTTGGATTTGCCTGAGCTTAGGCGCAGACCGATGATGATAGCGCGCACGCGGCTACTGACCAAGACTGGCAACAAAATACAAAGAAAAAGTAAGTTAAAAATAATGCCAAAAAATATTGGCGCGGGCTAAAGCGACGGTTAAGGCTTGTCTAAATTTGGCGCATTGTCAGTGTTGTTAGGACGACTTTTGCGGACGACTTCTGTCGTGGTGGCAAAGGGCTTGGTCTCAATCGGATAATCCACGTCTTTTGGCATCAATAGGCGCATGTGCGGATAAGGGATAGAAATGCCCGCCGCCTCAAAACCATTTTTGATGTCTTCATACAGCCCTTCTTTAATCTTCGGCATACGTGATACCGCCGTAGGCTTGACCCAAAAGCGCACGATAAAATACACGCCGTATTCACCAATCTCGGCAATAGTCGCCGAAGTTTCGGGGCGGGTAAGCACCGCTTCGGTGTCTTTTAACGTATTTAAAATCACCTCGCGCGCGGCGGACACATCGGCCTCAAAGGCAATCCGTACGCGAATATCAAAGCGCACAAAATTTTTGGCAGTTAAGTTAATCACCTCGGAGGAGGCAACGTTAGAATTGGGGATAATCACTGTGATGTTGTCACGGGTCAAAATATGCGTGGTACGCAAAGAAATCAGCACCACGCGCCCCTCGCGATTATTGATGTTAATCCAGTCGCCCACCTGAAACGACTGCTCCAGCAAAATGGTAATGCCCGCGATAAAGTTGGCAAGGGTGGATTGCGCTGCAAAGCCGACTGCCAAACCGACAATTCCCAAACCTGCGACCAGTGAGACAATATCAAAGCCAAACTGCGCCATCACGCTGGCAAGTCCTAAGACTAAGATAAGCACGGAGAGAATGTTTTTTAACAGCTGCTCGATAGAAGCGCTCAGTCCGTAATGTTGCAGCACACGATGGATAATATGCCCTGAAGACGTCCACAGCACATAATAAATCCCTGCCCAAATGCTCGCTTTGGCGGTCGCTTTGATGGTGGCGGGTTCGATATTGATTTGACTCATGACCGCAATTAGACTGGCGACAATCCACACATAACGCAAAAATGAGCGGGCAATCTTGGCGCGGCGGTCGTTAAAGTGTAGGCGCTGATGATTGTGCTTGATGATGTAAATGGCGAGCCAGTAGATAAAACCGAGTACCGCCAGCAAAATCAGAATTTTAATGCCCGTGCTGGCAAGCTCAACAGCGTGCCTTTGCCAATCGCGGGAGTCTTCTTCTAATGAGCCGCCAATCGCAAGGTACAAGCTGGTATGCAAGTCTTGAATGATTTCTTGAAAAAAATCGGTGATACCTGCCATTGGCTTCCCTGTTTGTGTGTGACTGATGATGTGTGGTGTGCTAAATGGTTCAAGGTGACACGTTTAGGGCGCATCCTTACGCCCTAGTATATACCTATCTGTTCACCGTTGTGCCATTAGGTTTGATGCGGGATAGACATTTGTGCTTGTGCGTGACGCAAGGCGCTGCGTAGCCCCTCCAAAATGGTCGGATGATAAAAGGGCGACTCCAGCAATGCCTTGATGCTCATCTCGTGCGTAACCGCTATCGCAAGGATATGCGCGATATATTCGGCATCGGGCGCTACCATGCACGCGCCCAAAACTTTATCCGTTTTAGCACAGGCGTAGATGTGCAGCATACCGCAGTTCACGTCCATAATGCGGCTGCGTCCTTGGTTGGCAAAGCTGACTTTACCAATCACATATTTAAGATTCTGTTCTTCAATCTCAGGCAGCGCCATGCCGACAGTCGCGATTTGCGGTTCACAAAATACGATAGATAACGGAATGGACGGTGGGCGTAAATGGCTTTGTGAGTCATCGAGACATACCGCGTGCCCCGCGCTAAAGCCTTCATCGCTCGCCACATGTAATAATGGCAAATTAGCATTGGCGTCACCGACTATATAGACATTTAAATCGCCAATGCGCCCTGTATTTTTGTCCAAATTTTGCGGGCGGTTCTTATCATCCAGCGTGACGCCCAGATTGGTCACACCAAGGTTGTCTAAGTCATTACGGCGACCTGTGGCGACCAATACGCGCTCGCCTTGCCATTGTTTTTGATTGCCGTGATGATCACTATAATCAAGCGTTGCTTGCGATATACCGTCTTTGGTACTGCACGCCACCTTATTGATTTTACTGTCTAATTTTAAAGTCATCTCATTAGACAAACAGCTGATGGCTTGATGGTTAATTTCTTTATCTTTTAAACCGCCGATGCGCCCCACACGGTTGAATAAAGTTACTTCAACACCAAGGCGAGTAAAGGCTTGCGCCAGCTCCAAACCAATAGCGCCTGCACCGACCACAGCCAGTGAGGCAGGCAGGTCATTAAGCTCAAACACGGTATCTGAGGTAATCAAACTATCGCCCAATGCCTCGGCCCAACCCTCAGGAATAAAAGGCGAGCTGCCAGTCGCAATGATAATATGCTCCGCCTCAATGCATTCATCACTGACTTCAATATTGCCATCGCTATTGATGTGGGCGCGCCCTGAGATTTTTTTATCGTCATCCCAACCATCGACCTGTCGTTGTGAGAAGCTAGTAAAGTGGTCACGCTCTGATTGTACGCGCTGCATCACAGCCTTACCGTCTATACTGGCAGTCGCTTGAATGCCAAATGTGTCCGCGCTCTTTACCGCGTGCGCACGTTGAGCGGCGGCAATCAGTAGTTTGCTTGGCATACAGCCAACGGTCGCACACGTCGTCGTCCAAAAGCCATCATTGATAATAACGATATTGTCGGTTTGCTTGCTGGCTTGGCGAAAGGCGTTTTGTCCTGCTGTACCCGCGCCGATGATGGCGACGGCAACTTTGCGTGTGACTTGACGCAGTGCAGTGTTGGTTTGATCGTTATTCTTACTGCTGTTTTCGCTGTTGCTGTTATTTTCGTTATTTTTATCAGTCATAAAAAGTCCGGACCTTACATTCAGTACGATATAAAAAGTGATATAAAAGAAAACCCCAGTCTTTATTAAAATGTGTTGACTAAGGGGTTATCGAGCAAGTGTTTCTAGCAAGCGTTGGACATAGCCTTTGGCGCGTAGGTTACGCTGCGCGTGGGTCAAGTTGCCATCGGCATCAAAAATAAAGGTTGAGCGTACCAAGCCAAGCGTGGTCTTACCGTACATATTCTTTTCACGAATCACATCAAAATGTTTGCACAGCGCTTCGTCTTCATCGCTAATCAGTGCAATCTGTAAATCGTGCTTGTCCATAAACTTTTTATGCGACTCAATACTGTCACGCGATACGCCCACCACACGGTAACCAAGCGTATCAAAGTCTTGCAAATGCGCCGTAAAATCAATCGCTTGTGTGGTGCAACCTGACGTATTGTCTTTGGGATAAAAATATAAGATAAGGCCGCGCTGGGTGTTTTTAATCATATCCGCGAGTATGACTTCATCCGTAATAAAATTGTCGTCTAGCTTGCGCACCATGGCGACAGGAAAGGTAGGTAGGTCAATGGTTTCATCGGTAGGCTTTGCCATTATAGAGTCCTCAAATATGGTTTTATAATAGTAAAAAGGATAAGTGCTGAATAAATATTTTAATTAGAGTAGCAGGTTCTATAGAAGCGTGCTAGCGGGGATACCAAGCAACAAAAAAAGACCAACCAAGGTCAGTCTTTTTGTAAAAAGGGTGTGTCGTTTTGTAGCACCTATGAGGAAAAGGCGCAGAAAATAAACGACTTACGCAGGCTTTTGTGGCTGCTTTAAATCCAAACCTTGCGTGCATTGCTGCAAGTCTTTTTGCATAGTTTTTACATATGGTAGGCCTGATGGGTCTTTTTTGTTCTGCGCGTAGCTTTCGATTTCCCACATTTGACCAATAGTCATTTTGCTGCGTACACCGATAGTGCACGTACACAATTTATTAGCCGTGCTTTTATCCGCGACTTTATATTTAACCGCGCCATTGACACACTTATTAATATTGTCTTGCTTGATATCGACAGCATTCGCTTGAGTGACGCCCATCAAACCAACGATAGCGAATGGGATTAACTTTAACAGCTTCATAATTATCCTCTACAATAAACAATCTGGATCAGGCATCTCAGAGCCGTACAAACGGCCGTTCATAGAGATGAAAATCGTCATTACGATAGCAAGTCTACTTACCAAAGCCAACAAATAACATGCTGTGCCTATGCAAGCAAATGTTACGCATTTGTGTAACGGCACTTCATAGGCTGTTTAGTGTGCGGCGCGTGGCTTTGATGAGTCGCTGAGTTTGTGCTTATGCCACTTGATAACGGGTTGGATCAGGGGTGCCTGCTTGTTCAAAGCCTTGACGACGTAGGGTGCAGCTGTCGCACACGCCGCAAGCACGACCATTGGCATCGGCTTTGTAGCACGAGATAGTTTGGCTATAATCGACGCCGAGCGATACCCCAAGCGCGATGGTTTGCGCTTTTGATAAGGTTTGTAGCGGGGTCTGAATGTGCAGTTTGTGCCCCGTTACGCCCGCTTTGGTCGCAAGGTTCGCCATGGTTTCAAAGGCCTCAATATATTCAGGGCGGCAGTCAGGATAGCCTGAATAGTCAACTGAGCTGACGCCAATCACGATGTGCTTGGCTTCGGTGACTTCGGCCACGGCGAGCGCATAAGACAAAAAGATAGTATTGCGCGCAGGCACGTAAGTGTTTGGAATGGCGCTATTATCAGGCGCGCTGTCACCATCGGTCGTGAACTTATCGGCATCGCCATCAGGGACAATCATGCTGTGGTCGGTCAGCGATGAGCCGCCGAGCTGGGCAATATCAATATCAATAATGCGGTGACTGACGCCTGCACGCTCAGCGATGGCTTTTGCTGCGACCAGCTCGCTGTTGTGGCGCTGACCGTAGTTAAAGCTGACCGCAGTGACCGACTGATAGCGCGCCTTTGCCCAATACAGACAGGTGACCGAGTCCAAACCGCCCGAGAGCAATACCACCGCATTGTCGCAGGCGGTGCTGTCTGTTGCGGCGTTTAAGTCAGAAAGGTTTTGGGTGCTGGGGCTGGCGTGCGTCATGGTTGGCTCTATTTTACTCAGAAAAGCCGCTATTTTACCAAACTTGCCGCCAGCACAAAACCATCGGCAGTGTACCCGTGCGCACAGAGCGTATCGCGCGCCCGATTGCGGCAGACATGCGCACACTATTTTTCAAAAAAGGCATTATTTTTGTTATAATCTCAAGCGCTTAGCCCCTTTGATTTGTCTTTTTTATCGTTATATTGAGTAGTTTATGACCTCAGCCAGCCTTTTTGTTCCTCAGCCTGACACCACCGATGCCCCTGTAGCGACCCCCACTGACAGCGCTCAAGCGGCTACCGATACCACGAGCGAAACCGCTGCCGCCGCGACCGAGCTAAAAAAGCTACAAAAAAAGCTGCGCAAACAGGTTTCGTGGGCGATACGCGACTTTAATATGATTGAAGATGGCGATGTGGTGATGGTCTGCGTCTCAGGTGGCAAAGACAGCTACACCTTGCTCGATATTTTGCTACTGCTCAAACGCATTGCGCCGATTAACTTTGATGTGGTTGCGGTCAACCTTGACCAAAAGCAGCCAGGCTATCCTGAAGACATCTTGCCCAACTATCTTAATGAGCAAGGCATCGCGCACTATATCTTAGAAAAAGACACGTATAGCATTGTCAAAAGTGTCGTCCCTGAAGGCAAAACCTACTGCTCAGCCTGCTCACGTTTGCGCCGCGGCTCACTATACGGCTTTGCCAAGCAAATTGGCGCAACCAAGATTGCGCTAGGGCATCATCGCGATGATATTTTGGCGACGTTTTTCTTAAACTTATTCCACGGTGGCGCACTCAAAGCCATGCCGCCCAAGCTATTAAGCGATGACAAACAAAACGTCTTGATTCGTCCGCTGGCCTATGTGGAAGAAAAAGACATCATCGAATACGCGCGTCTGCGTGAGTTTCCGATTATTCCGTGCAACCTGTGCGGCAGCCAGACCAATCTACAGCGCGCCATTATTAACGACATGCTGCGCGAATGGGATGGGGCGCATCCACAGCGTTTGGCCTCGATTTTTAAAGCCATTCAAAATGTCGCACCTTCACAGCTGGCTGACCGCGAATTGTTCGACTTTGAAAACCTAAGCCTTGACCGTGATGAAGACGAGCGCTTGTTTGAAGGGGACAATATCCAAGTCGGACAAAGTGAGCGTTTGGCGCAGATTGGCTTGCCGACCACGCCGCAAACCCAAGATTACAATCCTAAATTCGCTGAGCGCACCAATGCCAATAAAGCTGCCAATAGCGAAAGCCAAAAAATTCCTGTGATTAATCCGATGATTTAATCATTTGTCAGTCAACACACTTTAATAAAAACCAGCGTTACTTTATCGTAAACGCTGGTTTTCTTAGAGCTTAATTTTTTGAGTGTCTTAACTTTCAAAATAAAGTTATTGGGCTTTGGCGGCTTCTTTAGCAAAGACTTGTAGCGGGTTAAAGCTGACCGACTCACGCGGTAATTTTGCCACATCCTGCATGCGCCAATCATCCACGCCATCATGACTGACTTGTAGATAATATTTTGCAGGCACGCTATCAAGCGTGACATTGGCAGTGTATTTATTGCCTTCGACGTGTTTGAGCATCACATCGCGGTCTTTGTGTACGTCGGTTGCGTGCGAGATAGACAGCGCCAGCTCAGCAGGATAGGTGAGGGGGTCGCCGTTTAACAGCTTGCCAGATTGCAGACTTTCTTGCGGATAGTCTAAATAAAACGTCACATTGCCATTGTCCGCAAAGTTCATTCTGCCATGCAAGTCCAAGTCATAGGTCAGCTTGTCACGCGACACGTCTTGGTACAATGTCTTGCCATCCATATACCAATCATCACGCACCACACTGTCACGGATTTGATAAGAATAATAGACGAACCACAGACACGCCAATACTACAAACGTAGGCATACCAATGACAAAGATAATCACCATGTAGTTTTTGTACCATGGCTGAGCATCTTTAGGTTTAAAGTCGGCTGATGAATCCGCTGAGGACATAACTCACCTATATAGATAGCGACCCAAGTTATATTTGGGTCAAAAAGAAAAGCACCGAGCAATGATTATACGCTGATTACTCGGTGACGTCATGCTAAGTGCTTGCTTTCACGGTAAATAATCACGCTACTTAAAAAAGGGCGCACAGGTACTATTGTCCTTGTGTGGTAAATACGTTTTGATGGCTCGCGCTGTACTGTCCATCTTCACTGGTCACTGTGAGCGTAACAGGCGTCTGACCCTCATTTACTACCGCAGGATCGCCGTATATACTGACAGGTAAGTCAAAGTTTTCACCCGCAACCAAAGACACGGTTTCAAAACGTGTCTGCAAGCTCAAACCATCAACAGGCTCCAGCGTCAGACGATAGTCGTGCGCTTCTTGCGTTTTATTGGTAATCTTCACCACGTAGCTGTTTTCAATCATGCCTTCAGCATTGGTCGAAGACAATTGATTGCGGTCACGGCGAATGTCAATCTCTAATGGCACGCGATCCACAAGCGCATAAATCAAGCCCCCAAACAATACCGCCAACACGGCCAAATACGCAAACAGACGTGGACGTAGCAGCTTGCTTTTTTTCTTCTCGACCAACTGGTGCTCGGTAGTATAGCGAATCAGTCCGCGTGGGTAGCCGACTTTGTCCATAATATCATTACACGCATCAATACAAGCCGCACATTGGATACAAGCCACCTGTAAGCCATCACGAATATCAATACCCGTTGGGCATACCTGCACACACATCGTACACTCGATACAGTCGCCCAAATTCTCAGGATGCGTGCCTTTTTTGCGCGCACCGCGTGGCTCACCGCGCTCATAGTCATACGAGACAATCAACGTGTCTTTATCAAACATCACACTCTGAAAGCGGCCATAAGGACAAATCTGTACACACATCTGCTCACGCATGTAGCCTGCATTGGCATAAGTTGTGAAGGTAAAAATAAACATCGCCACCCATACCCATGCTGGCCAGTCAGGTACAGGAATGCCGTTCATACTTTGCCAGCTTTGATACATCAAATCTGTACCCGCCACATAGCTGACAAAGGTCGTTGCGGTGACAATCGATAGAATCAACCAAATACTATAGACAAGGGCGCGCTTTGCGGCTTTGCTGGCACTCATCGGTGCTTTATCGAACTTAATACGCTTGTTTCTATCGCCGATGACCAGCTTTTCGACATACTGATACATATGCGTCCAAATGGTCTGCGGACAGGCGTAGCCGCACCATACGCGCCCCGCATAAACGGTCACCATAAATAAGCTAAAGGCGGCAATCATCGCAAAGATGGCAATAAAATAAAAATCTTGAGTTAAAAACGTCAGTCCAAAAATGTAATAGTGCTGCGAGGGCACATCGAACCAAATGGCCTGCCGACCATTAAAGCGTAGCCAAGGCAAAATCAAAAACAAAGCCAAGAAAAAATACATACTGACAATGCGAATGTTTTGATAAAAACCAGTAACAAATCGCGGATGAACGCGCTGGGTATTGGCATTTAAATCGACTTCTTTGACAGGGATTTTGTTAGATGGTGCTGACATAACGTGCCTCTTTAAAAAAGAATCAGTTTGCTGGCATAGTTAACCGACATCTTTGTGACGATAAGATGTATGAATAAAATGTGTTATCAATGTCAGTAGATCTCTTGCAAAAGTACCAGTTCATTGACTTCCACTGACGGAGTTACAAGGGCTGACGATGACTTATGCAAGAAATCTAGTATATAAAACAGTAAAAGAAAATATTAGAAATAAAAAAGGAGAACTGTCATAACAGCCCTCCTTTTTACTGATCGTCATCATACGATAAACAATCATTTTACCAAACAATGTAAGCTAATGGTATCTATACATTAGCTGGTAACAGTCTCAGTAGTCGCTGCTGTGTCTGTTTGCGCTTCAGCATCGTTTGCAGGTTGCGTAGTTGCTACAGGCGCTGCTGGTACGGCTTTTTTGTCTGATAGTGAGTAGACATAAGCAGCCAATAGCATGATACGCTCATTGCCTAACTTAGTCTGCCACTCAGGCATCACACCTGCACGACCATAACGCAAGGTCTCACGAATCGTTTCGCGATCGCCACCGTATAACCAAATTTTATCGGTTAGATTCGGTGCGCCTGCGCTAATCATACCTTTACCTTCTGGACCGTGACACAGTACGCAGTTGGTCGGCTCATGGAAGATACGCTCACCTTGCGCCACCTTGGTTTGATCAAGCTGATAATTGTTTTGATTGCCAGACATTGATAGCACATACTCAGCAACGGCACGTACGCCATCTTCACCAAGCTGATCACGCCACGCTGCCATACCGCCCACACGACCATTATGTAAGGTAGTCAAGATGTTCTTTGGCTCACCACCATACAACCAATCATTATCGGTTAGGTTCGGGTAGCCAGGCGCACCTTTGGCGTTTGAGCCATGACAAACGGCACAGTTTTGTAGGAATAAACGGCTACCTACTTTTAATGCTTCTTGGTTCTGTGATAGCTTTGCCACGTATGGATCAAGCTCAGCCACTTTAGCATTGATTTGATCTTGCAAATTGGCAGGTGGGTTATCGTCACGACGCAGGGTCGTTTGTAGCTTGTCCAGCTCGTTTAATGTACCCACTGCGCCAGCGGCATCAGCCTTGACCAAAATGCCATTTTCAAAGCTTTTGGTAAAGACTTCATTGTTTTTTTCAAGGTCACTGTACAGCTCGTTTTTTGAGGTCCATGGTACTTCTTCGCCATCGACAGTAACTGTTGCTGCACCGCCCCAGCTTGCTGGGAACATCGCTGGGAAAAATACCCAGTAAACAGCGCCCCAAATGATAGAGCCAATAAAAATCACTACCCACCATTTCGGTAGCGGTTTGTCGTATTCTTGGATACCGTCATAGGTATGCCCAGTGGTACCGTCGTCTTTTAGCGTTGGCTTATATTTTAGGACAAAGAATAAGACCCCAACGATAAACAACCAGCACGCAAAGCTGAATAACGTAACCCAAGAACTCCAAAAAAATGTCATCGTTCATCCTTATTGCGCTGCTCGTCAGACGAGGGGGTGACCTCGTCGTCAAGCGCAAGTTTTGCATCTTCTTCGAAGCGTTTTTTGTTTTTTGGCGAATACGCCCACCATGCAACCCCCATAAAGGCCACAAAGGCAGAAACGGTTGCAATTGTTTGTAATTCACCAATACCCATTAGCGTTGCCCTTCCATCGCGGTACCCAGCTGCTGTAGATAAGCAACCAAGGCATCAAGCTCGGTCTTGCCCATAACTTCATCAGGAGCACCTTCGATTTGCTCATCAGTATAGGGAACGCCAAAACGGTCACGGAATAAACGCATTTTTGCTTGGATTTCTGAACCGTTAACTTCGTTGGTCGCAAGCCATGGGAACGCTGGCATGACTGACTCAGGCACCAATGAACGCGGCTCAATCAGATGCTGCTTTTGCCAGTCGTCTGAGTAGCGTCCGCCAACACGTGCAAGATCAGGGCCTGTACGCTTAGAACCCCATAGGAATGGGTGATCCCACGTTGACTCTGCGGCACGTGAGTACGGTCCATAGCGCTCAACTTCAGCACGTAATGGACGTACCATCTGTGTGTGACAAACGTGACAGCCTTCACGGATATAAATATCACGACCTTCAAACTCAAGTGCTGTCCAAGGTTCCATAGAGGGGAGGGGTTTGTTCACACCACCGTCCTCTGGCGACTTATTGTCATATATTAAAGGCACAATCTCGACCAGCGTTGCAAAGCTGATAGCGATAACGATAAAGATGACCAACAAGCCTGTATTTTTTTCAATAATTTCATGCGGTGTACCAGCCATGATCGCTCCTTATACGTTCGCTGTCTGTGCATCAACAGGTTTATGATCAGTAGGATCCGCGCCTTCGATAGGCTTGCCCTCTGGCATTTTGATGGTGCGATAGCAGTTATAAGCCATAACCAGCATACCTGACACATACAATAAGCCGCCGAACGCACGACCTATGTAAGGACCATGAGAGAATGCAACCGTATCCACAAAGCTATAAACCAAAGTACCGTCTGGGTTGGTCGCTTGCCACATCATGCCTTGGCCAATACCTGAAATCCACATAGAAACGATATAGAAAACCGTACCTGCAGTTGCCAGCCAAAAGTGTGTGGTAATTAGACTGATTGAGTACATTTTTGGTTTGTTAAATACACGTGGCAATAGCACGTATAGTGAACCAATGGTAATCATACCAACCCAGCCAAGTGCGCCAGAGTGTACGTGACCAACCGTCCAGTCAGTGTTGTGTGACAAGGCGTTGACCGTCTTAATAGACATCATCGGACCTTCGAAAGTTGACATGGCATAAAATGACAAAGCAACAATCATAAAGCGAATGATAGGGTCAGTACGCAATTTGTCCCAGCTGCCTGATAGCGTAAGTACACCGTTAATCATACCGCCCCAAGATGGCGCAAACAGAATGATTGAGAATACCATAGCCAGTGACTGGGTCCAGTCAGGTAGCGCTGAGTAGTGCAAGTGGTGACCACCCGCCCACATATAGGCGGCAATCAGTGCCCAAAAGTGCACGATAGACAAACGATATGAATAAACAGGGCGACCAATCTGTACAGGGACAAAGTAGTACATCATGCCCAAGAACGCTGCTGTCAGATAAAAACCAACCGCATTGTGTCCGTACCACCACTGAACCATGGCGTCAGTTGCACCACTAAAGATTGAGTACGATTTAAACGCACTGACAGGGATAGCCATGCTATTTACAATATGCAATAGTGCAATCGTAATGATAAAGGCGGCAAAGAACCAGTTCGCCACATAGATGTGTGACGTTTTACGCTTAATCAATGTACCAAAGAAAACGATGGCGTAAGAGATCCAGACCAAAGCGATAAGAATATCAATCGGCCACTCAAGCTCAGCGTATTCTTTTGTTGAGGTTAGACCTAGTGGTAGCGTAATCACCGCCGATACAATAACGGCTTGCCAACCCCAAAAGGTAAACCAAGCCAAATACGGTGCAAACAGACGCGTCTTACACGTGCGCTGAACGATATAATAAGAGGTTGCGAATAGGGCACAGCCACCAAACGCAAAAATCACCGCATTGGTATGCAGTGGTCTTAGATGACTAAATGTCAGCCATGGAATGTCAAAGTTCAGTGCTGGCCAAGCCAACTGTGAAGCAATGAATACACCAAGACCCATGCCGACGATGCCCCATACCACGGCCATGACAGTAAAAAATCGCACGATGGTGATTTCATACTCACGGTCAACAGGGGCGAATGCTGTGTTTTGTAAACTCATTGGATGATTCCTTTACAGCCCGAATTATCAACAGAATTAACTAACTCACCACGATATTTGTGCTATAAATGAATGCAACTGCAAAAACGCGTGTCGTTTTTGGGCATCATTCACTAGCCACAGCGTATCTGTGGTACATGTTGATGTATGTATTTTCACTACCGTAACGGTTTATTAACTCATTGACTCATCAAGGTGGTTGTTATCACAAATACAGCAATAACAAGATAAATCCACACCACAAGAAATCATACGACATATGATATGGTGATGATTAGACAATTAATACATCGTTAAAGTGACTAGGAAAAAGCACCGTCTTTGGGCATCTTTGATAATAGGTGGTAGGAACGACGAATACGGACATCCATCTACAAAATAACGTGACCTATTAACGATAACACTATGCTAGCGGCGGCTGACAACAAACATGTTTACGTAACGTTTAGTTAAAACTCCCGACTCTGTTTAAGGTATTGTAACGCAATATTAATTAAATATCATCAGAACTATGCGCTAAAATACAAACTCTTTGGTAAATAGCAACAATCTCTGTCGCTACTTAATCTCTCATAAAGTACTGATCAAGCTGCTTTAAGCGACGCAAAAGATGCTGCTTATTTGCGCCAAAATGACTGTGCTACATTCTGCACAGCCCCAATAAACACGATAGTAACGTAGTGTCTACATCTAAGCCCTTATCATAGCAAAAAAACGGTATATATCAACATTAATAGTAAGGAATTGGTGGCAGATTTCGCCAGATAGTCACAGTAGATACTCATCAATTAAAGGCAATGTGCTTAAAGAATTTGTTACGATTTAGCAATTCATCGTGATTTTGGGTTTTACTTATTGAAAAACCGCGCCATAATACGGCACACTTGCTTTCATTATCAATGAAATTATCAATAATTAACCAAAGGATAAGATTATGGCCGTTTTTCTGACTGACGCTTGGTTTGACGAAGTAGATACCTTAGCGCGTGATGCAGGTGAGCTAAACCTACCGCCAGCGCTCGCGAATATGGTTATCAATGCCAAAGTTTCAGACGCTAATGGTGATGTTGATGCCCATTTTGCGAATGGTTTGCTGCACAAAGGCTTGAATCCTGAAGCGAGCACCACATTGGTTCTAGACCGTGACGTATTACAATCTATCGTCACTGATTTTGACACCAATGAAATCATGGGCGCGTTTATGAGCGGTAAAATCCGTGTTGAAGGCGATATGTCACAACTAATGGCGCTACAAACTGCGCGCCCAAGCGATGAGCAAAAACAGCTGTTTAAGCGCATCCGCGATGTGACGCAAATGGCATAATACGCTAATAACACATTAAGTAAGCGAAAAAGTACAAGCCAAAAAAAAGCCTCTTTGATTAGAGGCTTTTTTATGCGATACGCTTGTTCAGCGTTTAGCTTGCCGCGCGCGCTTCATCTTGATTTTCTTTATAAATTGCTGCTTGTAGCCAAATATTGGCTTGCACATAGTCATTTACAGCAATGGCTTTGGTAATGTCCGTTTGACACGCACCAATACGCACTACGAATGGCGCAGCATCAGGCTCGCGTAAGATGACCACGTCAAACAAATACATAGGCTTGTCATTGAAGGTCACTTCTTGCTTGCCAAGCACTTGCCCTTGACACCATGCTTCGTCTTCTTGACCCAAAGTGTCGCCAAATAAATACGCGCACATGTGACCTAAGTTAATCTCAACAGGCGCAAGCTCACCGTCAGTATCAGGCTGCCATGCATCGATTTGCGCTTGTAAGTCATCAGGGACTTCGCCGTTATTGTTCGCCACGATGTCGTTAAAGGCGCGGTGATAGCGAATGGCATCTTGGTCTTCGATAAGAATGACCTCGCTGTGGTCACTGGGATGAATCTCGTACGCCCACGCGCTAAAATTTACAAAGTAAGGCGTGTTTTGTTGGTATAAATGACGGTTGGCAGTGTAGAGCTGGTCAAACGCATAAATCACACTGCCATCACTGCTGCGCAAACGCAGTACTGCATCTTGGGCGTTTTCATTAACAATCACACGCTCGATGGTGCAATTCAAGCCGTAGGGGCCATTGACGCACGGATAAGCATTGATAAAGCATTCAGGCTTGCCGTCTTTCATGGCCAAAATCTGATTGATGTGGCAGGTCTCATTTTCTGACAATAATAAGCGACTGTCTTTGTCCAGTGCGCCTGAGCCCAGACCTTTGGGTATGGTCGCTTTTTCAATCATGGCTTGTAGCCAGTTGGGCACGTCATGACTGACGTTGTCGGTCAAAATACGCCAATGGTCACCGTGACCTGCGGCCTGCTCGTCAGTTAGGGTAATTTTGGTTGGCGCTTGTACATTTTTATATTGATATTGAATAGTCATGAATATACTCAAACTCTAAGTCATGGATGCAGCAGATATAAAGCGCGGCTCATCTGCCATAAAGCAGCAGGTAACATAAGCACATCGCAGCGCAATATTTGGGTAGCGGGCAGTATGCTATGGTGTGTGCTGTTAATCGTACCGCACCATGATAGGTGAATGTGTTGCCCCCTAGCATACAATATATAGGTATGGTGGCAAAAAATAGCAAGTGCTGGCTAAAAAAATAATAACAAAGCGGCGCATCGCTGTAGGAAATCTAGACAGTTTTTATGAATGATTGGCACAGAATGGATAAACTGTGTCAAACTATCCCCTTTTTGAGCGCGCTTGCTGAGCGGTCTAAAACCCTATTTGTAATAATACAGTCATTGATAAGGCCAATATTTTGGTGCTTATGCCGCTTATGTTATGCAAATAAAACAAAGAGTTTGAATATGTTTCGTCCTTTAGCGTTATTTATCGGCTTGCGATACACGCGTGCAGAGCGTAGTAATCGCTTTATCTCTTTTATCTCCTTAATCTCAATGCTTGGCTTGACGCTTGGTGTGGCGGTACTGATTACTGTCTTATCTGTGATGAATGGCTTTGACCGTGAGTTGAAGACGCGCATTTTGGGCATGGTGCCCCAAGCTACGGTGGTGTCGCCTGAGATTATCAGCGATTGGGAAGACTTGGCGACCGAGATTAAAAAAGACCCTGAGGTCGATGCGGTCGCGCCTTTTATTCAGCTCCAAGGGATGCTTACGGCCAACAGTCAAGTGTCTGGCGTGATGGTCACAGGTATCGAGCCTGAATATGAAAAAAAGGTCTCTATCATTAATCAGCACATGGTTGAGGGCAGTATCGATACCTTACAAAGTGGCGACTTTAGCATCGTTTTGGGTCAAGACATGGTGCAGTCTTTAGGACTAAATATCGGTGATAAAGTCACGCTGGTATTGCCTGAAGCGTCACCATCGCCCGCTGGCGTGATTCCACGCTTTAAACGCTTTACTTTGACAGGCGTATTTAACATCAGTCCTGAAGTGGATAGCCTCATGGCATTTATTCCGATGCATGATGCAGCCAAGCTTTTGCGTCTGCCTGATGGGGCGCAAGGCGTACGTATGAAGCTCGATAATATCTTTAATGCACCGATGGCGGCACAAAAAGCAGCGGCGATTGCCCCTGATCAGCTGTACCCCAACAACTGGACGCAAACGCACGGCAACTTGTTCGGCGCAATTCAGATGGAAAAGGCCATGGTGGGCTTATTGCTGTTCCTCATCATCTTGGTGGCTGCCTTTAATATCGTTTCAAGCCTTGTCATGCTCGTTACCGATAAAAAAGCGGATATTGCAATTTTAAAGACGTTTGGCGCATCACCGCGTCTCATTACCCAAGTATTTATGGTACAAGGTTTGGTTATTGGCGTTATTGGTACGGTCGCAGGTACGATTCTTGGCGTGATTTTCGCGCTGACCATCAGTGACATTTTAGGCTTTATCAATCAGACCTTTGGTTTGCATCTGTTTGATGCGTACTTTATTAATTATTTGCCATCGCAGCTGCGTTTGGTTGATGTGGTGCTGATTACAGGCGCGTCATTTACCCTAAGCTTTTTGGCGACTATTTATCCTGCGCGTCGTGCGGCACGTATTCAGCCAGCACAAACGCTGCGTTATGAATAATAGCGCGATGATGGTAATAAATAGGCAAAAAGCATTGGCAACAATAAAGGACAAATTATGAGCGCCATTTTAGAGGCAAAAAATATCAATAAAATCTATGACGAAGGCTCAGTACGCACACAAGTATTGACGGGTCTGGATTTGAGCGTACACGCAGGCGAACGCATTGCTATCGTCGGCACGAGTGGCTCAGGCAAAAGTACCTTGCTGCATTTATTGGGCGGCTTGGACACGCCAAGCAGCGGGGAAGTGTGGCTGCATGGCAAATGTTTAAACACCATGAATGAGACGCAGCGCGGTGACATGCGCAATCAGTACTTGGGTTTTATTTATCAGTTTCACCATTTGTTATCTGAATTTACCGCGGTAGAAAACGTAGCCATGCCGCTACTGATGCGTCCAAAAGTTACACCGAGCGAAGCGCGCGACAAAGCCATATCATTACTGAATAAAGTGGGATTAGAGCATCGCCATACGCATCGACCCGGTGAGCTGTCGGGCGGTGAGCGTCAGCGTGTCGCCATTGCGCGTGCATTGGTGACGGACCCGTCGGTTATCCTAGCTGATGAGCCAACAGGCAACCTGGATTATGACAATGCGCAAAGTGTCTTTGGGATGCTCTCTGAACTGCAAAGCACGCTAAAAACGGCACTACTGATGGTTACGCACGACCGTAATTTGGCGGCGCTCGCGGACAGACAACTTTTGCTGCGTAATGGACATTGGGCAGAATTTGATGAGTAAGTGAGGTGAGTTAAAGCGCTTACAATGTGAACCAAAAAAAAGCAGGCATTGCATTAGGCGCAATGTCTGCTTTTTTAGTCGACTTTTTTGTGCTATTTTACTCGGCGCGCTTGACGTTCTGTCTTTTGGCGCTTTTGCCATGTGCTGACCGTTTTGTAACGCCAAATAATACGAAAAGCAAGGCCACATACTAAACTTGTGACGATAGCCAGTAAAGTTAGACCCAAGCAAAAAGCAGATAAAGAAAAGCTGTCTTGATAAGTGACAAAGGGATTGGCGCCGTTTGATAATAGCCATAAGCTAAAATCGGCAATCATCCGCCCGATTAAGCGCAGGCTAATCATGGGCTCGCCGAGCAGCTTGGCGCCCACATAGTAACCTGCATAAAAAATAGGCAAGGTGGTTAATGGGTTGGTAATCCATGTCAAACCCAAAGCCATGGGCACGTTGGCGCGCCACATCAGCGCACCAATCAAAGCCAGCAGCATTTGCCCAGGTAGCGGGAAAAAAGCGCTCAGCACGCCGATATAGACGGCTTTATTTAAACTGTGGCGGTTAAAATGCCACAAGCGTGCGTCCACCAGATGCGGCGCAAACCACTTTAATGAGCGGCTCTCCATGATTTTCTCTGGTGTCGGAAGCAGGCGTTGTAAACGTTTTTTGGGCACACGGTTGCCTTTTTAATCATCATAAGCGGCAGCAAGAGGGGTGTCGGCTTATCTTAGGTTATTGCAGAAAATTACTGGCAAGAAAGGAAGACTGCATCAGGTGCAGTGGCAACGCCATTTTGTAGCAGTAACGCTAGTATAGGGCAATATGTAAGCAAATACTATCGCTAGCCGCAAGATATACGCTCGGATAATAGCGTCATCAAAAAGACAAGGGACAAGGATGTATTGGCTAACAGGCGCGCTATCACTGCTAATTATGTTGGGTGTGTTGAGCGCGGCTGAAATGGTGGCCGTACCTTTGATGCCTTCATGGCTAATGACGCTTGCCAGTTCCTATTTGTTATTGCTCTTTTTATGTATGGGCGCAGTGCTGTTTTGTCAACAGCTGGCAAAGCGGCATTTTATCCTTTTGCAGACATCCGCATCAAAAACGTCTCAATCACTATGGTCTCATTTTCGCCTTACTGGTTTGGCGCTGTTACTTATCATTGGGAGCGCTATACAAGCACTAGCGTATAAGCAATCAGTAGATGAGCACGATATCACTGCGCCCATGCAGGTCTATGCCTTGGTCCAGCTAGATGGCATCAGCGATAGTGTGAGCGGTAGCAGTACCGACCAAGGCTATCGTCAAGTCGCGCGCATTCACCGTATGATGCCTGTCACTGACGCGCCGCACCCTTTAAATAGCGAAAACGCGCAAGCGATAGTATCAGCGTTGAGTGAGCCTGATACCAACTTGTCAACCGCAAATAGCGATGATGCCTCGCGCGTTTTGCTCAGTTATTACCCAAAACCAGAAGATGCTGCATCAGATACGCACATGCAGCGCTTAAATGCGCTACGCCCAAGTGATAGGCTGGTTATGCGCTTGATGGTGCAGCCACTGGATGCCAAGACTGTCAGCGCCACAGGCTTTGACAGCTATCAGTGGTTAAAAAGCCGCCATATCAATGGCACGGCAAAAGTCATAGACACTAGTGGCGTGTTGCCACAAGATATGGACACCACATCATCATTGGCGTCACGCATGAGCGCTACTATTGATAATTGGCGCTGGACACTGCGTCAGTATCGCTATCTTGGTTGGACAGACAAAAGCCCTGCTGAGCAGCAAGCCACGGCGGTGGGGCTGAGTCTACTGACGGGCGATCGCAGCTTAATCACCCGCGATACCAAAGATTTGTATCAGTTGGCGGGCATTTCGCACCTGCTCGCCATCTCAGGCACGCACGTTTTGTTTTTGGCGATTGTGCTGGCTGGCGCTGCAAGTATGCTGATTGCACGCGTACATCCGCAACTGTATCAAAGGTTAGCACGATGGCAAGTACGCTGGCTGGTAATGATAGGTGCGGCTTTTGTTTATGCGCTATTTACAGGCTTTGACGTACCTGCGGCGCGTACGGCTTGGCTGCTGCTGGTGGTCGGTATGGTGCGCTTGACGCTGCTGCCCATCTCGACCATGCGGGTTTTGCTCGCGTTGGCGGTGCTCATGGCTTGGGCTGACCCTGTTGTGCTGTGGCAAGCAGGCTATTGGCTGTCGTTTGTGGCGGTGGCGCTATTATTGCAGTACGAAAGTCGCCGTCAATATGTTGATGACAATCAAGCGCCTGATGCGTCCTTGATGCAGCGATGTTGGCACACATTACTGTCAGTCGTGCGTTTGCAGTGCTGGTTATTTGTGGCGCTATTGCCATTGACCTTATTGCTGTTTGGCAAAATCTCCTTATGGGGATTGCTGGTCAATGTGGTGATGATTGGGCTGTTTGGCTGGGTACTTGTACCACTCAATCTGCTGGCGGGCGTGCTGTATCCTATTATACCTACGCTTACCGATAGCTTGTGGTCGGTGCTGGACATGCTATTGCTGTGGGTACATGGCTTTATGGGTATGCTTGCTGATGCGTCCGCCAGCAGTGTGTGGTTGTATACACCATTGACGGTCGGCGGCTTATGCGTGGCGGCTTTGGTGCTATTGCCGTGGCTGTTGCCGCATGGCTTTTTGCACCGTGGTTGGAGCGCGCCGCCATTATTATTGCTTGTCTTTATTTTGGCGCAGCAGCAAACGCGCTTAATAGGAGCACCTGTCTTGTATGTGCTGCCGCTGGCGGACAACAAGCTCAGTGCGGTACTGCTGCATTATCCGCAGGCATCGACGCAGGCGACATGGCTGATACTTGCTGACCACCGTGACCGTGCTGCGCGTATGTTGCCCAGCCACGTACGGCAAAAAGCATTAACGCAGCAGCTAAGCACGCAAATACAAGCGCTCGGTGTGACAAGGCTGACAAGCATCATCGTTCAAACGCCAAATACGATGCCTAAAAACTCCCAAGAAGACAGCACGCTACAGCTAAGCGGCGTCGCCCAAGACATCGCCACACGCCTGCCAACTCAGTATTATTGGCAAGCAGGAAAGATAGATAGCACGAGCGCCACTATAAATCATCAGCCAAACACGCTGCCTATTACGCCTTGCCAAGCAGGCCAAACGTGGCAACTGCCTAATAACGCCCTGACGATAACGGCGCTGACAGGTTGGACGATGATAGATGATGACGCAGTGTGGGATTGCAGTCTGAGTATCCGCAGTCACGAGCCAATAACGCTTAAGCGATATAATGCACAAGACAATGCACGCCCTTTAGACTTATTATCTGCCAATCACGGCGCGCAGAGTATTGCTGCACAAACGCATATCTTGCTTGATGCCAGCACCCAGCCCAAAGTCTGGCAGCTGTGGTCGCTATTGTGTCCTGATGTTAATAATAAGGCAGCGACCGATACTATGTCTGAGATGCTGTGGCTTGGGCACAGTAGCACGCCGATCAGCACTGAGCTATTGCAGCAGCACAGCACAAGCGCGGTTGCCACCTATGATGGCGCGCCCTTACCAGCAGCGTGGTCGTTGCCTGCTGAGCCGTCACCAAGTAAGTAAAATACTGATATAGTGCAACCTAAATACGCGTAGTACAACCTGACGACGTGCTGCTGGCATAAATTTTACTCGCTTGCTGTGCGCTAGGCGCTCCAGAGGCTTCGCAAAATTCACACCAGCAGCACTGCATTCATTTTATAGTGGATTGATCAATAAGCTTTATAAAAAACGCGCGGTTCACGCGATTACTATTGAACCGATAGAAAAACGTCACCATACTGGTGCGTGATTGCTGAGCAAACCGATTGCCCTTATTTTTGTTTTATCTTTAGCGTAAGTCACCGTAGGAAATGCTATGCCCAACTGGCCACCAGACCCCAATAAACGCCCGAACAACCCCATTCAGCCACCACAAAACCAGCCGCAAAACTACCAGCAGCCGTCTGGTCAAGAGTGGCGACTGATTGAAAAAACCCTACTTGCCAGCGTAGAAGAGCAGCGCCGCGCCCGCCGCTGGAGTATCTTTTTCAAACTATTGACCTTTGGTTATATTCTATTTTTATTCTTGATACTCGGTCGCGGTTGTAGCTCTAGCGATTCTACGGGTATCGAAATTGATACCAGCTCGCCGCATTTGGCCGTGGTTGAGCTGCAAGGCACCATCAGCAATGACGACCCTGCCAATGCTTATGAGGTCAGTAAAGCGTTGACTGCTGCCTTTGAAAACAGCAATTCAAAAGCGGTCGCGCTGGACATCAACTCCCCAGGTGGTTCGCCTGTACAGTCAGATGAAATTTGGCAAACCATGATGGACTTGCGCCAAGAGTATCCTGACAAAAAACTGTACGCGGTCATCGGTGATATTGGTGCCTCAGGCGCGTATTACATTGCATCGGCTGCCGATGAAATCTACGTTAATCCGTCAAGCTTGGTTGGTTCAATCGGCGTGATTATGCCCAACTACAATGTCGAAGGGCTAATGGACAAGGTCGGTGTTGAAGACCGCACCATTACTGCTGGCGAGTACAAGGACATCTTGAGCATGTCGCGGCCATTGACTGAGTATGAAGAGCAGCATGTTGAAAAAGTCTTGGCAAATACGCATCAGCACTTTATCAATGCGGTCAAAGAAGGTCGCGGCGACAGACTCAAAAACCCAGAACAAAACAAGCTGTTCTCTGGCTTATTTTGGACAGGTGAGCAATCTATCGCGCTTGGTTTGGCGGACAAAAAAGGCAGCATCGCAAGCCTTGAAAAAGAGCTTGGCGTAGATACCGCTGTCAACTATACGCCTGTTGATCCGTTTTCATTATTTATGGATCGCTTTGCTGTGAAGATGGGCGCAGGCATTGGCTCAAGCTTAGACCTTGATATGCTTTCTAAAGAAGAAAACACCGCCGAAATGCGTTAAGCATAAACGACGTATGCAAGCGATTAGCGTCACAAAGTCCTCATCACTTTGTGGCGTTTTTTGTATCACAAAGACGCTGGGTGATGAATACCAAGGTCTGCCTTTTACCTTGCATTGGTTGCACTTGCGGGTAACAATAGGCTAGCGCGCTTTGCTATCGCGAGCAATGCGCTGTCAATGTCAATAACAAGTATGACAATAACAATGATGGATACCAATACGAGTTTATTATGGATACGTTATCTGCGCTCAGCCTTGAGCATCTACCAGCCTCCACAATCACGGGCAAACCTGTACTGCATTTTGCACATGCCAATGGGATGCCAAGCGCGGTCTATGCGCCGCTGTTTGCGAAGCTTGAGCCATTTTTTACCATTGAATATATTGAGCGTCTGGGCACGCACCCAAATTATCCTGTTGACAACCATTGGCAGCGATTAACTCAGCAAGTGGTCGATAGCATCGCACAGGCACGTGCAAAACATGGCGTGGCGCAAGTGGTGGCGCTTGGGCACTCGCTTGGGGCGTTGTGTACGTTGCAAGCGCTGTATAAAGCGCCTGAGTCTGTGGCGCAAGCCGTGCTGCTTGACCCACCATGGATATATGGTAAGACCAGCTTTTTGTGGCACGTCGCTAAAGTGACTGATAAGCTGCCGATGATGAATCACCGCCTTATGGACAAGCTGTCGCCCGCTGGCGTGTCCAAGCACCGCCGTGATGTGTGGGCGAGCCGTGACGAAGCGTATGAAAAATTGCGCCATAAAGGATTTTTTAAAGATTTTGACGAGCGTAGCTTTCAAGGCTATATCGAACATGGACTTGATGAGCGCGTAGATGGCCGAGTAACGCTTGCCATTCCTAAAGCAGTCGAAGTCGCGGTGTTTCGTACCAATCCGTCATGGTACTGGCTCAAACCCAACGAAGCGCCCAAGCCACCAGTGACACTTATCATTGGTGAAGAAAGCTTATTTTTAAAGCGCCAGTTTCCGCAGCAAATCAACAAACGCTTGGGCATCCCTTTTGAGACGCATGCTGGCGGGCACATGTTCCCATTAGAGTATCCCGATGCAGTCGGAGACAGAGTGCTGTCTATTATTGCCAAGCAATTAGCCGCCGCTGTGTAGCTGTTGTCTGTTTTACTAGCCCATTTAATTGTTAACGTTTGAATTGAAGACACGCCCTAGATAATATGCGGTTTTCCGCCGTTATTCTGATTTCTACGTACTGAGTTTTTTATGTCTGCATCTGTGGCCAATGCGTCCAAATCGCCTGTATTTTCGCGTACTGCTACGGTGGTACTGGTCATCGGTATGCTATTGCTGTTTTTGGTTGCTCAGCTGGTTGGGGTGTATTTGGCAGGCGCGCTCTTGTTGCCGAGTGCCGATACCCTAAGCGTGGTCGATATTTTGTCCTTGGGCGGTAGCGATGGCACTATTGTCAGTCTATCGGTGCTGTTTAGCGCAGTAATGTTGAGCGCGGTCAGCATCGCATTGGTACGTATGCGCGGTGCGTCACTAAAGCACTACTTGGCAGTGCGCTTGATAACGTGGCGCACGACCCTTGTCATGCTGGGACTTTGGCTACTATATGCATTGATTAGCCAAAGTCTGACCTATTTATTAGACGAAGACACCATGCTGTTTATGGATGTCTTGTACCGTTCGGTCAATCATTTATGGCTCTTGGTTCTTGTGGTGGTGATTGTCGCGCCAATATACGAAGAGTTGGTGTTTCGTGGCCTGCTGTGGTCAGCGATAGCCGAGCAGTTTGATTCAAGCGCACATCCCAAGCGCGGCGCACTCGTTGCCAGCGTGTTGACCAGTGTGCTTTTCGCGGCGATTCATCTACAATATGGGTTTTATGAGCTTGGTTCGCTCGTGGTGTTGGCGCTACTGTTTGCCTATGCGCGCTACCGCTCAGGCTCGATACTGCTGCCGATTGTCTTGCATATTGTTAATAATGGTATGGCTATGTGGCAGTTTGTCAGCCAAATGCCTTAATACTTATTCTTTTTAGCCAGCCAATCAAAAAAGCGCGCCCAGTCATCACTTGGCGCGCTTTTTATGTATTCAAAATCAAGCTTTGCAGCATTAAAGTTAAGCCTCAGGATTAAGTGCCAAAACCTCGTCAGCAGCCTGCTTGATGTCTGCAATCTTTAAATGTGGCTTGCCACTTAAAGCCTGTCGCCATTTGCGCGCGCCTGTTAAGCCTTGAAACAGGCCCAAATAATGACGCGTCATCGTTGGCAGCGCTTCGCCTTGTGCCACTTGTTTTTCTAAATACGGATACAGTACGGCAAGCACATCAGCGCGCGATGGCACAGGCGTGCCCCACAAGCGATTTGCTTCAGCAAGCAGATAGGGATTGTGATAAAACGCGCGCCCAATCATCACGCCATCGACATGTTGTAGATGCTGCTCAATGTCCTCAATCGTGGTCACGCCGCCATTAATCTCAATCTCAAGGGTAGGGAAGTCTTGCTTTAAGCGGTACACATCATCATAGCGCAGCGGCGGAATCTCGCGGTTTTGCTTGGGACTGAGCCCTTGTAGCCATGCGGTACGCGCATGCACGATAAAGCGCTCACAGCCAGCAGCAGCGACCGTCTCCACAAACTGATGCATAAACTCATAACTGTCAAAGTCATCAATACCGATGCGATGCTTGACCGTCACAGGGATGTCAACCGCTGCTTGCATCGCAGAAAATGCCTTGGCTACCGTCTCAGGCTCTGCCATCAGACATGCCCCAATTTTATTGTGTTGGACACGGTCAGATGGGCAGCCGACATTGATATTGACTTCATCGTAGCCGTACTCTTGCGCCAGTATCGTGCATTGCGTCATCTCGTCTGCATCTGCACCGCCAAGCTGTAGCACCAGCGGATGCTCAAGGGTATCAAAGCGCAGATGACGCTCACGATTGCCAAAGAGCAGCGCACCTGTGCTTATCATCTCGGTATACAGATAGACATGCGGATTGAACAATCGCGCAAAGTAACGGTAGTCAGTCGTGGTCCAGTCAATCATCGGCGCAATCGACAATCTCTTATTTTTCATTAAATCAATCATTTAGCCTGAAAGCCTTGCTAGGTATAGGTTTGCATTATTTTGTCCTCTGCAATGTAAGCGGCGCCATACCGATTCATATCAATTAAAATGAGCAGGCATGACACCATATTTACACCACAGCCACTAAAACTCGTCATGGTACAAATGGACAGGATAATAAAGCGCCTATTGTAAAAGGTTTTGCCAATAAATGCAGCCCAGTCCATCACCCCATGAGCCATACCTAACGCAGTACATGATCAATGCCCTTAAACTCAGGTAGGTTGTAAAAATACAACCCCATAATGATACCGATAATACTGACGAACGCTGTATATAGCGCAGGCGAAAAGCTGATAATACTTGTTAAATAACTGATGACAAAGGGCATAACGCCGCCAACAAAGGCATACATGACGTTATAAACAATCGACAGGCCACTCACACGCACGTTGGTCGAGAACATCTTTACAAACACAGCAGGTACCATACCGATAATGCCTGCCGCAAACCCTAAAAGCGCATACATAATCAGCAGATAATCGCCCCCTGCCTGTAACTGGTAGAAAAAGGCAAACACTTGTAAAATCAGAAAGGCGCAGCCAATGATTAATATCTGGCCGAAGTTATTGTTGTTAGAAATGACGCCATAAAATACACAGCCAATCATCATAAACACCAAGCCTAAACTGTGCGAAAAGTTAAATAAATCATTATCTACAGAAAAATTCAGTGCCGTCAGCTCAGGCATCAATAGCACCACAACCAAAGTGATGCTGGAGATAACTAATGTGAGCATCATGGTGACAAATATTGCCTGACGACAATGGGTTACCAACAGCTTTAAAGGGCGCGGTTTATAGTCGGCAGGTAGCGTTTTTTGCATCTGCAAAAAGTACGGTGACTCCTTAATATAACGCCAGCCTAAAAGCGGTAGACAACTGATTAGTGCGGCTAACATAAATGGAAAGCGCCAGCCGTAGGCCAGCATCTCACCAGGGCTTAATGTATTTGTCAACCAGCTGAAAAATGCATTACAAAACAGCACGCCCAAAATGAAACTGGCAGTAATATAACTACAACCAACCGTTAAATACTGACGTGGTAGATGCTCAGAGATGAATATCCAAGACAAAGGCACATAGACCCCAAACGCCATGCCCTGAATCAAACGCAGCACAATGAATAGCAGTGGTGCAGCAACCCCCCATTCGGCATAAGAAGGGATTAACGCCATCGCAAACATTGTGCCTGCTGTCACCATCAGTGTCGCAATGAATACAGGTCTACGCCCGACAATGTCTCCATAACGTCCAAAAAAAAGTCCCCCTAATGGGCGAGCTAAATAACCAGCGGCAAATAGCCCTAGGCTTTGTACCCCCGAAAACTGCTTATCCATATTGGCCGAAAACATCGTGGTTGAAATAATGTCTGCTAAATACAAATAAATCAGAAAATCAAAAAACAAGACCGCACTACAGGTGCAGGTAAAAGCAACCATATTTTTATCTTGTGTTGACATCAAGGCGTATGGTGAACGATTTGGCATAAACAAACACACTTATTAGAGCGTGTGGCGCAACAGAGTATGGCCACAAAAGTAAAACAACAAGGCAGCCACAAACGATAAGCTGCCCTAAGCTATATAGCACCTACCGAAGTAGCGTAGGCATGTATCATTATGGTTATAACAGCCAATCAATCGGCAACCACGACATGATGGTCAGCCAAATATGATCGGTAAAGTCTACACGTGGCTCACTGTCATAGACCATAGGCTCACCGTTTTCAAGCGTATGCCACTCAAGTCTATCTGCATCTGTCAGTTTGACTTCATAGGCTTGGTTTAGCAGATCGTTACTGAGCGCTTCGTGCAACTGGCGCGCCAGCTCGTCATCATTAATGATAACGCCCATTTCTGTATTGATATTCGCAGAGCGTGGATCGACGTTATATGAACCGATAAAGACTTGATGGTCATCAACAGCAAAGGTCTTAGCATGCAGGCTCGTTGACGACTGACTGCGCGCTTTCCACAGTTTGTTGTCGCGCTTTTCATCACTGGCTGTTGATTTTAGCTCGTAGATTTTGATACCTGCTCTTAATAGCTTAGGACGCCACTGGCTATAGCCAGAATGCACCGCAGTCACATCGGTTGCATCAAAAGAGTTGGTTAAAATTTTGATATCAATCCCTGACTCAGCCAGCTGAACTAAGGTATCCACACCATTTTTGGTGGGTACAAAGTAAGAGGAGATGATGGTCAGCTTGTCTGAAGGGCGACCGAGTAGGGTGCGCAGCTGATGTACCAAGTTGGTCTCAGCGGGGGCGGTTTTGCTGAGTTTTTTGACATCGTCACTCAAAAACTGCATGTCTGTCCAGCGAAAGAGAATCCGCTTACTGATTAAATCGGTATCAATCGTAGAGTCCTCAATCGCCGATTTATAGACCGAAAGACTGCTTTGTAGATGCTCCGCCTCATCAACACTGAGCTTATCAAGACCTGCAATAAAATCTTTGGGCGGATTGTCCTCAGGTTTTATCAAGGTTTCTATATCAAAGGATAGATTGGATGACCAATAGTTAACGAAGCTGTTATCAATATCGCCAACCACTTTACCAATCAGCAAAACATCAAGATCCGCAAACTGGCTGCGCTGGTCGTTACTCATGTATTCATTGCCAATATTGCGCCCACCAATAATGGTAATTTGCTTATCAAAAATCATGCTTTTATTGTGCATACGCCGATTGATACGCGGTAAACCTGTCACAAAATTGAGCGCTTGAAATTTACGATGCATCAAAGGATTGATGATACGTACGGCAATGTTTGGGTGGCTAGAAAAACGCAATAACTGTTGGTCAAGCTCAGGACTGCTATTAAAATCATCGAGCAATAAGCGCACAATCACCCCGCGCTCGGCCGCATCCCACAAGTCTCTAAGCAGTAATTGGCCTGCTTGGTCATCGTGCCAAATATAGTACTGCACGTCAATGGTGCGCTTGGCCATACCCGTTAAAATACTGCGCGCAGCAAAGGCATTCGCACCTGTTACAATCGGATGATAACCTGATAAATCGGGGTGGATTTCGTTTTGCTCACTGATGGCCGCGACCAAATCAGTCGCTTCGGTAGACGCGCCGCCCACGGTATTGTCTTGGGCGGCCGCATCGTTTGTTTTTTGGTACAGTGTATTGATGCGCTCAGAGAGTACCAGACTTTTGGCCAAATGTGGTTCTGGGGGGAGACTTTGGCAAGCGCTTAACGGCACTATCAGCACCAACACCAGTATCAGCAGTAAGTAACCAGAATCTATCTCAAACATTGGCATAATAAATGAACCCTAACTGTACTGAAACCAAAGCCAACAAAAAGCAAGTTATAAAAAGTTAATAAAACGTCTATCAATATGGTTATAAGAAAATCTGATAAACGGTAAAATATGACAAAAAATAAAATCAATCGTCCCAAACGATGAGCGAAACATTATGTTTCATAATAACGACTTCTTGGTTTTTAATATGTAGCAGACTGTTATCAAACAAGCCTTTGAGCTGCCAAAATTGTAATAACAGTGTAGTTACCGCCGTTCTTACGCACTATTTGTGCTGGGATAACCATGCGATCATGACGCTAATATAAAAATATATGAATTAAAATCGGCTTATTGTACCCAAAAAAGCAGTTGTCTCAGACAAAATGTCGTTTTTGTTGATTGTTAAACAAAAAACATATCCTATAAAAAATCAATTACCGTGCTGATTTGACCAGACAGTAGCCTGATGACCGTCTGCAAAGTCGCTGCTGCGGTGCATAAGCGAGCGTGCTATGATAGGTGGCATTTACACACACAGCCAAATGATACAACATGCACGCATAAGTGAGCGTGGCTGAGAGGCTGTCAGTCAGATACCAACAAAAAAACGGACGATTTATGAGTCAAAATACCCAAAATGCTACCAACCTCGATGCCAACTGGCGTGATGATGCCTTAGACTTAAGCCAAGATTACGGTATGCAAACCATCGCCGTACGTGCAGGTCAGCACCGCACCGATGAGGGCGAGCACGCCGAGCCGATTTTTACCACCAGCTCTTATGTGTATGAGTCTGCCGCCGATGCTGCCGCGCACTTTGATGGTGGTAAGACGGGCAATGTCTACTCACGCCACACCAACCCAAGCGTGCGCACCTTTGAGCGCCGTCTTGCTGCGCTCGAAAACGGTGAGCGTGCGGTAGCGACTGCCTCAGGCATGGGCGCGATTTTGACCATGTGTCTGGCGTATTTAAAAGCAGGCGACCATCTGCTCGCCGCCAATCAGCTGTTTGGCTCATCAATTGGTTTGTTTAACAACTATATGGCAAAGCTTGGTATCGAAGTCAGCTATGTCGATTGCTTTGACAATGACGCGTGGGCGAATGCCGTGCAGCCGAATACCAAAGTGATGTATTGCGAAAGCCCAAGCAATCCGTTAGCGCAAATTTGCGACATTAAAGCTTTAAGCAAAATCGCCCGCGCCAATGATATCTTATTGGTCGTGGACAACTGCTTTGCTACGCCAGCCTTGCAGCGTCCGCTAGAGCTGGGCGCGGATGTGGTCATTCATTCAGCGACCAAATATCTGGACGGTCAAGGGCGCGTGCTTGGCGGCGCATTGGTCGGCAGCGATGCCTTGATGCAAGAAACCTTTGCCGTGGTGCGTACGGGCGGTATCAGCATGAGCCCGTTTAACGCGTGGGTGTTTACCAAAGGGCTTGAGACGCTTAAACTGCGTATGCAGGCGCATTGCCACAATGCCAACCAAGTGGCGGCATTTTTGGACGCGCATCCAAAAGTCAGCAAAGTGCATTTTTCAGGACTTACTGACCATCCTGCGCACGCATTGGCGCAAGCGCAGCACCATCTCAAAGACAGCTACGGCGCGATTATGGGCTTTGAAGTTAAAGCCTCAGCGGATAAAGACGAAAAAGCCGCCGCGTGGCATGTGATTGACAACACGCGCATGATATCTATCACTAATAATCTTGGCGATGCCAAAACCACCATCACCCATCCTGCGACCACCACGCATTTTCGCTTGACGCCAGAAGCGCGTGCAGAAGCAGGTGTCAAAGACGGCTTAATTCGCCTATCGGTCGGGCTAGAGGACGCTGATGACATTATCAAAGACTTGGCGCGTGGTTTAGACAGTTTATAAAGATGGCGGTATAATCAGCGCCAGCGCATCGTTATGATGCTCACGATTACAACGAATTTAGTTTTTAGGTATTCCCTTATTCACCAGCACTCGAGGCAGTTATGAACATTCAAGCATTGATGCAGCAAGCACAAAACATGCAAAAGAAAGTCGAAGCCAATGTCGAATCGGCAAAAAAAGAATTGGCAAATAAAGAAGTCCACGCAGAAGCGGGCAGCGGTCTGGTCAAAGTGACCATGACAGGTCGCCATGTGGTCAAGCGCCTAAGCATCGACCCAAGCCTACTTGAAGACGAGCCTGATATGATTGAAGACTTGATTGCTGCGGCAATTAACGATGCGGTACGTCAAGCGGACGAGCTGTATGAAGAGACCATGGCGGGCGCAACTTCGGGCATGGGCTTGCCACCAGGCATGCAAGGCTTGTTCTAAATAAGTCTTTTGATCAAGCATAAACATAAGCGATTGACTGCTGTTTTTTTAGTGTAATAAAACGGCAGTCAGCGCGGATTTGGGGTTGTTATCCATAGGATGCGACCCCATTTTTATAGATGGGCTTTGTGATTGATACCATTTATTTTCAATAACTTAGCAGTATTATAAACAAGAATAACCGCAATCACAGACCGCCGATGACTACTAATCGCAACAGATAAAGGAAGCCGCTTTGCTTACAGCCAAGTTTGATGCACTGGTACAACAGCTGCGTATCCTCCCAGGGGTAGGACAAAAGAGCGCCCAACGTATGGCGCTGCATTTACTGAGCAAAAAACGCCCACAAGGTATGGCGCTCGCCGCCGCGCTTGATGAGGCGATGCGCGGTATCGTTGAGTGTCAGCACTGCCACAGCTTTAGTGATGAGGCGGTGTGTCCACTGTGCCAAGACCCGCGCCGTGATGACAGCGTGTTGTGCGTGGTTGAGACGGCGGCGGACGTGATGGCGATTGAGCAGACGGCGGGCTATCAGGGGCGCTATTTTGTGTTGGGCGGGCATTTATCGCCCATTGACGGTATCAGTGCCGATGATTTGCATATCGACCAGCTGGTACAGCGCGTGCAGCAAGAGCCGATAGATGAGCTGATACTCGCCACAGGCACGACCGTTGAAGGGCAGACCACCGCGCATTTTATCAGCGAGGCGGTCAGCCGCCATGTGCAAAAGGTCACGCGTCTTGCGCAAGGCGTACCTATGGGCGGCGAGCTTGAGTATTTGGACAGCATGACGCTGGGTCAAGCGCTACAAAACCGCGCTTTTTTATAAGGTATTTTTTAAATACAAGTGTTAAACCATGAGATGATAACCCCTTTAGTTGTACTTTTTGTGCGTGTTATCTCTTTGTCATAAAGATGTTATTATACTGGGCAAGCGCGCCATCTTACGTGGCTTTGCTTGCCCTTTTTTATATGCGTCCTATTTTTATCCTGATAATAAGGTATTGTTCTGTGTCTGAACCGTCTTCTGCCTCTACCTCTTCTGCTTATGAAGCGCTGCGTGCGCCCGGTGCTGCCGCTGTCGTGGCGGCTGCCGATGCGCTGCCTGTCACATGGGTGTCAGAGCAAACTAAATTAGACGCAGTCATCGATGCTATTGAAGACAGCCAAGTCGTGGCGCTCGATACCGAGTTTATTAAGCGCGATACCTACTATCCGCGCTTGGCACTTATGCAGGTGAATACAGGCAGCCGCATTTATTTGCTCGATGCACCAAAATTGCGCCTTGATGCGCTATGGGAAGTGCTTGCGTCTATCAAAGTTGCCATTTGGCACGCGTGCGGTGAAGACTTGGGCATTTTTTATTTGCTCTCAGGCTGCGCACCGCTCAGCAATATCTTTGATACCCAGATTGCTTTGTCGTATTTGACAGGTGATTTACAAATCGGCTATCAAAAAGCCATCAGTGATGTCCTAGACATCCATGTCGATAAAGAACAAAGCCAGTCTGATTGGCTCCAGCGCCCACTGTCCGATGAGCAAGAGCGCTATGCGATTGCCGATGTGCGCTATCTGGTTGCTTTATATGAACGCTTGCAAATTTGTTTAGAGGAACAAGGGCTGATGGATGCGGTATGGCAAGATTGTCAGATGTACGCCTATGAGCTGCACGGCGTACAACACATTAAAGACGAAGACATGTATCAGAGCATGGCGGACTTTCGCTACAATCCTGTGCAGATGACCATCTTGCGTGACGTGGCGGCGTGGCGCGAATCGCTGGCACGTGCCACCAATCAGCCACGTACCTTTATTATTAAAAAACAGGCGATGCGCGAAATTGTGGAGATGCAGCCCAAAAACATCCGCGAGCTGATGCACAAGACCACCATGCATCGACAAATCATACGCCTGTATGGTGAAGAGCTGTTAACCGTGATTAAGACCGCCAAAGACACGCACCATGCTGAGCAGCCCGCGCCGCCATTACCGCCGTATCGTTCAAAAAATAAAACCTTAAGCAACGCGGTACAAAAGGCGGTCAATCAGCATGCGGCAGCCATTGGTGTGCCCAAAAATGTCCTAATGCGTAAAAAGTGGCTGAACGATTTATACGAAGTCGTCGCACTGGGCAAAGAGCAAGATGCCGAGGCGCTGCCTGAAGGCTTGCAAGGCTGGCGTCAAGCATGGGTCACAGACACGCTGATTCCATTAATCAAAACCCATCAAGCGGAGCTAAAGCAAGGGATGGGCTTGGCTTAAGCGGTTTCTTTACTTATTTTTAAATGCGCTACAGCCTTGATAAGCTTTGTTCATTGCCGCTTATAAAGGCTGCGCCCGTTTGGCGTGGTTAAACTCCCCATGCTGCAAAAAATGCAGCGTTTGCCGCGCCACTTCAGGATTGACCAGCATCCCCGTGTGTGTTACAGGCAATACCAAATGGTCGCACGCGCCCTCAATTTTGGTTTCACTCACATACACGGTGCCATCATGCGCACGCTCGCCGAGCGGTAGCGGTTGACCATGGCGACGCAGTTTGCGATTGTGGTATTCCAAAAACAGCTGCCCGACCCCGTAAGGCTTGTCCCCTGCAATCACCCCAAGCATAATGTGCGCGGGCAAAGCAGGCACGCCGCCATCAAGCGCCCCTTTATAAGCCCGTCCCATCATCACAGGCGAGAGGCGCTTAATATATTCAGCGCAAGTGCTGCCAGTATGCGGCGTGCCAAGTGTCACACAGCGTCCAATCATCCATTTGGAATACCGATAAACAAAATCACGGATAATCAGCCCGCCCAAGCTGTGCCCGACAAGGTCAATCGGCTGCTCAGGGTCGTGATACTGCGTGAGCCAGTCGTTTAGGCGGCGGCTATTGGTCTGGACGTCATCGCGCATGCTGCGGTACGCATATTGATGGGTGCGAAAGCCTTGCGCTTGTAAGCGTTTTGCCATCGGGCGCATAACCCAGGCGGTCTGGTGCAGACCGTGAATTAAAATGACGCGGTTGGCTTTTGGAGTGGGTGGGATACTCATGAGCTTCTTCCATTGGGCAATATAAATAAAGCAAACGGTTAAAACCGCTAAGCGAACACACAAAAATAAAATACAGTCGATAGCCTAAGCGTAAGAAAAACAAAGCCCCTAAGTCAAGCGCTGACGTAGGGGCTTTTGTATCGTTGAGCCTGACAAAATAAGATACAGCGCGATACATTCGCTCAATCGAAGAATATTTTTCTTGCTTGCTGTGACTGCGTCTCCAGAGGCTACGAAAAATACCCTTCAATTTCGCTGTATTAATTTTCTCTTAGGTTGACTGTATGTATTTTTAGCAATTACTTATGGCTAAACTTACATATAGTTTTCAATACTTGGGCATGAGCACATCAGATTCTTATCCCCATACACATCATCAATACGGGCAACGCTTGGCCAGAACTTATGCGCACGTACGTACGGCAGCGGGAAGGCGGCTTCGTCGCGGCTGTAGGCATGTTCCCATGTGTCTTTGGTAATCATGGACGCGGTATGCGGCGCGTTGACCAGCGGGTTATCCGTCAAGCTCCAGCCATCGGTTTCGCTATGCGCTTTTAACGCTTCGGCTTTGATGGCTTTGAGCGCAGAGATAAAGCGATCAAGCTCGGCTTTTGGCTCAGATTCTGTCGGCTCAATCATCAAGGTGCCCGCGACAGGGAAACTCATAGTGGGCGAGTGGAAGCCATAGTCCATCAAGCGCTTGGCGATGTCAGTTTCGCTAAAGCCTGTTTTCTCTTTTAGCGGACGGATATCAATGATGCACTCATGCGCCACACGACCGCCTTTACCTGTATACAGGACGGGGTAATCGTCTTTAAGCGCATTTGCCACGTAGTTGGCGTTGAGCAGCGCAAGATTGGTGGCTTTTAATAGACCATCGCGACCCATCATAGTGATGTACATCCATGAGATAGGCAAGATGCTCGCCGAGCCATACGGGGCAGCCGATACCGCCATGCCTTCTTTTTCAGCATTGTGTACAGGGCTGACCACGTGGTTTGCCATAAATGGCGCAAGGTGCGCTTGCATACCGATAGGCCCCATACCAGGACCGCCGCCGCCGTGCGGGATACAGAAGGTTTTGTGTAGATTCATGTGCAATACGTCCGCGCCCACGTCCGCTGGCTGCATGATGGCGACCTGCGCGTTCATGTTTGCGCCGTCCATATACACTTGACCGCCGTGACTGTGGATGAGGTCGCAGATATGACGGATGCCCTCTTCAAATACGCCGTGCGTCGATGGGTAAGTAATCATCAGTGCGCCCAAGCGTGCGCTGTGTTCTTCACATTTGGCGGTCAGATCAGCAACATCAACGTTACCATTGTCATCGGTATTGACCACGACCACTTGCATACCCATCATCATCGCGGTGGCGGGGTTGGTGCCATGTGCCGATTTTGGAATCAAGCACACATCGCGTTCGGTCTCGCCCAGTGACTCATGATAACGGCGAATAGCGAGTAGACCTGCGTATTCGCCTGACGCGCCAGAGTTTGGCTGCATAGACACGGCGTCGAAGCCTGTGATGGCTTTGAGCTGGTCTTGTAGGCTATCAATCATTTCGATATAGCCTTTGACTTGGTCACGCGGGGCGAACGGATGCACATTGGCAAACTCATCCCACGTAATCGGCAGCATCTCGCTGGTGGCGTTGAGCTTCATGGTGCAGCTGCCAAGTGAAATCATGCTGCGGTTCATCGCAAGGTCTTTGTCCTCAAGCGATTTTAAATAGCGCAGCATCTCGTGCTCGGTATGGTGCGAATTAAACACAGGATGCGTCAAAATGTCATCGGTACGCAAATGCGCACTGTCCAGTGAAAAAGTAGCGTCAGCTGGCAAGTCTTGCGCTTTATTGGTAAACAGCTGGGTTAAGACCGCAAAGTCTTCGCTGTCGCTGGTTTCGCTAAAGGATACCGCAATTTTGTTGTCGCTAATGCGCCATAGGTTATAGCCTAAGTTGTCCGCATTATCAAAGATTTGGGTAGCCAGCTTTTCTGAACCGCAATCAACCAAGACCGTATCAAAGAACTGCTGATGCACCACATTTAGCTCAGCGCTTTGATCGATAGCGCTGGCAAAGGCGCTGGCGAGCGCATGAATACGTGTGGCGATGCGCTGTAGCCCGTTTGGACCGTGATACACAGCGTACATACCTGCAAGATTGGCGAGCAACACTTGTGAGGTGCAGATGTTGGAGTTGGCTTTTTCGCGGCGGATGTGCTGCTCGCGGGTCTGTAGCGCCATGCGTAGGGCGGTGTTGCCCTCGGCGTCTTTTGATACACCGATGATGCGACCAGGCGCCGAGCGTTTTGCCTTATCACTAAAGGCAAAGTAGGCGGCGTGTGGACCACCGAAGCCCATAGGGATACCAAAGCGCTGGGTGCTGCCAAGCGCAATGTCCGCGCCCATCTCGGCAGGCGACTTGAGCAACACAAGGCTCATAATGTCGCTCACGACCGTGGTATAGGTCTTATTGGCTTTTACCGCGCTAATAACGTCGCTCAAGTCCTTAACGTCGCCTTCTTTACCCACGTACTGGAACAGCGCGCCAAAGTAATCGCCTGATGTTGCGGTGTCAAAATCACCGACGACTACTTCCCAGCCAAAGTATTTGGCACGCGTCTTGATGACGTCGAGCGTTTGTGGATACACGCGCTCATCGACAAAAAAGGCGTTTGATTTGCTTTTGCTTACGCGCTTAGACATGGCCATCGCTTCGGCAGCGGCGGTGGCTTCATCAAGTAATGACGCGCCCGCCAATTCTAGTCCCGTCAAGTCAATACACACTTGCTGGAAGTTTAATAGCGCCTCTAGGCGACCTTGTGAAATCTCCGCTTGATACGGCGTGTAAGCGGTGTACCAGCCTGGATTTTCGAGTACATTGCGCTGAATGACCGCAGGCATACGCACAGGCGAATAGCCTTGACCAATATAGCTTTTATTGACTGTGATGTTGTCCGCCATGCCGCGCAATTTGGCAAGGGCAGCGTGTTCGCTGATGGCTTTTGGCAAGTTTAAGTCTTTGTGCAAACGAACAGGCTCGGGCACGGTGTCATTGATAAAGCTGTCCATATCATCGTAGCCAATCGCAGACAGCATCTCTTGCTGAATCTCATCGTTTGAACCAAGATGGCGGTAGACAAATTCGGCATCGTTAAACAAGCCTTGGAACGTAGCAAAGGTAGGGCGTTGGGATAGAGTCATGACAATCCTTAACTAAAAGTCTTTACGAGGGGTGACACAAAAAATAAATCATTGCGCCAACGACGATGCGCTGATGCGTGGCGTAGCTTGGATCAGATATAGTGGACAAATTGTTCTTGGGCAAAGCGAAACTGCGGGTGGTAGATGCCTTTGTCGGCGCGTTCGCCTGCGGCGAGCATCATCACGATATGCTGGTGCTCGCCAAGGTTTAAGAGCTCTTTCATCGCAGGTTCATCAAAACCGCCCATCGCACAGCTGTCAAAACCATGGGCGCGTAGGGCCAATATTAAATTTTCGGCAGCCAGCGCGGTATTGTTGGTCGCCCATTGCTTGATGTCTTCAAGGGTGTAATACGGCGACTTAATCGGACCTTTAAGCTGGCGGTGCGTTTGCGTCACGCCCCATTTGGCAAGGGACAGCACATTGACAGGACCGCGTGCGAACTCCAGCGGAATCAAGCGACCGTAATAGTCTTTAACTTTTTTGGGGACAGGTGACAGCGGATATTCGCGCAGCACTTGTTTGGCGTGCTCGTGCCAATTGTCGGTACGCGCAACGATAGCGATTAAGCGCGCTGCGGTCTTTGCCGCATTTTGGCGCATACAGTTTTCCACTGCTTTGGCGCGAGCATCAGGACTGTCAATGACAAAAAATTCCCACGGCTGTAAGTTGCTGGAGTTGGGCGCAAGCATCGCAAGGCGCAAACACTCACTAAGAACATCATCAGGAATGGGCGTGTCGGTAAAACGACGTACCGAACGGCGCGATTCGACCACCGCACGAAAGCTGTCTAAATGCGTGCTGTCTATGGTGTTGGTTTGCTCTTGATTGCCCATCAATAACTCCTAAGCCGAAGCGTCTGAAACACATATAAAAATAAAAAGGTGCGCACGTATAAAAGTGCCAAAAGGTAAAAATGAGGACAGATACCAAGCGTGCCTTAGTACCTGTAAATAAATGAATATTTAGCTGTTTTTAAAATGGCAAAGCTATAAGCTTATAGCTCGTTTTGGTAATCTTCAGCGCTTAACAGCTCATCATAGTCATTAGCGTTTAGTGGCTTGATCTTAAAGAACCAGCCATCACCGTACGGGTCAGAGTTGATGATTTCTGGCTCGTCTTCTAGATTTTCATTGATAGCAACGATTTCGCCTGATAGTGGCGCGTAGACGTCTGATGCCGCCTTGACCGACTCAACAACGGCGATTTCGTCATCGACCGCGACCGAATCGCCGACTTCTGGCAGCTCAACGAAGACCACATCGCCCAGCAAATCTTGGGCGTGGTCAGTGATGCCCACAGTAATGGTGCCGTCGTCTTCTAGGCGTAGCCACTCGTGGCTGGCAACGTACTTTAATTCGGCAGGAATGTTGCTCATGTTTCATCTCCTTAAAAGGTACTTAATAAGAGTTTGTAGTATATAAGATACAATGCACTTCTCAATGAAAAACTCCGCAGCGCGTCAAGTTAGTTTGAGAAGTTACAAATAATATCCGTACGTGTCGGGTCTTTGTCATTCACTTGTATTTCCATACCAATATCTGAATTTCCATACATATCTGAGTCATGAAACTCTGAAGATTCATAATTGATAACGATATTTTTTTGTCTTAAGGTTTTTCTGACATCCGTAATGTTGGCGTTTAATACAAAGTAAGGCATGTAAATACCATTACCAACACCACCGACAAAGCCAATGCTTGCCATCGGTATACCGTAATAACTGCCGACAACATCAAAACGGGTATCAAAATAATTGGCATCACCTTTACTACTAAGGTTGCCGTCCATATCATAAAAGGTCGTGGTCAGCGCACTATCAACGGCTAGCGCATACTTTTTAGGAACGACAATACTGCCTAATGCCAAAGTTTCAGAATCAGGCAGCATGCTAGTAAACATCACCTCTTGCGGCTCAAGCTCACAAGCATTTTCCCAAGACTTAAAAAAGGGTGTCCAATCGTATTGCTGGTTTGCAGCAGAAGCAGGAACAGCCACCAATGTAGCCAATAATGCGATAAAAGCAGCGTACTTATTTTTTGATACGAAAGGCAGCATTAGTGGTCATCCTTTGAAAACAGTCTGCTTAATCAAATTGTGCCTTGCCATGACGTACAAACGGCAAATCAAGCACGCGCACATCGACAAATTTGCCTTTACCGCGCAAATCGACTTGGACGCTGTCGCCATCGGTTAGGCTGGCAGGGACACGCGCAATGGCGATAGATTGTTTTAGGGTCGGTGAGAAGGTGCCACTGGTGATGATGCCTGTCGCTTCGTTGTCCGTACCTTGATTGATGGTGACGCTCATGCCTTCACGCAGCACGCCGCGTGTCTCTAGCAGCAAACCGACTTGCTTCATCAACGTATTGTCATCGGCTTGTTTGCTGGCAAGTAGGGCGGAGCGACCGACAAAGTCGCGCTCGTCTTTGAGCGCCAATGTCCAGCTCATGCCGCAAGCATACGGGTTAATGGTCTCATCCATATCGTGACCGTAGAGGTTCATGCCCGCTTCCATGCGCAAGGTATCGCGTGCACCAAGTCCCGCTGGCTGGATGCCGTGTTCTTTTAATAGGTTAAAAAAGGCAGGTGCGTCATCAGCGTGCAGAATCACTTCAACGCCGTCTTCACCTGTGTAGCCTGTACGGGCGACAAACCAATCATCGCCTTCAATCTCGGTCAAGTCTGCACCGACAAATGGCTTGAGACCTGCTAAGGTGTCCGCCCAAGCAGGCTTGGCATTTGATAATTTGGCAATCGCGTTTGGCCCTTGAACTGCAAGCATCGCAAGCTCAGGACGCTCGGTGATGGTGACGTCAAAGCCTTCGGCAACGCGTCCAAACTGCGCCAAATCTTTTGCGCGGGTCGCGGCGTTTGAGACGATGCGGTAGGCGGTTTCTTCTTCGTTCATTAAGTAAACAATAAGGTCGTCAATCACGCCGCCTTGCTCGTTGAGCATGGCAGAATACAGCGCCTTACCGACTTTTTTGAGTTTGTTGACATCATTGGCGAGCAGCTTTTGTAGCCATGCTTTGCTGTCTTTGCCTGTCACATCGACGACGACCATGTGCGAGACGTCAAACATCCCAGCGTCCGTGCGTACCGCCTCGTGCTCGTCAATTTGTGAGCCATAATGAATAGGCAGTAGCCATCCTGAGAAGTCAACGATTTTGCCGTCGCTATCGATATGGGCTTGGTACAGTGGGGTTTTTTGTGGGGCGTCTGCTGCTTGTGTGGTGTCGGTCATAACAAATCCTAAAGACGGCAAAAGCGTCATTACATAGTGGAGAAGAACGTCAATAAAGCCAAACCAGTAAAGATACTGGTCATATAGCCCTATCTGTCCTGTGACCTGAGATTTTCAACGTCCAGCATGGTATCGCGCTGGCGTTTTCTCCCCTTCGGTGGGCAAGTCGTCATCCGTGCTTGCCGCTCTCCAGATTTGTTATGCCGTGGTTTTGTGACCATAAGGCATGGGTTATTCAGTCCTTTTACCTGAGCGATTGGCAGGGTGGATGCGCCTTCGGTGGCATGCGATAATTAGCGTGCGCTCTCCTGAATAACCGCTTTATTATGAAAGGTTGCTGCTGTTTTTACAAGGCATCAAAGCCATTAATCACGATTAATTTTATAAGGCATAGTCAAGCCATGCTCAGATATTGAGCTTTTTAGAAGCACAATCGCATCAAAATCGCCTATTTTTGCTGCTTTTTCGTGTTGCCTTTTTAGCTTATAGGGCAAATTGTGCTAGGCTTAGCGCCACAAAACAGTTACTTTTTGAATAACTTATAGGTGAGCCATGCACTGCGATATTTATAAATTTCCCAAACACGATGATATGTACGTCTACATTGCGCGTCCTGATTATCCAGACGATACTGAGACAGTGCGTGATTGGCTGTCGGTCTTGCCAAAAGACTTTCGCGCAAGTCTCGGCACCAGCAAGTTTGTGATGCATTTAGACCTTGATGCCACCGAAAAGCTAGCACGCGCGGACAAAAATGAAGTCCTTGAAAAGCTCAAATCTCAAGGATACTATGTGCAAATGCCGCCTGCTGAGGTCATGCGCCATCAAGCCAAACTGCGCGCCCTTGAGCTACAGGACAGCAAGTACCACTAAGGACTTCTGCCACTTTGACGCCGCGTCTGTGGACAGGTTATAGAGTGCATTACATAGTGCGTATGCATTTTGCCATAAAGTCGTGATAAACTAGCGTCTTCTTGTATACCAACAGATGTACCATAAAAGGTAAATGACGCTTTTTATGATGGCATTTGCAAGCGTACGCGACTCATAGATTCCTAGTATATTCAGGTAGCTTACCCCGCATGGATTGGTTAAAAAGTATTATACAAAGTTTGCCACTCGACAAAATCAGTGACATTCTCGGCGAGATTGTTATCTGGTGGAGTCAGATGGTCAAAGATGTCCCCCCTGCCGACTTACCGATGTACGCTTATATTGGCGGCTCAGTGGTGGTCTTAGTGCTGTGGATATTGGTCGCGCGTGTATTGCCACGTCCATTAGGCGGTATCACATGGGTGGCGATTTTTGCGATTTTATTTACCCCAGGTCATGCACTTGATGACCCAAGTGTGCTTGCGCCTGCCAGTATCAGCGTCGTCTATGCCGTATTGATGAAAGACATCCCTGCTGCTATTGCCAATGCTGTACCTGTGCTTGGTGTCTTTGTGGTTGGTCTGTTTATGGGCTTTATCTGGCAGCTGATACGCGGCGTTTTTGCCGTCAGTATGGACGCTGCCCGCCGCCGCACCGCGGATGATACCGTTGCCAATATGCAGTTTGCAGGCGGAAACTATATTGCCGAAAAGACCGACGATGTGCCTGTGGTGTTAGAAAAAACGCCAAAAACGCCCGCTGCAAAGCCAGAGGTCAACCTTGTCAAAGACAGCAGCGCCAAAGACAAAGTAAAAGCCAAAGCAAAAGCAAAAGGTAAAGACGATACCGATCAGACGCTATAAAAAGGGCAGTCACTGTCTGAGCCAGTGTAATAGAACCAATAAGCAGTATGATAAAAAGACACCGCCGCGTGTCTTTTTTTGTGCCTGTCCTCATATTGACCAGCACGCCTGCAATACTGCAAAGAAAACAATCAGAAACATCAAGCGAATAGGGGGTAAGGATATTGATATTTGCATATCGACATTATGGGCATTTGTTGCTACAGTAATTTGACCTTTTGAGGGTAAAGTTCCTTATCTTTCAAAGTCATGCGAGTCATCTACCTTGCTTTATATTTGATTTATTTTGTTTCTACTCCTATCCGAGATGATTATGATGTTAAAAAAGTCCCATATCGCGGTGTTATCGGTGCTGGCATTAACAGGCTGTGCGACCCAGCCGACCATGCAGCCACAAGTGCAAAAGCCTGTGCGCCAAGGCAATGTGCAGATTACCGAACAGCAAACGGTGCGCGTCACACCAAAACCTGCGCCCCCTGCGCCAAAGCCCGTACCCGAACCAAAAGCCAGTTACACCAGCTTTGATGATTGGAAAATGGACTTTATCCGCCGTTCTGCGGCTCAAGGCTACAATGCCAATGACTTACAGCGTCTGTTGGCTTCAGCGTCGCTTAGAAGCAGCGTTATCTCCTTAGATTCAGGGCAGCCTGAATTTTCAAAAATGCCATGGGAGTATGCCGATTCTGCCGTATCGGATGGCCGTGTGAGCCGTGGTAAAAGTAAATTCTCCGAGCAGCGCAGTTATTTATTAGGGCTTGAGTCACGCTACGGCGTCAATGCCGAAATCGTTGCGGCCATTTGGGGGATGGAATCGGCTTATGGCGCGGTGACAGGCAACACGCATCTACCCAGCGCGCTGGCGAGCCTTGCTTATGACGGTCGTCGCCAAGACTTTGCAGAAAACCAGCTGCTTGCACTCTTAACCTTGCTTGAGCGCGGAGATGTGTCGTGGTCGCAGCTAGAAGGCTCATGGGCAGGCGGTATGGGACAGACGCAGTTTATTCCTGCAACATGGCTCAAAGAAGGCATCGATGGCGACTATAATGGTCATAAAAATCCATGGGCGACCGCTGATGCACTGGCCTCAACTGCCAGCTATTTAAATAATGCAGGCTGGGTACGTGGCCTAGATCCATTTTATGAAGTCACCATTCCTGCAGGTTTTGACTATTCGCAAGTAGGCAGTAAGCAAACCGCTGCCTATTGGGCATCGACAGGTATTGATACCATAGCGGATGTGACTCTTGATGCCAATACCTTGCTTGAGCTTTGGCTGCCTGCGGGCAAAGATGGTCCAGCACTGCTGCTGAGCAAAAACTTTGATGCCATCAAGGTATACAACAACTCATCGAATTACGCGCTTGGTGTGAGTCTCCTCGGTCGTGCGATAGATGGGCAGATTGGTCTGCGCAAATCATGGCCGCGCTACGAGCGTCCGCTATCGACCAACCAAGTACGCACATTGCAAGAGCGCCTAACGCGCGCGGGCTATGACACCAAAGGCGCGGATGGCGTCATCGGTACCAACACCAAAAAAGCTTTCCAGCAATGGCAAAAGGCCAACGGCCAAACGCCTGATGGCTTTATCAGTCAAAGTAGCGCTGGCGCATTGACCTCATGGTGAAATCCAGAGAATAAGCTGTGGGGCAGTATTGGCGACTTAATTGATTATATCAAGTCTTGGTTTTGAGACTTGAAGTGTTTTATTTAACATCTAATTTAAACATATTGGATTCACAGCCACAAGAAAGCCCTCTATCATTGGACTGACCCCCATAAGTTGAACACAACTTATGGGGGTCGGTTCATTTGAACAAAAAGTATTCTTAATCAAATCTCATTTACTTGTCCTAAGAATAAGATAGCATCTGTCTTATTGTCTTTAATCATAAACATAAAGGGATGGTCGGCTTTGACGGGTACGCTTGCAAACTCAGTAGAGACAGGTCTTATTGTCACGCCTGTGCCTGCGGCGGCCTTGGTGCCTTTTTCATCCACTTCAACCACTGCCTTATGCACGATAGCATCTACCGTCAATGGCATAGTGTCGCTAAAGCCACTAAAGTCCGCACGACTACTAAAGGTAATCGGCATACCCATTTTACTGAGCAGCGGTTTCATCTGATAGTCTTCGCTAAGCTTAAATTTCGGCATGATCACGCGTACGTATCGAGACTTTAACTGTGCTGTCCAGCTGTTAATTTGATCCATACTGAAATTGGCATTTAGCTGGCGTATGGCGCTGGCGTTCTTCGATTTGGGTACGACAACGAGCATGGACAAATCATCGCCTTTGTAAGGCAGTGAGACCATCTGTATTTGAGCGTTTTCCATATAGTCAAATTGTTTATCTTTTACCATCATTTTGGTTTGTGTTACCGTGCCATCAAGATTATAAAAATTATCGGCAGTTCTGCTCAAATCAAATGCTTCGCCCCATTCGCCTTTAAAATAAATGGCATTGGTCAATACCGAGGCGGTATCGCGCTTGATGCTGCCAGCGGGTAGCAGTTCAGGAATCATCTGATTGGTGTGCTTAGCAATCGTATTGTTGATGGTCTGGCGCGCAGGTTCAGGGCGGCTGGCAAAGTCTAAATTGGTCACTTTGCCGCCATAGTAGCGGGTAATAGTGTCGATATAGTGCTGCTTGGGTTTGAGTGTATTGTCCAACCACAAATCATTCGCGGTGGTGATGTCATAGTCTGCATTAGACGCATTCAAGCGATTGTACAGTGCGGCGCTATTGGCATTTAAGATTAATGGCGCAGGGTAGTGAAAAGTATTTTGAATCTGTGCTTTGGTGTCGCCTTGCGCGCCTGCATAGAGCATGGCAACGGCGGTCGATAAGCTATAAGGCGAGAAAAACACATTGTCGGTCGTATTGCTGCTGACTTCTTTATACATATCAACGGCGAATTGATTATTGGCGTTGACCACTTGCGCGACGCCTTCAGGAGTTGAGATTCTGCCATCAGCGTCGTCACGGTCGCCATCATCACTGACTGGATCCGTAGGCTGGGCCGGTATGGTATTGCAGGCGGTCAGACCAATGATACTGCTAAGCGCGAGTATAGATAAGCTCAATTTGGTCAGGTTTAGGGCGGGTCTTTTTTGATAAGATGTTGTCATAATGGTATACACTGGGTTGCAAAAAGATACCCTAATTATATACAGAGGTTTGGTTTAATCACGTAACGGTATGCTAAAAACGGTATCTACAGCGCAACATATCGCACTATAGATACCGTTCATACGTTTTATGATGACTTTAGCCCGTATTACGCAGACCTGCCGCCAGCGCATTGATACTGCGGATAAGAGGGTCTTCGACATTCAGCTCATCACTGTTAAGGCTGTCGGTGTCTTGCTGGCGGGCGCGCTTGAGCAGTTCGATTTGAATGTAGTTGATGGGATCAAGGTTGGCATTGCGCCATTGTAATGAGGCGGCAAGGCTTTGCTGCCCTGACAACAGATGGTCTTGATCAAGCAGTGTATTGAGTCCCGACTCGGTCAAGTGATGCTCTTGTAGAATCTCGCCCATGATATGCTCACGCAGCGTCTCATCGTCACACAACTGACTGTATGCCTTGGCAATATTCATCTCCGACTTGGTAAAGGCCATTTCAATATTGCTGATAAACACACTAAAAAACGGCCAGTTGTCGTTCATCTCTTTCATCAGTTCGCCATCGTCAGCGACGCTGTGTAGCGCACTGCCGACGCCGTACCAAGCGGGCAGGGTAAAGCGCGCCAGTGACCAGCCAAACACCCACGGAATAGCGCGTAAGGTGGTTTTGCTGGGTAGACCTTTTTTGCGGTGTGCAGGGCGTGAGCCAATATTGAGCAGTGAGATTTCTTGCACTGGCGTGACTTGCGAATAAAACTGATAAAAGCCATCCGTATGGTCGGTCAACTGGCGGTAGCGCTGCTCACCTGCATCAGCAAGGCGCGCAAATAGCGCTTCGTAATTGGGCAGCGCCTTAGGCTGTACCACAAAGCGGCTGGAGCAAGCTTTGAGCGCACCTGTGATACCCATCGTCAGCTCAAACACAGCGGTGTCAGTATTGGCATATTTGGCGTACAGTACTTCGCCTTGCTCGGTGATTTTAATCTGACCGTGTAGAGTGCCTGCTGGCTGCGCGGCAATTGCCTTATGCGTGGAGCCGCCGCCACGACTGACAGAGCCGCCACGACCATGGAATAGGCGAGTTTTGATGCCATATTTTTCGGCAATACGATTGATGGTTTGCTGTGCGCTGTACAGCTGCCATGCCGAGGTGATGATGCCGCCATCTTTGGACGAGTCCGAGTAGCCAAGCATAATCTCTTGCGTGTTGTCCCCGTGCTGTAGCAGCCCGCGATACAGCGGATTGTCGAGTACGGCAGGCAAGATGGTGTCGATGTTTTTTAAATCTTCAATGGTTTCAAATAGTGGCGCGACAGGTAAATCGGCTGACAAGACGCCATCATCATTGATACTGCATAATCCCGCAAAGCGCATCAGCAGTAAAACTTCGAGCAGCTGGCTGGCATTGTTGGTCATTGAAATGACATAGCTGCCAAAGGTGTCCTTGCCGACAAGCTTGCGCAGCTTGGCGATTGAGTTCATTAAAGACAGTTGCTCGCGTGTCTTATCGCTAAGATTGTCAGTATAAATCAGCGGCGTGCCCTGATGTTGCAGTAATTGAGTTAGCCACGTTTGCCGTTCCTCTTCGCTCAAACTATGGTAATCGGGCAGGTTCGAGGCACTGGCAAAAATATCGGCAATCACCTCGCCGTGATAAGACGACTCTTGGCGAATATCAAGCGCCGCCAAATGAAAGCCGCAGGTTTTAATCAAACGAATGGTATCAAGCAGCAGACCGTCCGCATGTGCCTTGTCGTGCGTACTGACGCTTTGGCGAATCAAACGCAAATCATCGAGCAGTGCTTCTGGGTCGGTATAAGCGTCTTGCTGGGCGTCCGCGTCTGCGCCTTTACTTTGAATCAAGCGGTTGGTGGCATTGATTTTGGCAAAAATAAGCGACAGCAAACGGCGATACGGCTCGTTATTGTAGTCATCTAAATTATAATCAAACACCCGCTGCGCCAGCGCATCGTAGCTGTCGATTTTGGCATATACTGCTTTAGATACGGTGACGATGGTGTCACTGTGAATCAACTGGCGACGCAGCTGACGAATCAGCACTTGATAGTGACGCAGCACGGTATCTGCGTGCTTTAATACCGCAAGCTCAGTGGTCTCATGAGTCACAAAGGGGTTACCGTCTCTATCGCCGCCAATCCACGAGCCAAAGCTCATAAATGCGGGCAGCGGATAGTCGGTCAGCTCAGGATAAATATCGACGATGGCATTTTTAATGTTGCGATAGACTTTAGGAATGGCATTAAACAAACTGGCATTAAAATAATGCAATCCGTTGTTAATCTCATCATACACTAAGGGCTTGCGGGTGCGCACCTCATCGGAGAGCCACAACAAGTCAATCGCTTCTGCAATCTGTTTTTTGGCCGCCTCATAAGGATAGCTGCCTTCGCTAAAGGTATTTAAGACATCACTGTGCGTAAACAGTCCTTGTAGCACGTTCATGGTCGTGCGGCGGCGCGCCTCAGTGGGATGTGCGGTAAACACAGGGGTATACTTGAGATGGTCGAGCATCTCTTGCATTTGAGCAGGCTCGATATTACGCTCACGACACTCAAGTAAGGTGCGGCGAAATGAGCCTTCCCAGCTTTGCTCCGATTGCATACGCAGGTTGCGGCGCTCAGCACGTAGGTAATTTTCTTCGCTCAAATTGGCCAAGAAAAAATAAATAGAAAAGCCGCGAATGACGTTTTTTAGGGTCTGATTGTCAAGTGAGGTGATAAAGTCAATCAAAGCTTGCTTGTTTTCGGCATTTGGTGCGCGGCGCTCTTGCACAAAGCCCTTACGCAACTTTTCGATGGTGTCTAACATCTCTTTGCCTGACTGACGTGAAATCGTCTCACCCAGCAACGTGCCAAACAAGCTGGTACGTTTACGCAATACATCATTGTCTATCGTCATCCTTAACTCCCCTAAAGTTGATTGGTAAAAATCACGGCGAAGTACCTAAACATGCCAAGCCTGCGCCTGTGTCCTTGCTCGCGCTTTTATATTTGTAACAGGTTACGGCGCATAAAAGCGACAAGCGTTTGTATTCACCGTATGCTCTTTTATATCATAGCTGCGTGACAATACAAGCTTCTATACATATCAATATTGCTATGGAGGGTCACGACCTATTGTTTGACAATCGATTTAAAATTTAAAAAGCCAATACGAATATCTAAATGATTGCATGTGCTCATTGAAGACACGCTCTAAAAGTCGATCGATGAATTAAGCGCAGTCGGGACAACATAGTCTGTAATACGCTGTCTTGATAAATCCATATGGGCTTTAATTAAGTCTGCGACCTGAGAAGCGTCGTGATTTTCTATAGCGTCAATAATATCGTCATGCTGTTCGACTGCCTTTTCTAAGTCTTTTTTTATACTTGGTTGGCTGGGCTTTTGGTAAAAGATATGACCAAGACGCGCATGATCAATCAGTATACGCTGTAGTGTTGGCATCAAGTAAGGATTGCGTGCTATGCGTCCAATTTCATAATGAAATTCATTATTAAAATAAACGCGAGCCTCGATGTTTTCATTAGCAATCGCCTCTTTAAACTGCTGCTGAATGTCTTTTAGACGTTGTATATCAGCAGCAGTGGCGTTTTGAGTGGCGAGCTCAGTAGTTGCGGTATAAATCAGCGGCGAAACCAAAAAGAAATTATGCAGTGAGTTATAACTCATCGAGGAAACGCGTGCGCCTCGGTTTGCCTCTAGCTCTAAATAGCCTTCAGCAGCAAGCTGTCTGATTAACTCTCTGACAGGAGAGCGAGACAAACCAAACTCTTCGCATAGGGTCATCTCGTCAATACTGCTACCTGGTTCAAGCTCCATGCTGATAATACGCCGTTTTAGCGTCATTAACATAATCGTTTTCTTGTCTTTACCAGTTGTGTTCTCTTCAATAAAATTAAGCATGTCGTCAATAGACATATTCAAAAAATTTTTGACGATGTTTGGCAATATTTAGTCCATTTAACCGTAAGCGCTTGAATTGAAGACACGCCCTAATAAAATGCAGCGTTTTATCGTTTGGATATTGTTCTTGTGACGATAGAGATAATGTATAACAGCAGGTCATCTGCTACAGAATCGCTTTAAGACCATGAGTGAAACCAAGGCTTGAGCGACCGACTAAGGAGGGTGAGGTGAATAGAGTGATAGGGGCAAGACCGCGCACCAATAACGGCGCATTGATAGGGTCGATGCAAGTCATTATGGCTGGCGTATGTTGGGGTACGCTTGGTATTTTCTCAACGCGATTAGGGGATATGGGTTTTGGTAGTTTTCAAATTACGATATTGCGCGTATTAACAGCAGGCATTTTACTATTGGTTCTGGTACCACGGGTATGGCCTGTCATGAAAACCATGCAACGCGCCGAGTGGATAAATCTAGCACTGCAATCACTCATTGGTGTGCTGGGCATGACGCTGTGTTATTTTTTTGCGGTTGCACATGTTGGCGTCAGTATGGCGGTCGCGCTTTTGTATACTGCACCTATTTTCAGTTTGATTTTTGCGAGAGTTATTTTAGGCGAGGCCGTGTCTATCAAGTCAGCATTATTGGCAATAGTGGCGGTTATGGGGGTGGCGTGTCTGATGCTTGGGGATAAGATCAGCATTAACATCGGTATGCTGGTCGGGCTACTCGCTGGAGTGTGTTACTCACTCTTTGGGATTTTGGGCAAAAAAGCACTGTCATACCATCACCCCTCAAATCTTGTACTCTTTAGCTCAGTAGCGGTTAGTGGCGCTGTGCTATTATTTATCCCGCAAACGTATCAAACTTATGGGACGCTGATTCAGTTACCGATGTCTGCATGGGCATTGGCGCTCGGTTTGAGCGCAGTGGGTACGATTGCACCGTTTTTTTTATATACCAGTGCGCTCAAAAAACTCTCCGCTACCCAAGCTTCTGTATTTACCATTATTGAACCATTAACCGCTATTACGCTGGCAGTCGTACTGCTGGGTCAATCTTTGAAGCCGTTACAGACTTTTGGGGTGGTGCTGATCGTGTTTGCAACTTTAGTCAATGCGTTGGGTGCAAAGTCAAAGGCATAATAAGATATCAAAGCATGGTCATATCTATCGTACCTGATACCGATAGGGTATGACTTGCTATGTGTGTGATAGACAAAAAAGTAGGAGTAAGCAATAGAGAAAAAGCATAAAATCAACACGCACAAAAAAACCCCAAACAATCTAATGTTTGGGGCGAAACTTGTATAAAACTTAAGTTTTAAATATGGCGCAGCGGACGGGACTCGAACCCGCGACCCCCGGCGTGACAGGCCGGTATTCTAACCAACTGAACTACCGCTGCTTAGGTCGCTTAGATTATTTAACCACTCCTAAATTAAGTGGTGGGTGATGACGGATTCGAACCGCCGACATTCTGCGTGTAAGGCAGACGCTCTACCAACTGAGCTAATCACCCTGAGCGAGGATATAGCGAAGCACTGCTTCGTCCGAGCGCAAGAGAATTTACATTTTCGTAA
>NZ_JACDXT010000046.1 GCF_016464015.1 Psychrobacter sp. bablab_jr014
AAATTAAGTTTTGACGCTATGACTATTGTTGGAAATCTTAATAAAAACAATGCTCACAAACTATCTGAATTTATGAGTATTGAGCCACAAATACGACTTTGGGATATACTTCAAACTAAATTTAAAGCTAAGGCGCTACAAGAAAAAGTTTATATTGAATATGACAAAGTAAAAGCAGATACGTGGGATAGACGTAATATGCGTGTTGAATTTAATCCAAATAAACTTACGCATGAAGAAATGCTTTGGTTAAAACAAAACGTTATCGACTACATGGAAGATGACGGTTTTACAAGATTAGATTTAGCTTTTGATTTTGAAGATGATTTAAGTAATTATTATGCAATGACTGATAAATCAGTTAAGAAAACTATTTTTTATGGTCGTAATGGTAAACCAGAAACAAAATATTTTGGTGTTCGTGACAGTGATAGGTTTATTAGAATTTATAATAAAAAACAGGAACGTAGGGATAATGCAGATATTGAAGTTGTTTCAGAACATCTATGGCGTGTAGAAATTGAATTAAAAAGAGGTATGGTTGATTATTGGAACGATTGTTTTGATGATTTACATATATTACAACCAGATTGGAAAACTATCGAACGTACTTCTGATAGAGCAATGGTTTTTATGTTGTTGAATGACGAAGAAGAATGGGGAAAATTAGAAAGACGTACTAAGAATAAATATAAGCAATTAATTAAAGAAATATCTCCAGTTGATTTAACGGAATTAATGAAATTGACTTTAAAAGCGAAAGAAAAACAATTGCAAAAGCAGATTGATTTTTGGCTTTCTGATTTTGAATTTTGAGTGTATTAAATTTTATACACGAAGTGATCATAAAATTTAATAACGAATATGCGACCACCATTTTTGGTCGCTTGGGGTTTATGGTTTTGAACTATGAGTGGCTAGCATTTAAGCCACTCATTTTTTGCGTAAGCAAAAACATAAAGGGTCTGGGATTAATCCCAGCAAGCCGGTATTTTCAGAACGAAGTGGCTATAAAATACGACGCTTGCCAAACCACATAATTACTTGATAAAATCTGGCTTACCCTGTAAGCTAGATTTATATTAAGTAATTTCTTTCGAAGAAAGCGTGGTGGGATTTGATGAGCGAACAAAATAACTTTGTGGCTAGCGACGAAACTGTTGGGCGAAACAAAAAACCCAACCGTAAGGAGCCGAAACAAATTAGTTTTCGTGTGAGCGAATCTGAATATTTAAAGTTAAGGCAATCTGCCGATACTTTAAATATGAGTGTGCCTAATTTCGTTAAGAAAAAGGCACAAGGTAGTCGATTGGTCGCACCTAAATTTGATAAAGAAACGCGACAATCGATAGCCAAAGATTTAAGTAAGTTAGGTGCAAATGCCAATCAGATTGCTAAATATTGTAATCAACATCAATATGACGCACCTAACTATCCAGCGTTAGAACGTAATATCAGTGAGTTACGTGAAAGGCTTGATGAGATATGGCAACAACTAAATTAGGTAATACCAAATCGGCAAGTCGAGCAATCAATTACGCAGAAAAGCGAGCAGAAGAAAAGAGTGGCTTAAATTGTGATATAGATTATGCGAAATCATCGTTTAAGCAAACGAGGGCGTTATATGGCAAAGAAAATGGTGTGCAAGCTCACACAGTTATACAGTCTTTCAAGCCCGGTGAAGTAACGCCAGAACAATGTAATCAACTAGGCTTGGAATTAGCCAAAAAGATTGCACCTACTCATCAAATAGCAGTTTATACGCATACAGATAAAGAGCATGTACACAATCATATTGTGATTAATTCAATTGACCTTGAAACAGGTCGGAAATATCAAAGCAATAAACAACAAAGAGATTTTGTTAAGCAAGCCAATGACGATATTTGTCGAGAACATGATTTGAGTGTGCCAGAGCGAGATACGGCAAAATTAAGATACACGCAAGCCGAAAAATCATTGATAGAGAAAGACCAATATTCTTGGAAAGATGATTTGAGAGAAAAAATAGAACATGCGAAAGAACATACAAGCGATTTTAAGAGTTTTTCAGAGCATTTAGAGAAATCAGGTATAGAATTTAAGGTAAGAGGCAAAAACGTCTCATATAAGCTGGAAAACGTAAATAAATGGGTACGTGGCAAAACCCTTGGACAAGATTACGATAAGGGGGCGTTAGAATATGAGTTTGAAAGACGAGAGAGAGAAGAAAAAGAATCAGAGCGAGACCCAGTCGCAGAGTACACAGACCAATTCGAAGTCGATTGGGACGCAGTCGAACACAACGCAGAGCAACTTAGAAAGACAAGAAATCGAAGAATTGAAAAAGCAAAACAAGCTCATCATCAAGTATCTAACAGAGATACAAGAGAACCAGAACGCACGAGAGAAAGAACAAAAGGACATCACATCGAAATTGACAGGGGCGACGAAGGATTTTCGAGATAATGGTGTTAAAGTGCATAATGAGTTTACTAATATTCTTAAAGAAAAATTGGATAAGGTAAATACAGATGAATTAGCCAATATCATAGGCAGGGATATTTATAAGGTACGTGATGAAAATAAACGAATGCTACAAGAAGTGCGATCATCACATGAAGAGTATCAAAAAAGAATTAAACTCATGTATCGTGGGTTAGGAGCAATAATATTAGTATTTATGCTATTTGCGTTAGTTATGACTATTGGTAGTGATTTTATGGACTTTATACACATAGATATATTGCAAAAAGCAATAGCAAGTAAAATTAAAGCGTCTGAGGGCTTTATGACATTTATTTGGTATATTGCTTATGGATTACCTTATATTGTTGCGATAGGTGGTTTTGTTTATCTTTATGAATGGATTAGAAAAAAATTCGAAGTCTTTTTCTAAGGATAAGCACGCTATTATGCCGAGAAAATCTATTTGTCGATGAGAGCCCTTAATTAGACTAAAAGCGCCAGCGGTCGGATAGCGTCAGCTATCAAATCGACCGATGGACAGCTTTAGGATTATTAAGGAGCGCAGAATCGTCGGCAAATAGAGGAATTGGAATAAGGCAATCATGTTATTGTGAAATAAAAAAAGGAGAATGAAGTTGAAATTTATAACTAAAATGTTAGATGGATTAGCTTTTATTTGTGCAGCATTATTATTTTTAAAGTATGCAGTTATGTCTGCCAATATGATGTTTGATTGGCATTTGCGTTGGTATTTCTTAGAAGATATTCCGCACATGGCAATTATATTATTCATATTGATGTTTGTTTTTGCAGTTCCGTCAGAAATGATTAAAGATAAACAGAAAGAGAAAAATGGACGTAGTTTAGAATAATTTGGAGCTGATAATATGAAATTCAAAGAAGCATTTGAGAATTTTATAACAAGTAAGTATGTATTTGGTGTTCTAGTAGTTTTAACTGTCTACCAGATAATACAAATGTTTAAATAAAAAAGACCTGATCTGATTAGACCAAGTCTTTTGATAGTGTTATATTAATAAACAAATAAAAAGAAGTCGCCCACTCCCCGACCAAAGTTTGTGGAACGACAAATCCAAATATACTTAACTATGCTATTTGTTAATTTTGTATAATTAGATATTAAACGATATTTGATTATACTTCAACATTTACATTTGACGTTTGGATGGACGACTTCTTAAAACAAATTAAGGAGTCGATTTTTTATGACTGAAAAAAATCATTCAAATTACTTACAAAATAAGGATTTAGACAATTTTTCTAAAACCGGCTACTCTAATAGCCGGTTAAACCGACATACTATGTACACCCCCGAACCAAAATTAAGTTTTGACGCTATGACTATTGTTGGAAATCTTAATAAAAACAATGCTCACAAACTATCTGAATTTATGAGTATTGAGCCACAAATACGACTTTGGGATATACTTCAAACTAAATTTAAAGCTAAGGCGCTACAA
>NZ_JACDXT010000047.1 GCF_016464015.1 Psychrobacter sp. bablab_jr014
GTGTACGAAATGTTTACGACGGGCATAAGTTTAGCATTATAGGACTAAAATCTATTTAAAGGATTTCCCTTGCGCCACTAAAATTGACATGCAATTTTTTAACGTGGCTCAAGCCACCTGTGCGGTGGATAAGAGGAAAGATGTGAGTTAGTACTTTATATTGCACTAGGGGTATGTGGGACTATATGAGACAGAGCAAGACTAGGTGAGACAGAAGCCTTTAGTTATGGGGGCTGCATTAAGGTTGGGCGATAAGTTGAGAGTCTGTATCTAATTAGGCGGTTTATACTTTATTCTGCACTACCAATCTAGTGCAAATCAGGTTAGCAAGCATTTTGTACTTTATTCTGCACTAACCTGTTAATCCAATCATCCCCACATCAGGGGAAAAGTGCCATCATTAGCTATGGCATATATCATCCCGCTGGTTGCGGGAAATAAGCTCAGGCTCAGTTAAAAAGTGCCATTGCTGTGCGCAGTAGTTCATTCGCATCAGCGGTGGGGGTTTTAAGCTTAACTTTTTTGCCTGTGGCATCTGAGAGTGTAACGACTGTTTGCTCATTTGGCTGGACATGGCTGCTCAAAAGTGTGGCTATGTCCTTTTTTTTTGCCTCCAGTTTACTGTCGTCATCACTACAACCGCTGTGACGCGGGAACTCTATTGTCATACGGACTCCTTTGTTGATTGGAGATTGTATGTTACAAGACGCGCATAGCGATGAACAATAGTTTTTACGCAAAGTACGACAAACCTTGTCGCATTGTTTACACAGCAAGCTTGAGCATTGTTGTGATGCTGCTGCTGGCATCAGGGCTTTTACATAGCAAGTCGTAAATGCTGACAATCAGTTCGGCTTTTTTATCATTGTCCATGCGCTTATTGTGCGCTGTCAGGTGGTCTTCTACGATCGTAAGCGCTTCGATCATCATTGCCATATCGACACCGTCAGTATCTGCTACCGTTAAGCTTTGCGCTGCCTGTGCGGGTTCTTGCGCCACTTTCAAGCCATTAGCACTGTAAGGCTCACCCACTCCCTTATGTATCCAGTCGACGTTTGCACCTGTAGCGTCGGCTATTTTTTTGGCTGTGGCTTTATGAATACTGGTGCTGCCCTTTGTCCAGATGCTATGAAAGGTTGATTTACCTAACCCTACACGCGTTGCAAAGGAAAACGGTTGCTCCTTCTCTTCTGCGGTCATGAGCTGGTATAGCCGTTTTTTTAACAATGTGTCTAGTTCCATATTATTTGATACTGATTCGGAACTCATGCCAAACCCTCCCTTTAAAGTGCCATATTTCTAAATTATTGAAACCATTGAATAAATAAAATATCTTTAAAAATAGTTCATATTTTTAATATTGAACTGTTTACATCGAACCTTTTATGAACTAATATGTTTACAAGTTGATTTATCGAACTCTAAATCAAACCTATTAAAAATAAATCAGCGGTGCTGATTCGGAACTGGGGTTATCACATGTTGAGCTTTGAGCAATACCCATTATTCAATACGTTAGAGCGACAGCCTGATGGCAGCTGGCATCCTGAGGATATTAAGTCTGCTATCCATAAGAGTGGCGTGACTTTGGCGGAACTATGCGAACAGATGGATGTAGACAGTCGCGCCGCTAGTAAAGCCTTAGTTCAGCCGTTTACGAAAGGCGAACTTGCTATCGCTAAATATCTTAATGTCCCTGTGCAATTACTATTCCCAACGCGATGGACAGTAGATAAAAAGCGCGTTAGACCAAGGTATGCCGCTAAATATACCACGGTTGCGGAGCTGTTGTCATGAAAAACCAGTTCACTATGACAGAAATTATGAACTTTGAACTATCAGAGTTACCAAAATCACGCCGTGGCTTAGATAAATATGCAAAAAGTAATAAATGGGCGTTTGTAGAAGTACCTAGTTCGGGTCGCGGTGGTGTGCGCCGTGAATATATTTTGCCCGACGTGTTATTCGAACAGGTAAAACTGCAAGCGCTATCAAAAATCGCAGAAGCGGCGGAAGTCAATGAGGTGGCTTTAGCCAAAGCCACTAAGTCCGAACTGACCACCACCACTACACCTGTGTCGAAATCAGCGGCTACGCTTGCCGATTGGCAGCGGGACTGCGGTATTGCACGCGTCGCTATCGTGCGTCATGTGCTAGAGCTTGCAGCCTTAGCAGGCAAAACCAAAGCGGTAGAAGGCTTTGCGAAAGCCAGCAAAGAAGCCCGACTTGATGATGCACTGACCGCGACACTGAAACGCGCCAATGCTAAAAGCGGTAAAGATGGCAAGGCAACCGTAAGCCGCCGCACCCTCTTTGATTGGGTAAAAACCTTTGAAGCAGCAGTCGCTATCGAGAGCGCCAGCGCGGTGGCAGAGCTTGCGCCTAAAGCGCGCACAACAGAGCTGCCCGAATGGGCGGGTATCTTGTTAAAGCTGTGGGCTGATCCCGCCAAGCCTGAACTGGCGGAGGTCATGCGCCGCTTAGAAGCCGCGCTAAAAGACAGTGCTATGACAGCGCCGAGCTACCATCAAGCGCGGTACTTTTTAGAGCATACGCTGGGCAATGTCGAGCGTGAGCGCGGACGCATGGGCAGTCGTGAGATTAAGAACATCAAGCCTTTTGTGCGCCGTGATACCACTGTTTTGCTGCCATCTGATGTATACACGGCAGACGGGCACACGTTTGATGCAGAAGTCGCGCACCCTGAAACGGGCAAACCCTTTAGACCTGAAATCACCACGGTGATGGATGTATGCACACGAATGGTGGTCGGCTATAGCGTTGACTTAGCAGAAAGCGGTCTTGCTGTCCTTGACGCTATATCCAGCGCGGCGAGCAGCTATGGCATCCCTGCAATATTTTATGTCGATAACGGGTCGGGCTATAAAAACGCGATGATGAAAGATGAATCGACGGGTCTTATGACGCGGATGGGTACAGAGGTCAGACACTCTATCGCGTATAACTCACAAGCGCGCGGCATGATTGAGCGGGTACATCAAACGATATGGATACGCCTTGCTAAAAAGCTGCCGACCTACATGGGGGCGGATATGGACAGCCAAGCACGGCAAGCGGTGTTTAAACGCACACGCAAAGATATTAAAGCTTTTGGCGAGTCTAAGTCGTTGATCGGTTGGGATATGTTTTTGCAAGCGGCGGCGCAAGCAGTTATTGACTATAACAATGAGCCGCACAGCGGCCTGCCCCGCCGCCAAAACAGAACGCTGGGACGGCGTGTGAACTTAACCCCGCAGCAAATGTGGGACGAACAAACCGCCGCAATGAATAAAGCTGGTACAGCGCTGGTGCTGGTTTCTGATGCTGAGCGTGACGACCTGTACCGTCCGTATGTGCAGCGTAAATGCCTGCGCGGTGAGATCAATTTGTTTGGTAATAAGTATTTTAGCCGTGAGCTTGAGCAGTATCACGGGGAGACGATGCTGGTGGGCTATGACATTCACGATGGCTCGAAAGTTTGGGTGCGCGATATGAGCCAGCGACTTGTTTGCGTTGCTGAATTTGAGGCCAACAAAAAAGGCTACTTTGCCCAGTCTGCTGTCGATGATGCACGGGAGAAGCGCGCAATCGGACAGGTCAAACGTGCGCAAGTACATGTGGACAATGCGCTAGAGAATATGCGGCCACAGCGCGTGCTCGAGCACGTACAGAATCAGATGATGCCAACGGCTGATATTGAGCGGGCGCAAGCGCGGTTAAATGCCAGCCTTGCAGAGATTGAAGACGCGCAGCTGATAGAGCCGAACGTGTCAATGCAGGCGGCATTTGAACGCCTAAACAGTCTAAACATTGAGGACAAAACACAGCAGGCACAAGCGCCGATAACACAGGCGCAGAAGCCAAAAGTAGCCTCAAGTGGGCAGTCTGAGCAGGACGCAAAATTTGAGCGCTGGCTGTCGCTAGATGCTCAGGTGAAAGCAGGTAACGCGCTGGAGGCGGCGGATACGGACTTTTACGAGCTGTACCCTGAATCTAAGATTTTCAAGATAAAGGTGCGTGAATATAGTGACGCTCATGAAGCTGAGCATGGCACGCGACCATTTTTTAAGTGGGGCTAAGCCCTAAGCAAAGGCGACGCCAGTCATTGCAGTGACTGACGTCTAATCAAGTAACGCATACTCAATCATAGGAGAGTAAATCATGCGTGATAACTATAGCAATGTCAATACAGCGCCCGCGCACGGGGTGGCACAAGTCACGAACGTCGCGGTGTGCTTCGAGGCTGTCGAGCGTATACAAAGCCGACACCCAAGCTTACCAGGAATAGGCGTTTTTTATGGGCGCTCAGGTGACGGTAAGTCAGTCGCTGCAAGCTATATCGCGGTACGCACCAATGCGTATTACGTGCAAGCGACCAGCGTGGCTACTAAAAAAAGCTTTTTAGACTCAGTATTGCGTGAAATGAGCATCCCCGCTGCTAAAAATGCTAGCGATATGCTGGGGCAAATCGCAGAGGAACTGGCGAAATCAGGTCGACCGCTCATCATTGATGAATTTGACCATCTTGCGGTGTCAGCGGGCAAAGTCGAGATGATACGCGACATTTACGAGTCGTCTCAAGGCAGCATTCTTATCATTGGTGAAGAGCGGCTACCTAAAAAGCTTGAACGCTGGGAGCGCTTTCATGGTCGTGTTCATTCATGGGTGCCAGCGCAGCCTGTAACTGTCGCTGATGCCGCGCTACTAGCGCCTATCTATGCGCCGAAAGTCGCCATTGATACCGAGGTACTGACAGAGCTGGTCGGCGCTGTGCGTAACTCAACGCGCCGAACTTGCACCAACCTAGAGATGCTGGGACAGCGTGCCCTAGAGAACGGTATGCGCTCGGTCACGATGGCTGATGTGCAAAAGTTGCTACCGCAAGGATTCGTGACAGGCCAGTCTCCTAAACCCCGCTCATTCTAATAAGGATATTTTTATGTGTTGTTGTCAAAATTCAAATGAAAGTGACTGTATGACAGTAAATCCAAACCCCCTACTCGCTACGCGCACAGATATTGTGCGTAGCGACTATGAAAAACTGTGGGATATGCTACGCACGGCAGAAGATGGCGTCATCATCAGCGATGTGGCGCGTACTATCCCCACAATCAACTACGATAAAGCCAAAGCATGGCTAAGCGCGCTAATGTGCGCTGGCTATGTCTCACGCGAACAAATCAAGCTAACGCGTAAATTGCCTACTTATCGCTATCTATTGACCCGCGACATTGGTCAAACCCCGCCACGTATCGACGCAAAAGGCGCGCCAAAGCCTGTGTCGGTTGGTGAGGCTGTGTGGCGTACGATACGCATTATTAAAACCTTTAATGCCAATCAGGTCATCGCTAGCGGCTCAACGCCTGAACGCCCGTTAAATAGTGCCAGTGTACGGCAGTACCTAAAAGAATTATATAACGCAGGGTATCTACAAATACGCCAAGCAGGACAAGCCAAGCAACTTGCTGTCTATCAGCTGCTACACAACACGGGACCAAAAGCGCCTGAAATCCAGCGCGGCAAAAAAGTGTATGACGCCAATCTTGGCATGATCGTGTATGACCCCGAAAAACCGCTACCACCGTCGCATGAGGCGGAAAAAAACAACTCTGAACAAGCCAAAAAAGCTAAAAAAGGAGCGCGTTATGACCGAGGTTGAGCAATATTTACACAAGCAGCACGCAGAACAGGCGCTTAAACGGCTGCCAAAATTTGAACAAAACACGCTTACCCGACTGAAACGCACCGAAGCGGATATTAGGGCAATACATGCCATGTCTGTATGGCTCATTATTGCGATTGTGGTTTTAGCGGTAGCGCTATTGGGGGTACTGATATGGAAATTATAACCACTGTACAAATCAGTGCAGACAATCAAAGCGACTGGGAACATTACCCCGTCACCCTAGAAAATTGGGTCGCCGCCTGTCATGAAGAAAAAAAGAAAAAAGACATTTCTTACGCTGAGATTGCCCGCCGTCTTGGCTATGCGCGCCCTAGCCTGTCGCTTGCACTGTCGGGCAACTATACAGGCAGCACGGACAAAATCGCGGCTGCGTATGTGAGCTATAGAACACAGGTGGTCTGCCCTTACCTTGGTGAGACCGTCAGTCGTGGCTACTGCGTAGAACACGCGCTAAGCGCTGCACCCACCCATAATCCCGCCGCCCTGCGCCACTGGCGCGCGTGCCAAGGGTGCGAGCATAAACCTGATGAGGGTGGTAACTGTGGTAAGTAGACGGACAGCCCGCCCACGCTGAATTAACGACAAACAAAAAGGACTAAACCATGAGTAATCAAACCCAAACTACCCAAGTACCCGCAGGCTATGTGCAAAATGCTAAGGGTCATTTAATCCCTATCGACAAGGTCAAACCCGTCGATAAGCTGCGCGATGAGCAAGTAAAGTCGATGGTTGATGCTGCAAAAGCGCTGCATCAAAACATGCAAGAGACAAAGCGCACGCTGTTTGCCGCCTTTAACGACTTTGTAGCGTTGTCGGCTCAAGAGTACAAAGTAACTCTAGGTGGTAAGAAAGGCAATACAACGCTGCTCAGTTATGATGGTAAGTATAAGGTGCAGCTGGCAATATCTGAAAATATCGTCTTTGATGAGCGGTTACAAGTCGCAAAAAAACTGATTGACGAGTGTCTGACCGATTGGACACAGGGCAGTAATGACAATATTAAGGCGTTGATTAATCAAGCATTTCAAGTGGATAAAGAGGGAAAAATCAGTACGCACCGCGTGCTTAGTCTGCGCTCATTAGACATTAGTGACACAAAATGGCTGCGTGCTATGGAAGCTATCAGCGATGCGGTACAGGTCACGGATACCAAAGAGTACATCCGCTTTTATGAGCGCGACGACGCTGGCGCTTATCATCAAATTGCGCTTGATTTTAGTAATGTGTAGAAGCTTCTAAATCTATTGTCCAGCAAAAACCGTGGGTTACGCAGCTGCTAGCCTACGCTATTAAACCAAACAACATCAAAAGGATAAAACCATGAACAAGCAAGAATTAATCAAAGCCATTGCCGCCGACGCAGGCGTAACACAGACCGCCGCTACTGCTATGCTTAAATCATTTGAGCACAACGTCAGCAAAGCTTTGGCTGCTGGCGATGAAGTAAGACTGATCGGCTTTGGTACGTTTAAAGCCGTACCACGCGCGGCACGTGATGGGCGCAATCCAAAAACAGGTGAGCCATTATTGATACCCGCAACTAATGTACCCCGCTTTGCAGCGGGTAAGACGCTGAAAGATGCGGTGAATTAAGTTTAAGAGAGATAAATAAAAAAGCCCATTTCTAGCAAATGGGCTTTTTTATTACGCTTGTTTTTTCATTTCTTGAGGAATGAACTCGTTATGTACCTTATGAAGATATGCAATACTGCTTTCTGTATCAGCCTCATATCTTAGCTGCTCTTGATAAAATTGTAATCTAACCCTCGCATTTGTTATAACCTCTGACCAAGTCATAACATATACTTCTATCCCTCCGTCAGGGCTGCTATATACACAGCCTTTAGGAGAGTTCGCATTGTTTGCATAACGATATGCGATACTATCAAGCTCATTAGAAATTGCTAAAAATTTCCATTTACAGTCAGATTTATTGAATCTTTCGTCATCACTTACTGCTTGAGCATAGCCCATTATCTGAGCAATAACAGGACTATCTATTTTTTTCTTAGGACGTTTAAGTTCAACTACTAGGTAGTCTTTTTGTCCTGGTCTCACCTCGATAGCTTTGGAGAGCATAAGGTCTAGTCGACCTTGCCTTTCATCGTTGATTAAAACATTTCTATCATCTTCACATCGCTTTCCCAGTTCGTTTAAATGTATTTTTAGAACATCTTCAAGACGTTTTTCGCTAGCAGATAGTGCAAAATGCTCATCAAAAACCCAAGCTTCATTTTCTAGAATTTTATGTAATTGGTCTCTCTCTAACAAAGAGTTTTTATGATCAAACACTAATGTATGCAACGAATCTAGGAAGTCTAGTCGATCGGCCACAATCTTAGCCGACTTAATAATATGAGAAAGGCTAGTCTTCTCCAATAGTTTAGCGAACTCATCTTGTTCTTCTGTGTTCAAATTCAATACTTCTGTCATAATTGATTGCATAGCCTGAGGGTTCTCCTCAAGTGCTTGAGACAATAGCTTGAAAGTGAATTTTTTCGTCTTATGATTTGCTTTTGAGAATTTAGGTAGGTTGTCTTCAACCTTGGATGCAATTATGTCGAATATCTCTCGTTTTGCTATCTCTATAACGCCAGGGTCACTGTTATCTTGAAATGGGTATATTCCTGAGTCTTTCCAGCCTTGTAACCTCTCTAGTCTCTCCTTGTCTTTTTTATCCTTAAAATGGTCATTTATTTTTTGATAGCAAGCTTCTAACAAACTTTTGCCATCTGCTGTCAGCTCTACTAAATCTATGCTAGATTCATTATTCAACTGAGTAATATAGTCACTGCTTAGATAGGCCGAGAAAGAGTAATCCAAGCTTCTTACCTTGTATGGTTCAGGTTTTTGCTCTTGGAGCACAGTACCATTATCTTTGCAAAGTAAGATTTTTTTTGACTTAATATCCGACCATTCAACTATTGTGACTATATGCTGTCCGTTTAAACCATCTAATTCCAGCGTATAATCCTTTATACTTGCTATAGCTTCTTCAGGATTAATAGGATAACCATTTACTAATATTTCAATTTCAGGGAATGTATATAGATGAATGGCAAAAGTTTGGGTAAGCTTAGTTTTTATGTCATCAAAGTTGTAACCAGCAACCTTCTTATTAAGCTCACTAATGGTTATTACGGATTGAGATTGCTTTATTTTAGATACAGACGGATTCGATATATCAAATTTATTGGCATTATCTGAATTCAAGGTTATGTCTAATTGATAAAAATCGTTTTTTCCTTGATAGACGCTTTTCCAGTCCACAATTCTACCTAATGAAAAGGACTTAAATCTTCCTGCGCCTTTTTGACCATGAATCGGTCTACCACTTTTAGTTTCTGACTTAGCTGCTTTCCAAGAATTACCAATGTATATCAGATACGCATTAGCCTGCTCTTCAGTAATGCCTTCTCCATTATCTTCTATGGTAATAGATTGGTTACCCATGTCATTAGATTCAATACGAATAGATACACGAGTTGCATCTGCATCTAAGCTGTTCCAAACTAGCTCTTCAATTGCTTGTACTGGAGTAGCATTTGATACGCGCTTAACATGGTCATCAGATAAGTTCACTTGTCGCGTATTTCGATTTGACATGACTTAATCCTATTACAGAATAATGTTTACTAAAATAAGTTTTGACTGTTAATTTTAATAGAAAAGCGTTAGATAAGCCAATTTATTTTAATTAAAATTTGCAGCTCATAACTCTAAACAAACACTTTAAGCTATAATCATAACTGTCTACAAATATCTATCAAATCATGTAGTTATGGGGACGTTATGGCGCACTCACCGCAAAAGCGAAAACTGATGCAACTGGTACATGTTGGCAAGCGCCAGCTGGGGCTTGACGATGTGACCTACCGCGCCATGTTGCAACAGATGACAGGTAAAGCATCAAGTAAAGACTGTAGCGCCGTGGCGCTTAAAAAAGTCATCGCACACATGGAGACGCGCGGATTTATCATCAAACCCGCTAACAAGCATAAAGTACAAAAGCCTGATGCTGCCAAGTCTAAAAAGCTATTAATGGACAAAATCGAAGCGCTACTGACGGACGACTCTAAGCCGTGGGCGTACGCTGAGAGCATGGCAAAGCACATGTACAAAGTCGATGCGCTGACGTTTTGTAATGCGCGGCAGCTGCGCGGCATCATTACTGCACTGGTTAAAAATCAGCAGAAAATGGCAAAAGCGGCGGTTGTAGATGCCTAATTTAGTTACTAAGACTTATCAAGACTTAGAAATGCTGCTCGGTCATGAGGCGGCTTCTAAACTAACTGAGGTCTATCGAGGTCAAGAACTGTACATCCCCGCCCCCGACAAGCTATCTGCTGGTCATAACTTGGTCGTATTACTAGGTAATGACCAAGCGCAGCGCCTATGCCACTACTGGCAAGGCAACATATTGACACTACCTATGCAGCACAAAAAAGCCTTAGCTGAACGCAATGCAGCAATTATTGAAAAGTATAAAACGGGTACTGGCAAAGGCGCGCTGGCTACTGAATATAATTTACATGTACGTACTGTGCGTAAAATCATTGAAAACTATTACAACCAACAGGCAAAACAAGCATACAACCGCTTGCAACTGTGCTTATTCGATATGCCACACGACTGCTAATCATTAAAAACCTGTTTTCCTCAAGCCGCTGACCTACCTTGTCAGCGGCTTTTTTTATGCCTTATGAATCATCGGAACACTGCCCCATATTGTGCCGACTAAGGTTTTGTCATTATGGCGTTATCGCATGATTTTACCTATTTATAACCTGATACGGGTGGACGATGACTCAAACCGACGCACTTACCGAAGAAGCCTTTTTTGATTGGTTGCGCTCTCAACAAGACAATAAACGGCTAACACAAGAACAGGTCAACGGCGCACTTGAACTGCTGGCACTCACTGAGCCTGACGAACTCAAAACGGTATTAATGCAGGTCAACGGCTGGCGCAGCGGCGATGAAATGCAGCTGTCATCTGAGGGCATGGCTATGATTAATATCTATGAAGGATTCCGCTCTAAGCCTTACTTTGATTCCGTTGGAAAGCCCACAATTGGCTACGGCAGCACGTATTACCCCGATCATACCCCTGTGCGCATGAGCGACAGACCAATCACCCAAGCGGAAGCTGCACGTATTAAACAAGCCGTGATCAATCAGGACTTTTCCCCAGCAGTGAATATGATGTTTGCTGATGAAATTGAGCGCGGTGAAATCACACAAAATATGTTCGACGCGCTGATATCGCTGGTCTATAACATCGGCGTTCGTGGTCTTAAAGGCTCAAGCGTGTATCGCAATATCAAAGCGGGCAACTATGCTAAAGCTGCTGATAGCTTTTTACCTTGGAATAAAGGGCGTATCAATGGACGGCTAGAAGTGATACCTGGCTTAGTCACACGTCGCCAAAAAGAACGTGCATTATTCTTAGCGTAGGAGCGGATATGGAACACAACGAACAGCAAACCAACGAGCGCCAGCTAACGGTTGAAGAATTGCCATCGCTCAGAGGTACAGGCGATAACTCTGTATATCTTGATGAAGATGGGTTTTTATCCCCGCAATATGGGCAGATTACACCACCACCTAAGCATTGGTATCAGTCAAAAACTATTTGGTTTAACGTCATTAGCGGCGGGGCTGCACTGGCATCATCTGCTACCCCAGCGCTTGAGAATATGTTAACAGCGGTTGATTTTGCCATCCTTTTAGCAGTCGTAAACCTAATCAATGCGGTGCTACGCAAGTTTACCAATAAGCCTATCAAGGGCGGTGGTAATGGGTGACATTATTGATGATGGCAACCGCGCGGCGGCTATCCATCTAGACGCCGCGCTGTCACAAATCAAGCGCCCTGTCGCTAATAGTGCCACCGAATGTATCGACTGCGGCGACCCTATTGGAGCAGCGCGTAAAGCGGCTGCGCCCTACGCTACGCGCTGCGCCGAATGCCAAGGTTTTTATGATAAGGAATCACGATGACATTAGAGTTAGAAGCCTTTCAAGCCATTGGCATTGTATTGACTATTGCGGGGTCGGTTTTTGGCACGGGTAAGGCTTTGTTTGCGCGCTTTGATGCGTCGTTACGTGAGCGTGATGACACGCTAGAAGCAGCCATCAGCAATGTATCAAAGCAGCTTACACAGCAAAGCAATGATGTGCGTCAGATTGAAAAAGACCTATTGCTATTAAAAGCTGAGCTGCCCGAAAAATACTTAACCCGCGCAGACTTCAACCGCACTTTTACCGTGGTCGAAGCCAAGCTTGACCGACTCTATGAGCTACTCAATCAGCAAAAATAAGGATAACTGATGCCTATTGACCTTAATAAGAGCCGCCGTGAGGGTATGCGCTGGTATTTGCTGGTCGCCATACACCGTGCCGAACCTTTAGGGTGCGGTGATGTCATGCTAAAAACAATCATGGACGACATTTACGGCAATGTGACACCGACGGAGCTGCACCAACAGCTTAGCTATCTTGAAATGCGCAAGATGATTGCTTTGACTAAAAACCCTGATGGGCACTGGCACGCACGCTGTACAGCACTGGGTGTTGATGTGGTCGATTATACAGTGGACTGCCGCGCTGGGATTGCACGCCCTGATAAGTACTGGGGTTAAGGGGGCATCATGGCACGCGAAACCGCTATCGACCAGTTGACGCCTGAGCATTTGCAGCTATTTAAACAGCGACTTGAGGACTCAGGGTTTAAAAATTACCAAGATTTAACGGACTGGCTGACTGAGCTTGGCTATCAAATCAGCAAGTCGTCAGTCCACCGCTTTGGCAAAAAACACGAACAGAAGATGCAAGCTGTGTCCCTTTCTACGCAGGCAGCGATCTATATGGCTGAGCGCAATCCTGATGATGCTGGGGCGCTGTCGTCCACTGTGCTTACTATGATGCAGTCAGAGTTTTTTAATGCGCTGGTGCAGCTGCAAAGCCTTGATGATGATACTGACCCTATGGAGCGTATGGCAGCCCTATCAAAAATTAGTAAGGGCATTGCTGAGCTGTCCAAAGCATCGGTCAATCAAAAAAAGCATCAGATTGAAGTCCGCGAAAAAGCGCAAGCAGCGGCGGACAAAGTAGAGCAAATCGCCAATAAGGGCGGACTGACGGGCGACACCGTGCAAGAAATCCGCAAGGCTATTTTAGGAATCGCAGACTGATGAGCACACCGCAAACAGCCCCGCCTCTACTCGATGCCAATTATGAGCTGGAAGCGCCAGCAGTACTGCTGCCCTATCAACAGCAATGGCTGGCGGACGAGTCACAGCTTAAGATTGCCGAAAAATCACGGCGTATCGGCCTTACGTGGGCGGAGGCTGCGGATTGCGCGTTGATTGCGGCATCTGATAAAAAGTCGGGCGGGCAAAATGTCTATTATGTCGGCTACAACCAAGACATGACGATGGAGTTTATCGAAGCCTGCGCGATGTGGGCGCGGTCGTTTAACTATGCTGCCTCTGAGATTGAGGAAGGTATTTTTGTCGATGAGGACGGCGACAAAGAGATTAAGACGTATACCATCCGCTTTCCCAAAGCCAAGAACCGCATTACCGCGCTATCAAGCCGACCATCCAACCTACGCGGTAAGCAAGGCGTGGTCGTCATTGACGAAGCGGCGTTTCATGAAGACTTGGCGGGACTGATTAAAGCCGCCTTAGCCTTGCTCATTTGGGGCGGTAAGGTGCGTATTATCTCGACGCACAATGGGGATGAAAACCCCTTTAATGACCTAATACAAGAAGTACGTGCGCTTAAACGTAGCGGTACGGTGCATAAGACCACGTTTGCGGAGGCGGTCGAGCAAGGGCTGTATAAGCGCGTGTGTCTGCGGTTGGGTCGTGAGTATGACGCAGCTGAGGAAGCGGCGTGGGTGGCAGAAGTATACAAATTCTATGGTGATGATGCTGAGGAAGAGCTGGACGTCATCCCCGCGCAAGGCTCAGGGCGCTGGCTAACAATGGGGCAGTTAGAAAAGCTGCAAAACGATGAGCGGCAGGTCATCCGCTTTGTGCCGCCTAAAGGCTTTGAGCTATGGACGGAAGACGCGCGTAACACGCATGTAGACAAGTGGTTAGAAGAAGTCGCCGACCCTATATTGCTAACGCTTGATAAGACACACCCTCACTACTACGGCCTTGATTTTGCGCGGCATCGTGATGCGTGCGTAATGTGGTGGCACGCTGAGCAACTGAATACGCGCCGCTACTGTCCGTATGTGCTGGAAATGGAAAAGACGCCCTACAAGCAACAAGAACGTATTTGCATACACGTCATTGAGCGGACACCGCGCTTTAGCAAAGGCGCTAATGATGCCAGCGGTAACGGCGAATACTTAGCCGAGGCTTTGCAGGTGAAGTTTGGGACACATCGCATTGATGCCGTAAAACTTAGTGAGGGCTGGTATGCAGAGCATACGCCGCATTTTGGCGCGTGTTTAACCGATGGCACGATTGAAGATATGCCAGCGGATCGTGATATTCGTGACGACCACTTGCTGTTTACGAAGATTAAAGGCGTGGCACGTATTCCAACCGCGCGCACGACCAGCGCCAGCGGCAGTAAACGCCACGGTGATAGTGGCATCGCGCATCTACTCTGTGACTACGCAAGCAAGTTCCCGACCCCTGAACTGGACTGGACACCTGTACCGATTGACGCCAGTGACGCCCCACGCGGGATGCGCGATATGCTTGAAAAGCTGGCATCACTTGGTGGCTTTTTAGGTAGTGGCGGCTTTTAAATTAGCATTTTATTTTAAGGACTATTCATGTCGTTTTATTCCGCGCTGAAATCAGCCGCGCCCATCGCGCAAAAGCAAATTAAGCGGCTGCTTGGCTCACAAGTACAAGCATCAGATGACCGCGCGCATGTGTGGGAACGTCCTGAGCTGTCACATCCTGCGGTAGGACTAACGCCTGCTAAGCTGCACCAGCTGCTCACAGGCGCGGAGTCGGGAAACATGAACGATATGCTGTCGCTGTTTGAGGACATGGAAGAGCGCGACAGTCATATCTTTGCTGAGCTGGATAAGCGTAAGCGTAGCCTATTGTCCCTTGATTGGTACATCAAACCGCCTACTGACGCAAGCGCGGCGGAAAAAGAACAAGCAGAGACGATAAATACGCTGCTACGTGCGATTGATGATTTTGATACCGTTATTAAGGATGCGCTAGACGCCATTGGTAAAGGCTTTAGCGGACAAGAAATCAACTGGGTGCGCGACGGCGGCACTTGGTATATTGAGTCGCTAGAATTTGTGCAGCCCCAGCGCTTTGTCATTGCACCAGACAATAAAACTTTGATGCTGGGTAACGGCATTGATGCGCCAGAGCCGCTGTGGGATCATGCGTTTTTAATGCACACCCATAAGGCGAAATCGGGTTATCTGGTACGCGGTGGCCTGCACCGTATACTTGCGTGGCCGTACGTGTTTAAAAACTACTCAGTGCGTGACTTGGCGGAGTTTTTGGAGATTTACGGCTTGCCGATGCGCCTTGGTACTTACCCAGCGGGCGCGACCGAGTCGGAGAAATTTACCTTACTACGCGCAGTAATGGAAATCGGTCACCGCGCGGCAGGCATTATCCCGCAAGGTATGCAGATTGACTTTAAAGAGGCGGCAAAGGGCAATAGCGACCCGTTTGAAAGTATGATCAAGTGGTGCGAAATGAGCCAGTCCAAGGCTATTTTGGGCGGTACACTGACCACGCAAGCGGACGGTAAATCTAGCACCAATGCGCTGGGTAACATTCACGAAGTCGCACGAATTGAAATACGTGATAGTGATGCTAAGCAGCTCGCAGCGTCTGTCAGTCGAGACATCGTCGCGTCAATGATGCGGTTAAATTATCCAAGCGTCCACCCGCGTCGCTACCCTAAGTTTGCCTTTGATTTATCTGAGCCTGAGGACATTACCACATTTAGCGAGGCAATCCCTAAACTGGCTGGCGTTAACGGTATGCGGATTGGTGTCGAATGGCTACACAGCAAGCTAAATATACCGATGGCAGCCGAGGACGAAGCCATTTTAACGGTGGGCAGTACTGCAACGCCTACCGCGCTTACTGCTGCCCTACGCGCACAAGCGGCATTAAACGCGCAGACAGACAAGGTTAAAAGCGAACGCGCCACCATCGCGCGCGCCGAATCAGGTATTGATGCTGCCCTGTCTGATGCCGCATATACGCAAAATATTACTGATATGAGCGTAACACTGGGACAAGCGATGGTCGATAGGCTGTCGGCTGCAAACAGCTATGATGAAGCTCTGTCGCTGTTAATGAATGCTGAACCAAATCAGGCAGTCGATGAACTGGCTGCCAGCCTTGAACAGCATTTGTGTGCGGCGGGTCTGTGGGGTGCGTTAAACCGTCAATCAGAGCAGCAAGCGTTAGACTTACCCGCTGGAGGCGTATAAATGCCCGATTCTAACGTCACGCTGCAAACGCTGTTTAATCGTCGCCCTGATGATGCTATTAAATACTTGCAAGACAAAAAGCCGCAAGCATCTATCGACTACGCAGAAATTAAAGGGCGCGCGCACGATCACGCGTTTGTCGTTGCTAAGATGACCGATATGGACATGCTGAAACAAGTGCAGCAATCATTAGTTGAAGCAATGGAAAACAATATGTCCTTTGCCGACTGGCAAGCATCTATCAAACCGACCTTGCAAGAAAAAGGCTGGTGGGGCAAAAAGGATATAGAGCTGCCCGACGGCAGTATAGCGCCAGCGCAGCTCGGTAGTGACTATCGGCTCAAGCGCATCTATGAAACCAACATCAACCAAGCCTATCACAAGGCACGTGAACACCACGGCGACTATGATATCTATCCGTATGCTATGTGGGTATCACGGGGCGATAACCGTGTGCGCCCAAGTCATCAATCATTAGATGGGCAGATATTTAAGCGTTCCGACCCCTATTATCAAGCCATTAAACCACGTAAAGCATGGGGCTGCCGTTGTGATGAAATACTACTGACAGCTGAGCAAGCGGCGCAATATGGCGCGTTAGATGGCTATACAGTGCATGAGGATATCAGCGCTTACGTGACGTTTGATACTGTCATCGTACAGGGAACGAACGGTGCATATAGCGCACCTGTCAACATTCTGCGTCTGCCCGATATGCCCGTCTACCGAACAGACGCGGGCTGGATACACGCGGGTGATAGGCTGCCTGTGCAAGCTATGTTTGATAAAGCGGCGCAAGTACCTGCGATGCTGGGCGCTAACAGTATGCAGGCAGTGTTAGCCCGCGCGTCTGTACTAGGCCGCGTCAATGATGATGTAAAAGCGTGGGTTGACAGCGCTGACACTAAGCGCCCGAAAGGTGAGTTTAGACATGTAGGCGTTGTGCGCCCTGAGTTTATTAATAAGTTGGCAGTCGATAAAGGGCTGGAGCTTGAGAACGGCATTATCACGCTACACGATCGTGTCACATTACAGCATTTAGACCGCGCGCATAAGCAGCATGACCCTGACTGGGTCGCTAATATTGTGCAACACTTAAACGCGCCGCATAGCCTGTACTGGGACAATAACAAGCAATCGCCTGTACTGGTCTTTGATGTCGCGCTGGATAAGTACAAGTTGATTGTACATTTGAATGAGCGTATTAAAGGACGCGACGTGATTGATGCTAAGCAAAACTTTGTGGGCAATGTCATACGCACAATCACTGTGGACACAGCCAATAACATCAATAATGGCAATAACTATACGAAGCTATTAGACACTGTACTAAATGATTAGGGGCATTGGGTGGGAATTGAACCCACTACACACGGCTTGGTAGCTATGCTGATAACTATCAATGTAACCGTCCTCGTACCATTATGAGTACCAATGCTTATTACTAGCTTAACGTGCCACAAGGTCAATATCAATACTAAAGGGCAGCTGTATGTCTGTATCTACAATACTAATCACTGACGAGCTACAACGTGTACTTAATCAAGCTGCGCGTCAGACAAGCAATACAGCACCGCTGATGCGGACTATACGCGCGCAGTTACTCAGTCAGACGCAGCAAAACTTTAGGATGCAAGGTCGCCCAAAGTGGCAAGCGCTGTCTGATGTGACCATCAAAAACTATGAGCGTTTAGGGATTAGTACAGATGGGCTACTCAGACGCTCAAACTCACTTTATAACAGCGTGCAAACATTTAGCGACGCTGTTAGCGCAACGATCAGCGCGGGCGGCGGCAATCAGTCCAGCGCTTATGCGGCGATTCATCAATTCGGTGGCATGGCAGGTCGTGGGCGTAAAGTTAAAATACCTGCGCGTCCCTACATTCCAATTGACGCCGATGGCAACTTACAAACAGAAGCGGTCGACGGTGTCCATCAGGTCATTATGGCGCATTTGCGGCGTAGTTTTAGATAGTTGCATGACATACGCATAATAAATAGCGTTAGAGGGGCGTTAGATTGTCCCACAACAGGGGCAGAGTCGGCAATGCTGCCATTATGCCATATCAACAATAAGCGCCCTTACGCGGGCGCTTTTTTTATTCTGTCTGTTCGCTGTCTTCACTATCTAAATATGCCTCGAATAAATCAATCGCAAATTGATTAAATGACTTGCCGTGTTTCTGCTTGTACTGCTCTGCTGTAATCCATTCCGCAAGACGAGGGTAATTTTCAGGATTAACCGTAACTTCTTTTTTGATCGTCTTGCCTCGGTAGGTATTCGTCGCGCGGTTTTGCGCTGCGGTGGTCTTTTTTGTCATTCGCATGACCCCTTTTGATTGTGGCGGACGCTGGGAACTGACGTCCCAAGAATGACCGCTGCGGGTTGTTTGAAAATTGATTGTCAGTCTTTACGCTGTTGTCATTGATTAAATTGCACTCACACATAGATGCCTCACTTGTCAGATTATAACGTATATACGTGTATATAATAATATTAAATATATACATGTATATATAAAAAGGCAAGTATTTTTGAAAAACCTCAAAAGTCGGAAATGCGTCCCGTATTTAATGCGTTAACTATTTGTCATCATAAGACTTTATGACAACGGCGCTAAGTGCTTCAACGCGCCTCAGGAGGGGTTATGTAGTACTCCACCGCTTATCCAAGTACCTAAATAAACACATTGATAAGAGATGCTATGACCAAGCCGACCACCGCCGCAACAATCGGTAGCAGTACCCACATCGCCGCGCTGTCGTTAGAGATTACAGCCAGCCGCGCACCGCAAGGGTATTTTTTAGTATTCCCTGAAGGAAAAACGCGCAGTGGGGACGGCTCAGGTCGCCCGACTGAATGCGACGCATGGCAACTTGACGCCAGTAATGGCTACGCGTTGGCTGATCTATTGAACGCTCGCCCAACCGATATGGTTATTGACTATGAGCATCAGACGCTACACGCCCAATCAAACGGACAGCCTGCGCCCGCTGCGGGGTGGTTGGCAGCGGGACAGTTTGAGTATGTCGACGGCGTGGGGCTATGCAACCGCGCGCCAAGCTGGACAACCAAAGCGACAAAAGCAATCGCTGACCATGAATACCGCTACAAGTCGCCTGTCATTGTTTACGACACGGATGGCTATGTGACTAATGTGATGAACGTCGCTATCACAAATCAGCCCGCCCTACTAACGCTCGATGAGCTGACCGCGCTGTCTGCCAAGTTTACAAACTCAAACCCTAAACAACAGGACACAGAAATGAAACCTTTACTTGCTTATATCGTCGCCGCGTTGGGACTACCAGCGACAACCACAGAAGACGAAGCCGTCACCGCACTCAGTGCCCAAGTCGATGACTTTAAGGCAAAAGCCGTCACCGCCAAAGTTGACGTTGATGCAGACAAGCCGCTGGCAGCGCTATCTAGCGTATTTGCGCACAGCGCTGAGCCTGACCCTGCTAAGTACGTGCCTGTCGCTACCATGACTGAAACGGTCGCAGCGCTCAATGCACAAATTACCGAGCTGCAAGGCAATCAAGTTGACCCTACTGCTGATCTATTGACTGCGGCGCTGTCTGATGGGCGACTACTGCCAGCACAAGCGGAATGGGCTAAGTCTTACGCCAAGTCAGACCCAGCGGGCTTTAAAGCGTATTTAGACAATGCGCCCCGTATTGCTGCCCTTAACCAGCGACAGACTGAGGGCAAACCCGACCCTATCGCAGGTAATAAGGTTGCCGCCCTGTCCGCTGAGCAAAAAGAAGTCGCGGTCGCCTTGGGTCTGTCTGATACGGATATGCTCGCACAGCTCAACGCATAAGCACGCAAACCACAATTTATAAATAAAAGGATAAGTCAATGATTAACACCCCTTACCGTGATGGTATTGCCATCCCTTTAATCGTCGCTGCTGGTGTGACCATCGCTGAGGGCGAGCTGGTCGCAACTGATAGCGACGGCCACGCTGTCCCCGCATCCAACGATAGCGCTAAATACTTGATGGGACGCGCTGAAACAACTGTAGAGGCAGACGACACGCAAACCAATGCCACGATCACCATTACGCGCAATCGTCAATTTTTGCTAAGCAACGATGCCACCAACCCAGTGACCGCTGCTGACATTGGCAAAGTCGTCGTGCTGAATGGCAAAAACACCGTTGCAAAGCCTGTCGAGGGCGGCTCGGCTGACGCGCTTGGTGTTGGCGTACTGATGGGCGTGGACTATAGCGGCAAAGTATGGGTCGATGTAGGCGGCGCGCCTATCGGTATCGTGACGGGTTCTGCGGGTGATGTGCTTTAACGCACCCGCCTAGCTCTGCACTAACAAATAAATAAGGACACACTATGAACGTCAATGGACAAACGCTGAACGCGATCGCTGCTGGTCTGAAAAAGGTCTATAACGATACGTTTAATCAAACCGAAAGCTACTATAAAAAGGTGGCAATGGTCGTACCTAGCACGAATAGCCAAGAAACTTATGCGTGGTTGTCTAAGTTTCCGCGTATGCAAAAATGGATCGGCGACAAAGTCATTCACAAGCTATCAAAGCAAGGCTATAGCATCGTTAATAATGACTTTGAAGTTACCGTTGAAGTAAAACGTAACGATATTGAAGACGACAACATCGGTCAATACAACAACATGAGTCAGCAAGCGGGCTGGTCAGCTGCCCAGCTACCCGATGAACTTGTCGCCGAACTAATTAACAAAGGGCACGAAAATACTTGCTACGACGGCAAAGCGTTTTTTAGTACTCAACACCCAGTTACAGTAAAAGACAAAGAGACCAAAGTCAGTAACTTGCTAAACAAAGCGCTATCTGCCGCATCTGCTGAGGCTGCCAAAGCCAGCTATGGTACAGCACGAACCTTGATGCGCAGCTATAAAGACGAAAGCGGCCGCAGCCTAAAAGTAAAGCCTAATTTACTTATTGTCGGTACTGACCTAGAAGACACCGCACGTACGCTATTGACTGCCGATAAGCTAGAAAACGGCGATCAAAACATTTACAAAGGCACGGCTGAGCTGCTTGTTATTGATGATATTGCAACAGGTGAATGGTACTTAGAAGACACCACTATGCCAGTCAAAGCACTTATCGTACAAGAACGCAAAAAGCCTGTGTTTGTCTCACAGACCGACATGAACGCGCCTGATGTGTTTATGCGTGCCGCATATAAATTCGGCGCAGAGGCACGCTACGGCGCAGGTTACGGCTTTTGGCAGCTCATGCTAAAAGGCTACGCGTAAACGCCGAATGTAAAAATCTAACGCCGCTATACAAGGGCTGGCGTTAGATACCGTCTTAATTTAACGACAACCATAGGTGATGCAATGGGCAGTTATGCAACGATAGACGCGATGGTTACGCGCTTTGGGCGTGAGGACTTGGTAGAGATTACTGACACCGAAGTGCCGTACACGGGCGACATCAATACAGCAAAGCTACAAGCTGCCATTGAGTCAGCCAATGCAGAAGTAGACGCTTATCTTGCCAAGCAAATGAATGTACCGACCGTGCTTGCCTCACCGTTTGTGCAAATGATGGCGTGTGATATCGCACGCTATCACGTGGCACTTGGCAATTCACGCGTGTCCGAACGTGACGAAAAGCGCTATGAAATGGCTGTCAAAAACTTAAAAGCGGTCAATGACGGCAAAATCGGTATCGGTGCGGCTACTGCACAGACTGACGCGCAGCCGAACATCAATCTAGCGCAGATGACCAGCGGTCGACCAAGCGTGTTTGGTAATGGACTGTACTAAGGGGAATTATGCTGTCTCAAATTGAACAGGCAATTAAAGACACGCTACACGCGTATAACCAAGCGCACGGTGGCGGCTGGGTGCGCGGTATTAGGAGCTACGCGGGGGACTTTGATGCGGCATCGCCTGACGAATTTGCGCAAGTAGTGGCGTCGTTCCCTGCGGTCTGGGTGACGTTTAAATCATCAAACAAACCTAAAAAGGTCAGCGCTACTAAGCGCACCCGTGACTATGTGTTTACCGTACTGGTCGCTGCAAATAGTAGCCGCCGTGAGGAAACCAGCCGACAAGGGGCGTTTACAGCAGATGGCAAGATGCTGAACATCGGTAGCTATCAGCTGGTCGAGCTGGTCGAAAATGCGCTGCTTGGCAGCCGACTAGGGCTAAATATAGAGCCGTTAGACGCTGGCGATATCACCATGCTGTTTAATTCCAAGACACGCGACCAAGTGGTATCGGTTATTGCGTATGACTGGCATACCAGCGCTACGCTGACCAATCCTGATCGTGACGATGATGTACCGTGGATTGAAACAGTCAATATTGATTATGTCTATACAGATGACGACCGCGTGCTGGCATCTGATACCGCCCACTTAAACCAAACAATATCAAAAGGATAGCTTATGCAACGTACGCCAGGTATCTATACCACAATCAATACACAAACGCAGCGTACAGGGCTGCCAGCGCAAAATCATAGCATCGTATTTGTAACAGGTGACGCGGCTGCGCCAGCTGTACCCAAGCCCATCTATGATACAGCGTCCGCCGATGCGCTATGCGGTACTGACTCTATTGCGGGGCGTATGATTGCGGCGGCTTTGACTGTGTCGCAAGGTGTTGCGGTTGAGGTTGTGGGAAACTCTCAGTTGTCTGATGGTTCTGATGGTTCTGATGGTTCTGATGGTTCTGATGGTTCTGATGGTTCTGATGGTGATTTTAGCCCTATAGTCTGTACCCCAACTTCTGCTGACTTTGCACCAGATTATCAACCTGATTTTAGCACAATCGATACTGTGCACGCTCGCTACCGTATCAATAATGGGCAATGGGTAGATTACGAAGCAGAAGTCGGTACAGATACAGCAAGCCAAGTAATTACTAAGTTTTTAACCTCAATACAACATAACGGTCAAAAACTTGTAGCGACATCATTAGATGCTGAACTTGCTTCGACCCCATTTTACTGTCCCAACGGAGGCTACGCGGTATACAGCGGTGCTGAGCCTGAGTCTCCTGCAGTCAGCTTTGCACAAATGTCTTTTGATAAACCACTAGCAACGAAACTAGATTTTGTAGTTACAGGAGAAAGGCCGAACGATTTAGTTGGTGCTATGTTTAATAGTGATCAAACTGTCATTTCATGCGCACTGGCTTTTTGGGCGTACCGATAAAGATTTGTTAATTAATCTTAGAAAGGATTAAACATGCCAAACCAAACCCTAGCCCCTCACGGGCACTCAATCATCGCGCTAGATGCGCCAATTACGGACGAAGCCACCGCCAATGCGTGGGTCGAACACTTGGACTTTGTGTCGTCTAAGACTGAGCAAAACGATGCCGTTCTTATCGTGCCTTTTGATGACGTAGACGCGGCCACGGCTTTTACCAATTACCCCGCTGTCAAGAGCTGTTATCGCATCATTGCGGTCTGCTATCACGGTGCGATTGGCTTTGAGCCTGAGCTGTCAGCCAGTATTGCCGCGACAATCGCGGCGGAATCTGATCCCGCTTTACCATTTAACGGCTGCAAACTGCCCGCGCTACCTGTGGTCGATGGCAGTCTACGATTAACCAAAACCCGCATCGAACAGGCATTAAACGATGGCGTGGCAATGGTCAATGTCGGCTACGACAATAAGCCTGAGATTGTCCGCCTTATCAGTACGTACCGTACAAATCCAGTGACTGGTCAAGCGGATGACTTGCTGCTTGATATTAATGGTGCGTTAGTACTGCGCTACGTCCGCCGTGATTTGCGCGCAGCAGTAGCCGCCAATCCACGCCGCAAAAATACTGCTGCTAGCCGCCGCGACTTGCGCAGCTTGTTTTTAGATCGCTGCTTAAAGCTCGATGCCGCCGAAATTTTAGAAAACGTCAAAGCAACGGCGGACGCGCTAACAGTGGCGCAAAGTGAGCAAGACAAAACGGCGGTGGACGCGCGTATTCCGTCGCATTGGGTGCGCGGTATGCACGTCATTAATACCACATTGGACGTGTACTAAATTCACGCGCTTGGAAATCCTATTTAAAGGATTTCCCTTGCGGAGCTAAAAAAGCAATGCTTTTTTTAAACGCTCCTCAGGTACGCGGTATGCACGTCATTAATACCACGCTAGACGTGTACTAAATTCACGTTTAAAGGACTTAAATTATGAGTACAGAAGTAGTCGGCACGATTGTGCTAACGGTGGATGGCGTAGAGTACGATTGTGCCAGCGCTAGCCCCAAAATGGTCACAGGTAAAAAGCCTGTCCCGACCATGAACCGCGAAGGACGCACGCGCAAAAAGACAAAGACAACCAGCTCTATCACGCTGTCAGTAGACGTTATCATTCCCGAAACAGGTGACATCGACTGGGCGGGCATCGAAGATGGCCGCGTCACGATTGAATCATTAGATGGTGGTCACCGTACAACTTACACAGGCTGCGAAGCGACGGACGTGTCAGAGAGCTATAAACTTGACGGCGAAGCGGTGCGAACGATTGAAATGTTTGCGCTTGATAAAATCATCGAAAACTAAAAGGACACATCATAATGTCAGAAAGTATTAAAGAAGTGGTGACACTGCCTGTCGGTATTGTCATCGACGGCAAGCGCTATAAAGACGTTGAGCTGTCGCCCATCACGGTAGGTCAAAGCTACGCGGCGTCAATGACAGCACGTGAAACAGATTTACAAGTGCTGGTAGACATCGCGGCAATGACCTATGTGCCAGCACTGGGGCGCGGTTTTAATTACGATGAGTTAGAGAGCGCAAGCCGCCAAGACGGACAGCGCTTAGAAATCGCGCGTATGGCACTGGAAAAAAAAGAGCGCGAGCAAGCAGCCACGTCCGATTAGTCGGGCTACTGATTAAGATAGGCGTACCCTACGCAGCCGCGTGGGCTATGCCCGTTGATATGGCGTTAGATATGCTCGGTCTATCGCCTAATACCAATAAATCTAAACAAGACACCCCGTCTACCCCATCATCAACTAAAACAAACCCATCCCCACCCCCTAGTACTGGTGTGCGTAAATTGGTCGCGTCACGGCGCAAAAGTAAATCTGTAAAATAAGGCGCTATTATGTCTACTCAAACCGTTAGTCTACGCCTACTGCTGACTGGTAATGCGGCGGGTGAGCTGGGGCGTATTGCTGCGCAGCAGCGCCGTGACACGCGCACAATTAACGATATGCAGCGCATGGGATTGCGTACACAGCAACAAATACGCGATGAGATACGCAATCAAGAGCGCGCGTATCGGCGCTTACGCACATCAGGCACAGCATCAGCTAATGATATTCGCCGCGCCCACCAACGAATGCGCGAAGAGGTACGGCGGCTAAATGGTGAGCTGCGCACGTCATCAACACTAATGGGTAAAATGCAAACAGCGGGTGCGGTCGCAGGCGGCGTCGTTGCGGGAGCTGCTGTCGTTAATAGTCAGATTAAGCCCGCGCGCACGTACGATGAACAGCTTGCCCGTACAGCTGGTACAGCAACGTATGGCGCAGGTATGTCTATTGCTGATCGCAAACTTGTCAAAGTAGAGCTAGACAAGACAGTGATGTCAGCTGTGCGTGCAAGCGGCGGCACAAGAGAAGGCGCACTTGATGCTGCGGATACTTTGATTGCGAGTGGCGCGTACGACTTGGCATCAGTACAGAAAGTACTTGGTATTACACAGCGTGCGTCCTTCGTCTCGGGAGCGACTGCAACAGATGCGGCGGCAGTAACGTTACAGTTAAAAAACTTTGGTTTAACACCTGAGCAAATCCAGCGCGGCCAAGACATCGCCGTGGCTGGTGGGCAGCTAGGCGGCTTTGAATACGATACGATGGCGCAGTACCTAAGCCGTCAGCTACCGTTAGCAAAATCGGCAGGTTATGGCGATCTGGCAGGTCTAAAGAAAATCGTAGCCATGAATCAGGTTGCTATTAATACGGCGGGCAATCAGGACGAAGCTGGTAACAACGTCGTCAACTTGCTACAGAAAATCAACTCGCGTGAGTTTAGTCGCACTATCGCCGCTACTATTGCCCCGCGCAAAGGCGACCCTAAAAACTCCGACGGAGAACTGGTCTGGTCTGAATACGCACGGCAGCAAAAAGCAAAGGGTATTGACCAAGTCGACGCATTTGTCAGCTTACTGGAGCGCGAGCTTGCAAGTAACAGTCAATATCAATCGTTAAAAGCACAGGCAGCAGGGGCGAAAGGGCAAGAAGCAAAAGCTGTATATGAGCAAATGGGTCAAATGTTAGAAGGCTCTTCGCTGGGTGAAATTATTGCAGACCGACAGGCATTAATGGCAGCTCTAGCAATCAGCACAAATGGTGCAGAAAATGAGCGTATCAAAGCGGGTCTTGATAATGCAGACGGTACTATTGACGGGCTGCATGAGCTATTTAAAGATGACGAATGGGCGACAGCTATGGGTCGTCAACAAGAGCAGCTTAACATCAATTATGAACTATATACTAAGGTCAATGACCAGTTAAGTGACTTTAACGGACAGCTAAGCGGTTTTATGGAAAAGCACGAGGGCTTAGCGATAGCGGCGTATGGCGCGGGGCTTGCGCTCGCTACTGTTGGGGCGGCAAGTGCGGTAGGCGGTCTAATGGGCGGCGCGGGCGCTGGGGCAACTGGTGGGCTACTTGGTCGAATTGGTGGTGGTCTTGCTGCTGCTGGTGCGGGTGCTGCTGGTACAGCGGGTTTGGCAGTAGCTGGGGGAGCTGCTGGTGGTTATCTGATAGGGACTGGTATTAGCAAGTCAATCGAGGGTACATCAATCAGTAATAGCATCGGCGAAGCTATCGCAAAAGCGCTAGCCGCTGCTGGTAATGACGAGGCACAGGCAGCGCTGGATGCTAACGCTAAGTACGATCAGATGATTGCCGAGCAGCAGCAGACAAAACAGAAACAAGACCAGATGGTGAATGAACAAGCGCAAACCAAGCAGATTCAATCGCAGATAGTCGCCCAGCAAGGCGTTATGATATCGCATTTATCCGCTATTGCTGCAAAGCCCGTTCCTACCTTTAACCCAACCATCACCATTGGCGGTCACAGTACCGCTATGAACATGATGGATGAGATTGGTAAGCAAAATAAGCGCGGTAAGTTTGGACCCTACCGTTAACCGTTTATATAACTGCTAATTTTGATGTCACTGTCTTTGTCATATATGGTTTTTAATAGTAGATTTGTTTCTGTTTCTGCTCCGCTCTGCTGTTCTACACTAAGCATTTTAGTACCACAATAGAGATTTATATTTGACAAATCAGCATCGTTTATTTGAGGCGCATCGGAATTATATAGCACCAAATACCATGCACAGCCTGTCACTGGATCAGCACCCGCTACTTTGGGATCAGTAGCGTGAGCAAATGCAAAGTTACGCTGTGCTTGGTAATCACCTTGTCTTGCCAAATTTTCTAACTCAGACATAGATTTTTGATATTCATCAATAACAAACTGATTCATTTCAGGCACGGTAGGGTCGGTTCTGCTTTGTATTTCTTCTAGCGCTTGATCGATTTTATCTTTATTGCCTGTATAGGTGTAATTACTAACAAATGCACTTATGAGCCGTTGCCGTTCTTCTTCTGTTAGGTTTACGCCTGACTCCTGATTATTGGTGGCATTAGATGCGGCAGGGTTTGGTTTGTATATATTACCTACCCCCCAAATACCGCCAATCACTAACATAATCGTTGCTATTGCTATTAAAAAACCTTTGCTCATAATCGGAAACCCGTCCCCAATACTTAAAGCCGACAGTATGCCACAATTACGCTTATTCATGAACATTTGGTCAACTCTATGGCATGGCAAGACAAGTTATATGATGCCTCATTCCGTGGGGTAGCGTTTGAATACTTTGGCGTCGATGACAGTTCAGACAAAGCGCTAGCAACGCACCAAGCGCCCTATGCCAACGATGCTGACATTTATGACATGGGGAATAACCCACGCTCTATCAGTATGACCGCGATTATCGATGGCGGTGATTACGAACAAGCGTTAGATAGTTTACTGACTGCGTTAGATGCCCAAGGTGCGGGTGAACTGGTACACCCCGTGTTTGGCACGCTGGATGCTATCTGTGCCAATTATCGCGTCAAGCACGACAGCGACATTGTTGATGGCTGCACCGTTGACATGCAGTTTGTGCAAGCCAAACCTGAGCGCACTATACAGCACTTTACGCCTGAGCCAATGCCAGCCGCCGACCAAACGGCGGACAGCATCATATTAAATGCGGCAACAGACGAGCTGACAACCTATCAAGAGCAGCTGTCAGCGATGACAACAGACGCAGCCATCGCACAAACGCGCAGCATCCCCGAAGCCATCCGCAGTCAATTACGTGCGGTGCGTACGACACTTGGCACGAACCTTGTGCGTGTAGACGACTTGCTCAGCCCATCCGCGTGGCTGGGTAGTATTGTTAGTGATGTGGACAGTATTGTAAAAATGCTGCCTTTAGATTACGACCCGATGAGCAACTGGCGCAGGTTATTTAACCGTATTAAGGCCATTGGCGACGTGTTTGGTGGTAATGATGTGCCACCACTACGCCGTACAGGACAAGTGCTACCAGCGGCTATGATGAGCCGCGCTGTCATCAGTATTTTAGCAAACGAGATAAAAACACCGACGCTAACGCCAAGCGATTTGACGGCAATCAACGACGAAGCACGACAGCAAATACAAGATGCGATTGATGCTATCCGCACAGACGATACGGTGCAGCATGACCAGTCGCTACCTGTCGTCAATACAGACATTACGCCCATCATTCGTAGTTTAAAAAAAGCGGCGGCGCAGCTGCAAACACTAACTGACAGCGTGATTAATAGCCGACCACCACTTATACAGCATACAGTAGCCGCGCCGTGTACATGGCGACTGCTGGCGCACTCGCTCTATAGCGACCATACGCGCGCGCCTGAGCTTGCGCGGCTGAACCGTGGACTGGTCGATGCCTCAACGATTGCGACAGGCACGCGGGTAATGTGCTATGCAAGATAACGAGACGATAGCGCTACACATTGACGGCGTGGTGTGTTCAACGTGGGACGATTTAAGCGTCGATAGCGACATCGGAATTCCAGCGGATGCGTTTAGCTTTAGCTGGTTTGATGCAGCGCATGACGCCCTACCCGACAGCATTAACGCGGGCAGTACTTGTACGGTGAGCTGTAACAGCGAGACGGTTTTAACAGGTATTTTAGACCGTATTGGGCAGCGTGTTGCGCGTTCAAGTCTAAGTACAAACCTATCAGGGCGTGACCTAGCAGGACAGCTGCTCGACTGCCACGCGCCGATTGATGCTGCGGCGAACCTTAGCCTGTCTGAGCTGATTAAACGCTATGTGACGGGCGGTGACTTGGCAAACCTGCCCATTACCATCGGTAAGGTACAACAGGACTGGCTCAAAGGTAAAACAGGCGTGGACATCGGTGAAAGCGTGTGGGATGTACTGTCTGCTGCCGCGCAAGCATCGGGACAGTACGTGTGGCTATCGGCTGACGGTCACTTGATGATTGGTAATCCGTTTGATGTGCCCCAGCCCGCGATTAAGCCTAAGTTTTATTTATATAGCGATGACCGACGCGATCAAAACAACGTGCTTGATGCCAATTATCAGCATGATATTTCTAACGCTTTTAGCACGTTTGAGATTGTCGGGCAAAACAGCAAAGGCGGTAATTTTAAGGCGAAAGCCACTAGCGACCGCTTGCCATTAAAGCGTTACCGCATCGTCAGTGATGGGCGGTCAGACACGCAAGCGGAGGCGGAAAAGTTTGCCCAAAAAGCCATGTCGGACGCGCTTCTTGATAGCACCGATTTAACCCTATCCGTATCAGGCTGGGCGCACTACGGGCAGCCTTGGCGCACTGGTTGGAGTGTGAGCTTTGACAGCAATGTCTTGCCGCGTGCGGCGGGCGACTGGGTGATATATGGGCGCACGTTGCAGCAATCACGCGCCAATGGCAAAACTACAGAACTACGACTTAAACGGACGGATGACTGGATGCAGCCTGTTAAATTCGCTGATTTAATCAAAAAGTAGGTAAACATGAACCCATTTAAACAAGCCCCAGTTATTCGCCAGGCGCTTATCGGTACGATAAAACGCACAGGCAACAAAGCCTTGCAGGTTCTGGGCTTGACGGGCGAGCTGGTCGATGACGTACCACTATATCAGCAAGTTGGGTTTGCAAGTTGGCTGCCAAAGGATGCCGAGGTGGTCATGCTACCAATGGGTGGTAAAGCGCGTAACTTTGTCATTGTCGCGGGACGTGACGCGGTAGCGGTCGAACTCAAAGATGGTGAAACAGTCGTCTATAACCAGCACGGTGTGGAAATAAGACTACTTAAAGATAAGGTCAAAGTAAACACTGATTTAGAAGTCGACGGCGACATCAAAGCGACTGGTGAAGTGGCTGATAAGCTGGGGACAATGAATCAAATGAGGACGGTTTATAACACTCACGGGCATGGCAATATGGGCGCTGCACCGCCTGCGGCTAAAATGGGGCTATACAATGCGTTTTGACCAAGTGAATAATGACTATACGCTTGATAGTATCAGTGCCCCGCGCTCTGCTGGCAAACAAGCATTAGCAGAGGCAGCATATCTGCGCATGATGACACCTAAGGGGTCATATTTCGCAGACCCAGCGCTGGGTAGTGAGCTGTACAAGCTCAAGCGCAGTAAAGACGTGCCACGTATGCGTAGGCAAGCACTTGCGTGGGCAAAAGCTGCGCTTGAGCCGTTACGTGCGCCGTATTATTTAACAAGCATTGACGTCACTGCTGATAACAGCACATCGGGGCACTTATCAATCAAAGCAGTGCTGACACAAGCCGATGGCAGCCAAGCGACAACATCTATCAACGTACAGGTAGCAGGATAATGTATCAGACGCCAGCTTATAGCGACATTAAAGCGATTATCATGCAAGAGTACGTCAATCAGACGGGCATCTTGCCGCCACGTGACTCAGACGCCGATGTGCGCGCATCAGGCACAGCAGCGGTCGCAGAGGGCTTATATAGCCATCAAGAGTATATTTTAAAGCAATTATTTGTCCAAACAGCAGATGAGCCGTACTTATATATACATTCTGAAGAGCTGGGTTTGCCGCGCCTTGATGGCTCAACGGCGACAGGGCAAGTACTGGCAAGCGGCACAACTGATGGCATCGTGTTGCCGATTGGCAGCAAATTAACCGATGGCTATGGACGCTACTGGCAAACCACGTCGAGCGCTACCCTATCCGCTGTACAGCCTGTGTCCGTATCTGTACAGGCAACGCAGACAGGTGCAGCGTATAACGCCACAGGCACGTTGTTGTGGGTGTCCCCTGTGTCTGGTCTGCAAAGCGTGGCGCAAGTGGACGTCATCAGCGGTGGCTCAGACGGCGAAAGTTTGGAGCGTTGGCGCGGGCGACTATGGAATAAAAAGAAGCTGGGTAAGAGTCTGTCACGTACCGAGGACTTGCGCCAAGCTGTACTAAGCGTCGCGGGGGTCGCCAATGCTTATGTCTACCCGTTACGCCGAGGCGCGGGCAGTATTGATGTCGCTATTACTGCACAAGGCGCGAATGGGGCGACCTTGCCCAGTGATAGCTTGCTGGCGCAGTCTGAGCAAGTATTAAAAGACAGCACGGCTTTTTGGGAAGATGTACGCACCTTTAAGCCTACTATTGTGCCAATGGACGTTACGGCAAAACTAACAGGCGTCAACGTTAACACAGGCGAGATTAGCGCAATCATCAACGATTATTTAAACGCCTTAACGCCCGCTGAGAGCTACAAAGCTGCCGTACTGTATAGTCTTATTATGGCAGTGCCAAACATGATTGATGTGCAATTAACGCCAAATGTTAATGTCAATCCGACGATCAGTATGGAGCAAGTCGGCTGGATACGCCCCGCTAACATCACGGTGACGCTATGAGTGAGACAAAAAAAATAGCGGACGTGCTGATGCAGCATCTGCCATTTGGTGCATATGACCACAGCCATAACACAGTTATATATAAAGATATTATAGCACATAGCAAGGCGTTAGAGTTGGTCAAAATATCATCTGCGCGCATTTTTGCGGTGTTAAAGGGCATACCTGATGCCCTGATTGATGAGTTTGAGCGTGAGTACGGCTTGCCACTCTTATGTGGTCAAAGTGATGTCGGCAATACAGTCGATGACCGCCGCGCTGAAATTGAGCGCGTCAAGCGTGAGGGGCACGTACTGCTTAATATTGCAGGGCTACACGCGCTATTTGCCCGCTACAATCAAACGGTTTTATCGGTACAAACTTACGTGCCTATGCAGTGCTTAGGGCCGTGTGTCGATCCGCTCAATACAGACAGGCTGCGCTTTCGTGTCACCTTGACGTTAGCAAAACCGATTCGGGCAGATATGGCGTGCTTATCTAAACATTACTTACCCGCTTCTCTCAGACTTGATATTAAATAAGGACACTTATGCACCGCATTGATTCAGCCACCGCGCGCGCCAACGCTAACGGCGACGGTAAAACAGGGTTTCACGACAACAGTGATTTGCCCAATCAAGACGCGACTTATTTCACGCCTGAATGGTCAAACGCACTCCAAGAGGAAGTGGCGGGCGTTATCGAAGGCTTAGGACTGGCGTTAGATAAATCGGATAATGGGCAACTCTTAAAGGCGCTAGTACAGCAATTCGGTGAAAAAAAAGTGCTTGAAGATGCTATCAAAGATTATAAAGCGATGTTTGAAAAAGACCGTGAGCGCTTAGATGAACTCGAATCACGCACTTATGAAGATACACAAATAGGCGAGCTGTTTTGGACGTCTAAGCATTTCGCTACAGCAGCAGAAGTCGCAGAATACAAGGGCTACGGTACATGGCAGCGTGCATTACAAGGGCGTGTGGCGGTTGGTTTTTCTGCCGACCCCGAAGACCATGTCGACTTTAGAACACATGGCAAGCTATATGGTGAGCGTGAACATACTTTGACGTTAGAAGAAACACCAGAACATAAACACAGTCAAGATGATGTTTTTGATAAATTTGGCAGTAATGCTTCTGAGTCTGGGCTAGAAACACAAGCAGCAGGCGATTATAACAAGCAGCCTGAAGAGTACGGGACGGGAGATTTAACTGCGACTGATTGGGAACGGGCAACTGAGCAATCGCGTGGCGGTAATCAACCCCACAATAATATGCAGCCATCGCAGACACTCGACTGCTGGGAGCGGGTTACCTAATAAATGAAAGACGGAGCGGTAATAGAGTGTTAGAGCACCCTACTACCCTCTTTGACAGCTATACCCTGTCGCAAAGCTAAGACTCCGCCGCCGTGTACACAGCGAGCGGAGTGTAACACAGAATCTAACGCGGTTCTAACGCTAAGCACAGGAAAAATTATGAAGTTTATTTCATGCCAAGAATGCAACAAAAAACTACTCAAAATCGGCAATTTTGATCGTCTATCAATCAAATGCCCGCGTTGTAAAACGCTAAATCACCTGAGCGCCGTGAGCGCCACATCAGAAGACCGCGAGTCTCAAACTAAACAAGGACAACCTCGTGGCCACACGCAAAAAGACCCCAACGGTCGACCCCAAAGCACCCGCCAAAAATGGCTATAAATACAAGCCGAAGCATGGCGTTATCGTCAACTGTGACGATGAGCAGCACCAAAAAGCAGTCTATGACGCACTAAAGGCACAGGACTATAATATTAAGGTGGTGGCAGTATGAACATTGATATTCATCACCAATGTACTGATCATGACGGCTACCGTGCTGCGCGTATTAAAAGTCTCTTTAATGTAGAGCAAGGCGCAAACGTGCATATCAGCGCTGATTTACCTATTGACGATAACGATTGGCAAATCGGTGTTATTGTCGGTGGTTCAGGCACAGGTAAAACCAGCATCGGCAAAAAGCTGTGGCGCGGTACACCGATTCATAATCCTAAATGGGATAAGACACAGCCAATTATTGACCAAATTGCCGCCGATGGCAGTATTGACGAAGCTACCGCTTGCCTATCAGCGGTGGGTCTTGGCACAGTGCCCGCATGGCTACGCCCATTTCACGTGCTGAGCAATGGTGAACAATTCCGTGCCAACCTTGCGCGGGCGCTCGCTGATGCACCTGACAGGCTAATCATTGATGAATTTAGTAGTGTCGTTGATCGTCAAATTGCTTGTATAGGGGCTAATGCCTTTGCCAAGTCGTGGCGACGTACTAAAGGCAAGCAAGCGGTATTACTTACTTGTCATTATGACGTATTGGATTGGCTAAAACCCGACTGGGTATATGACACCTCTAAAGGCGAATTTACACGGGGGCAACTTCGGCAACGACCAGCCATCGACTTTGACATCTATCAAACAGACTGGCGATTTTGGGAACTATTTGAGCCGCATCACTATTTAAAGCTGCCCCGCATGATTGCGGCCACAAATTACGTGGCGGTGGTTGATGGTAAACCTGTTGCCCATCTTGCGGTATCAACGCGCCCAGGACTCATCGAAGCGCGTGCGTGTCGATTGGTTGTAATGCCCGAATGGCAAGGCGCGGGCATCGGTATGCGCTTTCTTAATCGTATCTGTGATGACTGGCTGAATGGTGATAATCGCTATAACAAGCCGCTGCGGACAATATTCCACACCAGTCACCCTAATCTAGCGGCTGCTCTACGACGTGACCCTAAATGGACACAGATTAGCGGCAAGCTATACGGTGATAAGCCTAGTAAAACAAGCACGTCAAAAGGCAAGTATGGCGGGCATTTTCGCGCTATACAGGGCTTTCGTTATTTGGGGGCTGACTATGATTAAAGTGATGATAGTTGGTCAAAAGTGGCTTGCTGAGCATTTATTACAGCTCTGTAGCGATATGGACGATGTGGAAGTTGTATTGATGTCAGTGCCTTCTTTGACTGACAGGGCGGCTGTATTAGCCAATAAGCTAAGTATATCTGTGTCTGAATACGGCAAAACATTAACGGCAGATGATGTACCTAGCGGTATTGATGTCATATTGATGGCACATGCGTATTGCTTTGTCAGTGTTGATGCGCGGGCTAAGGCTAGACTGGGCGCGGTAGGCTATCACCCAAGCCTGCTGCCTGCTTATAAAGGTAAAAGCGCCGTCGCAGACGCATTCTATGCAGGTGAGGCATTTACTGGCGGTTCGCTGTATCAGTTGGACGACGGCTGGGATACTGGTGCAGTTATTTTACAGAGTAGTGTGTCCATTGATTCGGACAGTACGGTGCAGTCACTATGGCGGGGCAAATTAGCACCGCTCGGTTTAGAACTGTTTGCGGCATACTTATATAGTGTAAGTTGAATACTTAGTATTCTGCATTAGTGCTTACCCGCATTAGTGCAGAATAACTTACAAAAACTTAGTGCAGAATGAGTTTTAAATTAGTGCAGAATAAATTCGCAAATTACACATACAGAGTTTACGCGTGTTCATACCTTGCTATTACACAATCTTATTAAAGGTGTACGAAATGTTTACGACGGGCATAAGTTTAGCATTATAGGACTAAAATCTATTTAAAGGATTTCCCTTGCGCCACTAAAATTGACA